>DASRLC010000036.1:0-23976 GCA_035648655.1 Polyangia bacterium
CCCCGTTTCAACCCGCCGCCGGCCAGCCCGCCGCCGTGCGTGGCACCTCGGGCGTGGCACAATCGGGCCTACCATGACGATGGCTTCTCGAGCTTCGGAAGGGGCGGTTCAGTCTGACGCTGGTGAGCGGACACTCGGTCGGACCGGCGCGCGGGTCTGGCCGGTGTCGTTGGGGGGCGAGGGAATTTTGCGCACCACCGGTCGCGCGAAAGAGGCGGTGCCGGTGATCTTGGAGGCGCTTCGTCTCGGCGTGCGCTACTGCGACACGGCGCCCGCCTATCAGCAGAGTCAGGACTATTATGGTGAGGCCTTCCGCAGCGCCGGGTCCGGCGCGCGCGATGCCGTCTTCCTGGCGTCGAAGACCCACGAGCGCACCCGCGACCGGGCGCTGCGTTTGCTCGACGACTCGCTCCGGCGGCTCGGCACCGACCGTCTGGACCTGTGGCAGATCCACGACCTCCGGACGCCCGATGAATTGGACGTCCTGTTCGGTAAGGGCGGCGCGCTCGAGGCCGCGCGCCAGGCGCAAGTCGACGGCCGCATTCGTTTCATCGGCCTCACCGGTCACCACGATCCCGACGTGCTGGTCGAGGCCATGCGCCGCTTCCCGTTCGACAGCGTGCTGGTTGCCTTGAACCCCGCCGATCCGCGCCGCCGTCCGTTCGCGCCGACGGTGGTCGCCGAGGCGCGGCGTCGGGGGATGGGCGTCGTCGGCATGAAGGCGCTGGCGGCCGGGCCGCTCTTGCGCGAAGCGGGAGCTGGCGAGCTGCTCCGCTATACCGCATCGATCGCGGATACCGTGATCGTCGGTTGCTCGACCGTCGCTGAAGTGCGCGAGAACCTGGGCGCCGCGCGGGACTTCGTGCCCATGTCGGAGGCCGATCGGCGGGCACTGGAGGCGCGGATCGCGCCGCGGGCACGCCACTACGACACCTTCAAAGGATAGGGCCGACCGCGGCGCTCCTCTTGGCGGCCTGGGCGCTCGCAGGTCCCCGGTGCCTCGAGCATCGCCGTTTCGACGAGCCGTCTCGGGCGGGTGTGCCAATCTGGCAGGCGGCAATGCTGTCTTGCGGCGCTCGACCCGAGATCATTGACGGTTTTTTCGTGTGGTCCGTGGCATCGAAGTTGCTGCCTGTGAAAGGAGATGAGAGCTTCAAAGACGACGATGTGGTTGGCCTTCGCACTCACCGTCGCCATGCCGGCGGTGGGATTTGGTGCGACCCGGTCGCAGCCGGCCAGCGCCGCCGCTCCAGCCGGCTCGGCCGCGACGGTTGCCGCCAACTCTTGTCGCAAGCTGCCGCCCGGTAAACGGATGGTCAAGCTCAACCTGAAGCCCGACACCAGCCTGCCCGACCTGGTCGCCTGGATCTCCGCCATCACCTGCAAGGACTTCCTGCTGTCGAGCGGCGGCGCGATCGACAACGCCAAGGTCACGATCGTGGCGCCGGAGCTGCTCTCCGCCGAAGACGCTTACCGACTCTTTCTCGACGCGCTCGATTCGGTCGGCTTGACGGTCTATCCGGCCGGCAAGTTCATGCGGATCATCGAGACGTCCAAGGCCAAGAGCTCGCCCATCCCCAGCTACGTCTCGACCGAGGATAGCGACTGAAAAAAGGACCCTGGGAGGGTCCTTTAGATCTCCCGCGACGAGCGCCGCCGGGCGAAGCCCGTCGTCGCTGACGCGACTACTGAAAAAAGGACCCTGGGAGGGTCCTTTAGATCTCCCGCGACGAGCGCCGCCGGGCGAAGCCCGTCGTCGCTCACGCGACTACTGAAAAAAGGACCCTGGGAGGGTCCTTTAGATCTCCCGCGACGAGCGCCGCCGGGCGAAGCCCGTCGTCGCTTGTCAAACGCCACCAAGAATTGAAAAAAGGACCCTGGAGGTCCTTACCCGGCAGCCCAGTTCTCGAGCCGCAGGCCTGCGATGCGCTTGAACTCGCGCTCGTTGTTCGACACCAGGGTCAGCTTGCGCGCCACGGCCTGCGCCGCGATCAGGGTGTCGAGCGGGCCGATCGGTGTGCCGGCGTTGTCGAGCTTGGCTCGCAGCTCCGCGTAGGCGCATGCGTCGTCCGAGGTCAGCTCGGCCACCGTCAGCGGGCGCAGGAAGTTTTCCAGAAGACGGTTGGTTTTGGTCGCGGAAGCGCTCTTGGCCGCTCCCGTGCGAAGCTCGGCCTCCGTGATCACGCTGAGGCCGATATCGATCGGGCGCTCCGCGAGCAGACGCGCCAGTACCGTCGGGTTTTGCTTGAGCGCGTAGATGCAGATGTTCGTATCGAGCAGGAACCTCATTCCAGCTTTTCGCGCCGATCGGTCGTTCCCTGCGGGCCCCGCAGGAAGTCTTGCGGTAGGCCGGCGAACGACCGGACGTAGTCGTCGGGCCATCCGTCGGGCTCCAAGATCACGGCCGACCCTTCACGGTGGACGAGCACAGTGTCACCGTCGAACCGAAATTCCTTCGGCAGGCGCACCGCCTGACTCCGGCCCGTTTGGAACACCTTGGCGCGCTTGACCGACATGGTACATATCATGATAGGTACCGCTGGCGGATGTCAATCCAGTAGGGGGTCGACCCCATCCGCGTGGAACGGGAATCTCCGCGTTCTGGATCGTAGAATGTCGCAACACCGTGATCACCGAACCGACGACTGAGCGGAAGATCCATTCGGATGAGCGTGCCACGGCGGTGATGCTGGAGGCGCTGCGCGGGCACAATGCCAAGCTCACCCGCGCCGACGCCATCGTGGCCTCCGGGCTGCCCGAGGAGGAGGCGGGTCAGGCGCTGACCGTGCTGCTCAAGGAATACCGGAGCCACCTCAGCGCCACCGAGAGCGGCGAGCTGCTCTACGAATTCGACCCCGCCTTCGAACGGCGCGACGCCCTGTCGTGGCGCGAGCGCGCGGCCGCGGTCGGGAGCCGGCTCTGGAAAGGCTTCCGGTTTCTGTTCAAGGTCGCGATCGTGACCACGCTGGTAGGCTACTTCGTCGCGTTCGTCGCCATGATGGTGGCGTTGATCTTCGCGCGCAACGGCTCGTCCGATCGCGACGACGACGGCGGGTTCGGCTTCGGGGGCCTGTTCTGGTTCTGGGGATGGGACATGGGATCGGGCGGCTATGGCCGGCCGCAATCCCGTTTCGCGTCGCGCGCCCCGCGCGAGCCATTTTACAAGCGGGTGTTCGCCTTCGTGTTCGGGCCGCCGGCGCCGGCGCCAGATCCGTTGGCGAATGAAAAGCAGATCGTGGCCTACATCCGGGCCCAGCGGGGGCGGATCGCCGCTGTCGATCTGGTGCGCCTCATGGGTTGGACCTTCCCGCGCGCCGAGCAAGAGGTGACCCGGCTGATGGTCGACTACGGGGGTGAGCCCGAGGTCACCGACGACGGCATGGTCCTCTACACCTTCAAGGCGGTGCGCAAGACGGCCGGCGGCACGGCGGAGGGGATCGCTCCCCGCTGGGCCTCCGAGCGGCTCGAGACGGCGACGCCGCTGACCGGCAACGAACCGGGGACGAACGTGATGATCGCGGCCTTCAACGGCTTCAACCTGCTGGCCCCGTTCTGGATCGTGCCGGCCTTCGAGAGCCGTCTTCACGTCTCGCTGGCGAGCTGGCACTTTCTACTCTGGGACTTTCCGCTGGCGTTCTCCGCGCTGTTCTTCGCGGTTCCCGCCGGCCGCTGGATCAAGGCCCGCGTCGAAGCGCGCCGGCGCCGAGCGCGGAACGACCGGCGCCGGCTGTTGGGACGGATCTTCGCGGGCTCCGGAGGGCGCCCGCGGGAAGAGCTGGCCCCGACGCCGGAGCTGGCGGCTGTCCTCGATCGCGAGCTGGTGGCGCTCGGCGGCGACATCGCGCTCGAGCCCGATGATCGCGGGCGCGTTCTCTACACCTTCCCACGCATCGAACAGGAGACCGCCGCGGTGGCGCAGGCCCGGGCGGCCGCCCCCAGCGTCGAGCGGGACGCTGGCGTCGTCGTGTTCTCGTCCGCGGATTGAGGGCCGCCGGCTACCGCTTGGGGACCGCGTCGACCGCCAGGACGCCCAGATCGTCGGCGCCAAAGCCGCGCGCGACGAGCGCATCGATGCGCGCCGCGATCGCCGGCAGCACGGCCAGCTCGCGGTTTCCCGCGAGCCCGATCATGAGCCGGGCGTCCTTGCGCGCCATGGACAGCTCGAACGACGGCGTGTAGTCGCCTTTGGCCATGGCCGCACCCCGATAGGTGAGGACGCCCGTCGGGTTGAAGATGCCGAAGAGCGCGTGCGCCTGGGTGGCGTCGATGCCGAGCGAGGCGGCCATGCCGTAGACGTCGGCCAGGCCGGCGCAGATGGAGATGATCATGGCGTTGCCGAACAGCTTGTTGGCCGCCGCGAGATCGGTCCGCTCGCCGAGGTATTCGAGGCGCCCGGTCATCGCGCGCAAGGCCGCTTCGGCCCGCGCGAAGGTGGCCCGCGGGCCGGCCGCGAGCATCACGCCCGTGGCCTCGCGGCAGGCCTTCGGGTTCATGAAGACGGGCGCGTGCAGGAACGCGACCCCGCGCGCCGCCAGCCGCTCTGCGCGCTCGGCGGCGCCCGCCGGCGACGTCGTCGAGTGATCGACGACCAGCGCCGAGCGCAAGGCGTCGCCCGCGGCCTCGAGCACGGCGTCCACCGCCGCGTCGTCCGTCAGCACGATGTGAACGCGCTCGGCCTGCGCGACCGCCTCGGGCACAGTCGCCGCCGCTCGAACGCCGAGGGCCGCCAGCGCCATGGCCTTCGAGGCGGTGCGATTCCAGGCCGTCACGCGGTCGCCGCGCTTCACCGCCGCCTCCGCCAAGGCCGCGCCCATGAGACCGGTGCCGAGAAACGTTATCGTCGCCATGACCTGAACTTGACGCCGAACGGGTGCGGGAGCAACCGAGGATCGACGCCGGTGCGGTGCTCGACGGCGCGCGATGTCCCAGCCAAAGATCCCGGCGGGATCTCTCCGGGCGCGCGCCGGGCCTGGCTGCGCGTTAACGTTCCCCCATGCCGAACGATCCGCTGGCCGTCGCCAAAGCCCCCGCCGATGGCGAGAGCCTGCGCACCGTGGTGGTCGCGCTGGCGTCCAACCTCGGCATCGCGGCCGCCAAGATCGTCGCCGCGCTGCTGACCCGCTCGAGCGCCATGCTGGCCGAGGCGTTCCACGCCGGCGCCGACACGGGGAACCAGGTCCTCCTGCTGATCGCCGACCACCGGGGTCGTCGGCCGCCCGACCAGGAGCACCCAATGGGGCACGGCCGGGAGGCGTACTTCTGGGCGCTGCTGGCGTCGCTCGGCGTGTTCCTGGCCGGTGCGCTGCTGTCGGTCCGACAGGGCATTCACCAGCTGGTCCAACCGCAACCGGTGTCGTCGTGGCTGCCGGCCTATCTGGTGCTGGGTGTCTCGTTCTGCCTGGACGGCGTGTCGCTGGTCCGGGCCTACCGCCAGATCAAGCGCGAGGCGACCACGCTCGACCGAGAATTTCTCGAGCACCTCGATCTCAGCTCCGATCCCATTGCGCGCGCGGTCTTCGCGGAAGACGCCGTGGCGATGGTCGGCGACCTGGTCGCCTTCGTCGGCATCCTCCTGCACCAGCTCACCGGCTCCCCGGTTCCCGACGCCGCGGCCGCACTGGTCATTGGCGTCAGCCTCGGCATCGTGGCGCTGGACCTGGCGCGGCGGAACCGCAAATTCCTGGTCGGGCAGGAGGCGTCGCCCGCGATAAGGCGGCGGCTCGCGCAGCTCATCGCCGCGCAGCCCGGGATCACCGGGGTGGGCCAGCTCCTGGTGACGTTCTTGGGTCCGCGTCGGATGTGGGTGCTGGCGCGGATCGAGCTCGACGGCGCGCTCACCGGCGCCGCGGTCGCCGAGCTCCTGCGGGCGACCGAGCGGGTGGTGCAGGCCCAATCCCCGACCATCGCGCGGATCGATCTGGTTCCGAGGGGACGGGGCTGAGGACGCGATAGCCAAGGCTGCTGGCGAGGGCCTGTATGAGGCTCTCGAGCACCGGACGAGCGGGTTGGGAATCTGGGCCAACGAGAGCGGTGAGACGAACGTCGAAACCGACCAAGGTCTTTCCGGAGCAGAAGAGGTAGACGGCGCCGGGGACAATTCAGGCAGGAGATGAGCGCGACCGAACTCAATTGGACAGGTCGAGGACTTCTTCGACGGGATCGACGCCGATGATGCTCAGCGCGCTGCCTCACTCATGAAGCGGGCCAAGATCGACGCGTCCACCATCGCCATCGTGCTCAGGAAGATGGAAGACAGCGATGGCGAGCACTGAGAGCGACAGAACCCCATCGACCCCCGATCTCAGAACCGCATCGGCAAAGGCAGGTGGTGTTCGTACATCCGGTCCCGATGCCGAAGGAGACAGGTCGGGACGGCGTCGCGGACCGTCCGGTCGAGCGTTTCGAACGCGTGGCGCACCGGTCCGGGCATGGGGCAGGCGGCGGGCGGCAAGGTCGCCACCACGTTGAGGCAAGATCTCCGCCCAGCCGGTCCGCGGCGGCTCGGTGTCGTAGACCGCGACGGGCGCGTTGTGCGAGCCCGTCCAAACGCGGATCGCTTCCGCCGCCGGCCGGAGGAGAACCCCCAGGTAGTCGATGCCCTTGATGTCGAAGATGCCCATCGCCGCTTGGGACCAGGGACTCGGAACGTTCCCGGCGATCACCAGCCGCAACCCAGCGGCCGCCCGTGCCTCTTCGATGTCGACGAAGCGCATTCGTCGAAGAGTAACAGGAACAGGCTGGGCCGAAACGGGCGCCTCCGGCCGGCCTCTACGCGCGATTTGCCCACAATGCGCCCAACGACCCGATCACCGCCCCCGCCCGCGCCCCCCCGGCACCACGAGCTCCGTCTCCGCCGGCACAAACCCCGCCACCGTGCCGTGCGGCGGTACCCGAAGTGGCCACCGGGCCATCAATGCGCTCGGGTCCCAGTAGACCTCCGCGAGCTCGTTCGACGGGCGCACGGACAGCGCGAAGTGGAGGTAGCGCCCGGGGCGCCCATTGCCGGTGTCGCCCACCAGGCCGATGACGTCGCCGGCTTTGACCGCGGCGCCGCGCACGATGCCGCGCGGGACGGCCGCCAGATGGTCGTAGTGGGTGAACACCATGCCGCCGAGGTGTGACAGACGCAGATAAACGTCGCCGCGCTCGTCGCCGGCGCCGCGCTGTACGTGATCGACGACGCCGTCCTGCGCGGCGTACACGTGCTCGCCCCACAGCTCGCCGCCCAGATCGACGCCGCACCGGGCCGCGACGCGACAGACCGGGGTCGGGCGGCCCGCGTCCGGGCGGCTGGTCGGGAGGCGGCCGTCCGCGCTGGGCGCGCGGCGCGCCGGGCCGGGTAGCGGATAAATCCAGGCGATCTTGGCAAACGCCGTCTCCCAATCATCGTCGGTGGGCGGCCAGGCTGGGCCATACAGGGGGGGCTCGGGACGCGGGCGCCGGATCGTTGGGATCTCCGGCGGCTCGAACGAGATGGTTTGTGGCCGGGGCGGGCGGATCCGGTGCCATAGCTGGGGAGCGCCGACGACGATCAGCGTGACGGCCGTCGCGCGCAGCAGCCATCGCCGGCGCACGGCGGCGCGCGCGAGGCGGCGCCGTTCCACGTTCGCCACCAGACAGACCTGCGAGCAATGGACCTCTTGCTGCCCGCCCTGGATTAGAACGAAGCGCTCGCCGTCGCCGATTTCGGTCTTACAAACGACACAGGTGAGCGTGGCCATCGGTTACTCGTCGCCCGTGGTGGGAGGTGGGGTCTCGTCTCCGCGGTCGGGCGGCGCCTTGTCGTCGCCGGAGGTTGGCCGGGCTGGTTCCTGGCCTTCATCTTCGGCGGGGTCGGCGGGGACTTCGGCACGGGCGTCGCCGTCACCGTGACGCCCACCGTGTTTCAGCTTGGCGAGCCGGGCCGCCTTGCGTTTCTGCGCCGAGGCCGACAAAAGGGGGGCCGAGCCGAGCGGCAGCCCCGGCCGGGCCAGCGTGGTGACCAAGCCGGACTCGCCGCCCTCGACGGGGACGCGCACCGGCCACAGCGCGATGAGCGGCTCCGGATCGAGGTACCGCTCCGGCCCGTCCTTCCACGGCCGCACCGAGATGGCGAAGTGAAGGTGCGGCGCCGACTCCTTCACGCCGGTGTCGCCGAGCAGGCCGATGACGTCGCCACCTTTGACGTGCACCCCGCGTTCGAGACCGGCCGGGATCGCGGCCAGGTGGAAGTACTGTGTGAACACCGTGCCGTCCCGGTGGGCGAGGCGCACGAACTCGCCGCCGCGGTCCGGGTTGGCGCTTCTCTGGACGTAGTCCACCACGCCTTCGTGGACGGCGTGGACCTGCTCGCCCCAGATCTCGCCGCCCAGATCGACGCCGCAGTGGCCGTTGCGGCATTCCGCCGGGCGCTCGCCCGGCCGCACGGCGCCGAACACACGAGAATCGGCGCGTGGCATGCGCCGCACCGGCCCGGACAGCGGATGAATCCAGGCGTCCTGTCCCAGCGACGCGAGGAAGTTGGTCTCCGTCGGAGGCCACTCGGGACCGTACCAGCCCGGCGGCAGCGCATGGGGCGCGGGCGGCGGCAGCCTGGTTTGCGGCGTCGGCGCTGCGCGCGCGATCCGCCGGCGTGACGCCGGGCCCGCGTGCGGCGTGACGAAGATACTGCCCAGGATCAGGGCCACAGCGGCCGACTTTGTTCGACGACGCCGCGCCGCCCAGCCCACCCGCCGGCGGGCGCGAACGATCTCGTGAAGGCATGCCGCCGAGCACAGCACGACCACCGACCATGGGTCGACGTGGACATAGCGCGTGGCCGGCAGCGGGCCACCGCAAACGCCGCAGATGGCGCTGCCCTGGGGCATATCGGAAGGCGCCTCTTCGGGATCGATCATGTCGTTCGCTGACCGCACGCTGACCCGTACGCTGTGATCCGCACGCTGACCCGCAGCGGCGAACGCCCAGCGGCGGCCGCCTATCGTAGCAAGTTCCTCTCTTCGCGCGCGAAGCGAAGAGGAAGAGACCAAAAGACGCTTGACCGTGCCCGTTGCGATGCACAGCTTCAGCGCGCAGACGACCCGCGAAGAGGACCGCGATGCAGATCCACCTCGGCTATGAGATCAACTACGCCTTACCGCAGCCCACGCCGATGATCGTGACCCTGAACGTGCACCACAGCCGGGTCTCGGATCTCATTCGGCCGGACTACATGAAGACGACGCCGTCCGTCCCGATGGCCGGCTACCGAGACGGGTTTGGAAATTGGTGCACGCGCCTGGTCGCCCCCGCGGGCCAATTTCACGTGACCGCCGATGCGACCATCAAGGACAGCGGCGCGCGGGAGCTGGTCGTTGCGTCCGCCGTTCAACACCCCATCCACCAGTTGCCGGAGGAGACGCTGGTCTTCCTCTTGGGGAGCCGCTACTGCGAGACCGACAAGATGTCCCAGTTTGCCTGGGACAAGTTCGCGAACGCGCCGCTCGGCTGGGGGCGCGTGCAGGCGATCTGCGACTTCGTTCATCAGCACATCACGTTCGGCTACCAGTTCGCCCGCTCCACCAAGACCGCCTGGGAGGCATTCAACGAACGCCAGGGCGTCTGCCGCGACTTCGCCCACCTGGCGATCACCCTCTGCCGCTGCATGAACATTCCGGCACGTTATTGCACCGGCTATCTGGGCGACATCGGCGTACCGAAGGACCCGGCGCCCATGGATTTCGCGGGATGGTTCGAGGCTTACCTCGGGTCGACCTGGTACACGTTCGATGCCCGCAACAACACCCCGCGCATCGGGCGCGTCCTCATCGCGCGCGGCCGCGACGCCGCCGACGTTGCGATTTCCACTAGTTTCGGGCCCAGCAGCCTGCAGACCTTTCGGGTCTGGACCGACGAGGTGCTTGCCTGACCCGCCCGTCGCGCGGCGGCCATTCGAGGAGTAGCCTGACGGCATGACGTATTGTGTGGGCGTGCTGCTGGAGGACGGGATCGTCCTCGGATCGGACTCTCGCACCCACGCGGGCGTCGATGACTTCGCCTCGTTCTGCAAGATGACGGTCTTCGAGACCCCTGGTGAGCGGGTGCTGGTGCTCCTGAGCTCGGGCAGCCTGGCCGGAACACAAGCGGTCATCGGCGTCCTCACCCAGCAACCCGACGACGCCGGTATCCGGAGCGCCCGCACGATGTTCGACGTGGCACGGGTCGTCTCGGACGCGATGCGCGCCGTCGACCGGCGCGACAGCGAACATCTGGAAAAGCACGATCTCTCCTTCAACGCCTCGTTCATTCTGGGCGGCCAGATCCGCGGCGAGCGGATGCGGCTCTTTCGCATCTACGCCGCAGGCAATTTCATCGAGGCCGGCGCCGACACCCCGTTCTTCCAGACCGGCGAGGCCAAATACGGCAAGCCGATCATCGACCGGGTCATCACTCCGGCGACCAGCTTGAGCGACGCGGCCAAATGCGTGTTGGTCTCCTTCGATTCGACCATGCGCAGCAACCTTTCGGTCGGCATGCCCATCGACCTACTCTGCTACGGGCGCGACGCTCTGGTGGTCAAGAAGCGCCGCCGGTTCGAACAGGGCGATCCCTACTTCGACGCGCTCAGCAAGAAGTGGAGCGAAGGGGTTCGTGCGGCTTTCAAGGAGCTGCCCGAGCCCCAGTGGGGCGCCTGAGTCCCGCGCCTACCGCCGCCGATTTATTTTGTAACCCCTCGGCCGTTCCGGGCATTGTCTCTTCATGCGAAATCGCCTGTCGTCGGTTCTGGTCGTCGCGACCTTCGTGCTGCTTTCGATTCCGTCGGGCCCGGCCGGCGTTGGTCTGGCCTGGGGGAAGGCCAAGGGGCCACCCGAGGTGGCCTGGAAGGACCTGAGCTTCCAGCAGAAGAAGGCCTATATGAAGGAAGCCGTCACGCCGACGATGAAGCCGATCTTCCAGGCCTTCGACGCCAAGAAGTTCAAGCAGGTCACCTGCGTGACCTGTCACGGGGCGGACGGCGCCGACCGCAAGTTCAAGATGCCCAGCAACGACATTCATCCGCTGCCGAACACGCCGGAGGCCTTCCAGGCCAAGATGAAATCCGAGCCGACGTGGCCCAAGTGGACCGAGTTCATGGCCCAGAAGGTCGAGCCCGCGATGGGCAAGCTGCTCGACCTGCCCGTCTTCGACCCCAAGAAGCCGGTGAAGGGCGCCTTCGGTTGCGCCAACTGCCACAAGCTCGAGGCCGCCACGCCCTGAAGCCCGGTCCAACCCTGGCTGTCGTTCCATGATCCTGACCCACCCGCCGGGCGAGGCATCGGCCGCCGTCTGGATCGATCTGCTGGCGCCGACCGCCGAAGAGAGCGAGGCGGTCCGGCGGGCGACTGGGCTGCGCGTTCCGACCGTCGATCAAATCAGCGAGATCGAATCGACCAGCCGCCTGGCGTTCGAAGGTGGCGCCTACTACGTCTCGGCGCCGCTGGTCGCGCCGGGCGCCGAGGGTGACCATCTGCTGACGCCGGTCGGGTTCGTGTACTCCGCGCGCGTCTTGCTGACGGTGCGCTTCGCGGCGCTGCCGTCGATTGATGCCGCGCACGCGCAGGCGGGGGCGCAGCCGCTCAAGAACGCCGAGGAGGCGCTGCTGCGGATCTTCGAGCTGGTGATTGACCGCGCGGCCGACGGCCTCGAACACGCCGGTGCCGAGTGCGACGGGCTGTCGCGGGCCGCCTTCCGGGGCGGGCGCCCGCGCCTCCCGGGGACGGCCCAGGTGACGTCCAAGGGGACCGCCAAGGCCGCCAACCAGTTGGCCTTCACCCTGCGCCACATCGGCGGCGTGGCCGATGGCGTGTCGCGCATTCGCGACGAGCTGCTCGGTCTGGGTCGGATCGGCGCCTATATGATGGAGAGCGGGATCGAAGGGGCGCCGCCGGTGAGCGCGACGCGCCTCAAGGCCATCCGGGCCGACGTCGCCTCGCTCACCGACTATGAAGCGCACCTGTCGGGCAAGGTGCAGTTCCTGCTCGATGCGACGCTGGGGTTCATCAACATCGAGCAGAACGAGATCGTCAAGACGCTGACCATCGCGTCGGTGGTGGGCATTCCACCGGTGCTCGTCGCCGGCATCTACGGCATGAACTTTCGGGTCATGCCGGAGCTGCACTGGTCGTTCGGTTATCCGATGGCGATGGCGTTGATCGTCGTGAGTGGCCTCTTGCCCCTGTGGTGGTTCAAGCGGCGCGGCTGGATGTAGCGGCCCGGCGGCGCGCCGGTCAGGAGAGGAACCACGGGTCGGAGTGGCGTCGTGGGCGCGCGTTCACCAGCTCTTTTGGATGTCGTTCATGAAAGCGTAGGGATACCCGAGCTCGAGCTTCGAGGCGTCGTCGAGCTGTTTGACCTGCCCGTCGGAGAGCACGACGTCGACCGCCTTGACGTTCTCTTCGAGCTGCTTGACCGAGCGGGCGCCGAAGATGCACGAAGAGACCTGGGGTCGCCTGAGCAGCCAGGCCAGCGAGACGCCGCCCGGGGTGGCGCCGGTCTCGGCCGCCACCGCGCGAATGGCCGCCAGGATGTTCCAGTTGCGTGGGGTGTCGAAACCCGCCATGCGCTCCTTCCACTTCTCGAGCCGCGCGCCGGCCGGTGGTGGCTGGCCACGGTCGTACTTGCCGCTCAGAAATCCGGCCGCCAGCGGCGACCAGCAGAGGATGCCGAGGCCTTGCGTGCGGCAGAGCGGCAGGTGCTCGCGTTCGATCTCGCGCACCACCAAGCTGTACTGGGCCTGCAGGGTCACGAAGGCGGCCAGGTTCTTGGTGCGGCTCACCCACAAGGAATCCATCAGCCGGTAGGCGGCGTAGTTCGAGCAGCCGGTGTAGAGGACCTTGCCCTGCGTCACCAGGTCGTCGAGCGCGCGCAGGATCTCGTCCTCCGGCGTGTCGAGGTCCTGCATGTGAATCTGGTACAGATCGATGCGATCGGTGCGCAGGCGCCGCAGGCTGTGCTCCACGCACCGCATGATGCGGTACCGCGAGGCGCCGGTCCGGTTGGCGCCTTCGCCCATGGTGAAGCGGAACTTGGTCGCCAGCACCACCTCGTTGCGGCGTTGATCGCGTTCGATCCAGGCGCCGATGATCCGCTCGCTCAGGCCGTCCTGCCCGTAGACGTCGGCGGTGTCGACGAAGTTGACGCCCAGATCGAGCGCCCGGTTCAGGATGTCGAACGAGGTCTTCTCGTCGGCGCCCACCTTGTGCATGAACGACTTTTCGTCGGCTTCACCGAAGGTCATGGCGCCCAGACAGAGCTCCGAGACTTTGACGCCCGAGGCGCCCAGCTTCCTGTATTTCATCTGCTCACTCGACCTCTGGGCCTTGGTTGGGGGCGGCCCGGGGGGAGCATACACGAGGGGAGTCGAAGCGGCCGGCGCCGCGCGCGGCCCGCGAGATCGGCGCCCGGCTCACGATCGGCGGTGGCGGGCGCGGGCCGCCAGGCGCGGGGCGTAGGCCCGCAGCACCTTGTCGACATACGCGGGCGTCTCGCCGTTTTGTGGGATGCGGCGGTTCACGATCGCCCCCGGCCCCGCGTTGTAAGCAGCCAGCGCCAGCCGGAGATCGTGAAAGGTGGCCAGCTGGCAGGCCAGGTAGCGGCCACTGGCCTCCAGGTTCTCGGCCGGATCGAACGGGTCGTCGAGCCCCAGCGTCCGGGCGGTGGCGGGGGAGATTTGGCCGAGGCCCATGGCGCCGGCGGGTGAGATTCGGTGACAGTGGGTGTTCGACTCCACCTCCACCACCGACGCCAGCAGGCCGGGCGGCAACCGGTGCCGTGCTTCGACCCGGGCGATGAGCGGGGCGACGTCGGGGTGGCCGCGGAATAGGCAGCTCGGGCGATGCCGGGCGTAGTGTCCCAGCGCGTTCAGCTTGCCGCGCAGGAAGAAGGGCGAGAGCGGGAAGACGGCCGACGACCCGCACACCATCACCGCGACGTTGATCAGCGCCAGCGGCGAAAGTCCGATCAGCGTCCAGCCGAGCCATCTGGGCAGCAGGGGACCGGTGCGGCGCACGCCCGCCATTACCTGCTTCGCCGCCCGCCTGCAAGTTTTGCGTCCGTCCGGGCCGCCCTGGTCAGTTGGCCCCATCGGCCGGATGGCCGTCTGGAGCAGCGGCGCCGGCATCGCCGGGCGGCATCATCGTCGTCGGCGACCCGGCGTCGCCGGTGGGGCACGAATAAAATGCAGTCGTCTCGCCGCAGCTCGGATAGGTAATTGGCAGCACCGGACCGTCGCAAGGACCGCCCAGGCACGGGCCCTGGTTGCCGGCGGCGCTGGCACCGTCGACCTCGACCAGAATGCCCGACGCGTAGATGTAATAGTTCGAGCGTCCGCCGATCGTCAGCTCGCGAACCTGGTAACCGCCCGCGCAGTCGGTGATCAAGTCGTCGACGAGCCCGGAGATTGGCGAAGCCGCGCTGCCACACAGACGCTCGGCCAGCACGTCGGTCCACGATTGCACGCAGTGCAGCCCGAGACCGCCGTCGGTCCCCGCCGGCTGGCACACCTCGGCCAGGGTGTTGGGGCAGCCCTTCGGGAAGCTGTCTGCGCAGGTCACGGCCACGTCGGTGCTGAGATCCCAGGAGGCGATGTTGGTGATCAGCTGGGCGGAGGTGTTGAGCAGACCCGAGTGCGGGTTGGCCTGGCAGATGATCTCCAGGTCGCAGAGACCCAGGTTCGGCTCGTTCGCCAGAAAGACGAAGGTGCCGGTCTCTCCGGGAGCCAGCGAGGCGGGGCCGGTCGACGGGCTCGGACCGTAGGGGGCGCCCAGCGCCAGCCCGCTGGTAAACAACGCCGCGCCGTTGAAGGCGCCGACGTCGTTCAGAGGGACGTCACCGAGGTTGGCGATCTGCGCCTCCAAACGAAGCTGGTCGTTCGCGCCGCCCGGCGTCTCGGTCAATTCGGCCTTGAAAGAGACCAATTGGGCTTCGGCGACGCCGGCTTCGGTCTGGCTGGCCGGAGGCAAAACGGGGGCTTGGCAGGCGGCGCCCGCCACCAGCACCGTCAGACCGACCTGGGGACGCACCGAAGACAATCGTACAAAAAATGCGCCCCGGAGTCTCCGCGCAACATCCGGCTGGTCAAAAGCTCAACCATGTTTAAATTCGCCCCGGTGACGCCGCCGCCAGCCAAGATCTCGCGCGATTCGCTGCGGGGGGGCCTCTTGCGGACCACCTTGCCGCCGAAGACCCAGCTTGGGTTCGCGGCGGCCACGCTGGCGGTCTTCCTGATCGCGCTGCTCTCCTACCGCTCGTTCCAGCAGCGCGCCGAGGGGGCGCGGTTGGTCGCCCGAACCATCGAGGTGACGGCCCAGCTCGAGAACCTACTCTCGACCTACCGGGACGCCGAGACGGGACAGCGGGGCTATCTGCTGACCGGCAACGGGCTTTACCTCGAGCCGTACAACGCCGCGGTCGGCTCGATCGGGAAAACGCTCGCGGGCCTGCGTCAGAAGGTCTCCGACAACGCCGACGAGGTGGCCCGGCTGGATGCCGTCGAGCAGGCCGGCCGCGACAAGATGGCCGTGATGAAACAGACCGTCGACCTGTGGCGGGCGGGCCGGCGCGAAGCCGCCCTCGAGGTGGTCCAGACCGATCGGGGCAAGCACCTCATGGACCAGATCCGCGTCGAGATCTCCGAGATGCGGGACGCCGAGCGGAGGTTGCTGGTCGAGCGCTCGCGCGAGCTGGAGACGGCCACTTCGCTGGTCATGGTCGTGATCTGGGGTGGATCGGCCCTCCTGCTGGTGCTGATCCTGGCGGCGGCGGTGATGTCGTCGCGGGATTTTCTCACCCAGCGCATCGAGGGGTGGATCCGGGCCGGCCAGAGCGAGCTGGCGACCAGCATGCAGGGCCAGGATGTCACGGAACCGCTGGGCGACAAGATCGCCACATTCCTGGGCGACTACCTGGAGGCTCAGATCGGCGCGGTTTACTTCGCCCCCTCGCGCGGCGCGCTGAGGCGGGTGGGGGCCTACGCGCTGCCGGGTGCTTCGACCGCCGCCGGCGCCTCGGGCGAAAGCCAGGCGCCCCCGGCCGGGCTCACCGAGCAGGCCTATCGAGAGAACAAGATCATCGAGACGCGCGAGGTGCCGGCGGACTTCTTCCCGATAACGTCGGGATTGGGTCGCAGTCCCGCGCGCCATCTGGTGGTGGTACCCGTCACCGCCGACGGGTCGCCCAACGGCGCCCTCGAGCTGGGGTTCTTTCAGCCCGTCCGACCACCCGATCTGGATCTGCTGGTGCGCCTGGCCGAGCCGATCGGTCTGGCGTTGCGTTCGACCAAGGACCGGGCCGATCTCCGCGAGGCGCTCGACGAGACCCAGCGCCAGTCGGAGGAGCTGCAGGCGCAGCAGGAGGAGCTGCGGGTTCAAAACGAGGAGCTCGAGCAGCAGAGCCGCGCGCTGCAGGAGTCCCAGGTCCGGATGGAGAACCAGCAGGTCGAGCTGGAGCAGATCAACTCCAACCTCGAGGAGCAGACGCTGGCGCTGGAACGGCAGCGGGACAGCCTGGCGCGGGCGCAGGCCGAGCTGCAGCGGGCCAGCGCTTACAAGTCGGAGTTTTTGGCCAACATGTCGCACGAGCTCCGGACGCCGCTCAACAGCACGCTGATCCTGGCCAAGCTGCTGGCCGACAACCGCGGGGGGAACCTCAACGCCGAGCAGATCAAGTTCGCCGAGACGATCTACTCGGCGGGCAACGATCTGCTGATCCTCATCAACGACATCCTCGACCTGTCCAAGATCGAGGCCGGCAAGCTGGACGTGCGGCCCGAAGAGGTGACCGTGGCGCGCCTGTCCGACGAGCTGTCGGACATCTTTCGGCCGGTGGCGCGGGAGAAGGGGATCGATCTGTCGGCGGTGGTCGAGGCCGACGTGCCGGCCACCATCTCGACCGATTCGATCCGCCTACAACAGGTGCTCAAGAACCTGCTCTCGAACGCGCTCAAGTTCACCGAGCGCGGCGGCGTCTCGCTGCGCGTGCGCAGGATCGCAGGCGGCCGGATCGGGTTCGACGTCAAGGACACCGGCATCGGCATCTCGCCCGAGCAGCACGACGTGATCTTCGAGGCCTTCCGCCAGGCCGACGGGACCACCAACCGAAAATACGGCGGCACCGGCCTAGGGCTTTCGATCTCGCGCGATCTGGCGCAGCTGCTGGGTGGAGAGCTGACGCTCGACAGCGCGCCGGGGCGCGGGAGCACCTTCACGCTGGTGCTGCCGGAGCGGATGCCCACGCCGGTCGACGGCAACGGGACGACCAACGCCCCAGGCGGGCCCGCGCCAGCCGGGCGGCCCGTTGGCCCCCCACCGCGGTCGAGGTCCACGCCGTCGGCTGGGCTGCGCTCCGTGGCCGTCGCGGCCTTCGGTTCGGCCCCTCCGCTCGGCGCGCGGCTGATCCTGATCATCGAGGACGATCCCAAATTCGCGGACGTGATCCAGTCGCTGGCGCGCGAGCTCGATTTCCAAACGGTGGTGGCCACCACCGGCGATGAGGGGCTGGCGCTGGCCGAGCGTCACCGACCGAGCGCCATCGTGCTCGACGTGGGCCTGCCCGATCGCAGCGGCCTGTCGGTGCTCGACACCCTCAAGCACCGCCCGAGCACCCGGCACATCCCGGTCCACATGGTATCGGTCTCCGATTACACGCAGACGGCGCTGGAGATGGGCGCCGCCGGCTACGCCATCAAGCCGGTCAAGCGCGACGAGCTCATGGCCGCGCTCAAGCGCCTGGAGACCAAGTTCACCCAGCGGGTGCGCCGCATCCTGGTGGTCGAGGACGACGCCGTGGCGCGCGACAGCACCTGCCGCCTGCTGGCCGGAAACAACGTCGAGACGGTGGCGGTCGCCACCGCGGCCGAGGCGCTCTCCAAGCTGGGGGCCTCGACCTTCGACTGCATGGTCCTCGATCTCTCGCTGCCGGACCGCACGGGCCTGGAGCTCCTCGAGGAGATGTCCAAGACCGAGCGCTACGCCTTCCCGCCGGTCATCGTCTACACCGGTCGTTCGCTGTCGCGCGGCGAAGAGCAGAAGCTGCGGAAGCTGTCACATTCGATCATCATCAAGGGCGCCCGCTCGCCGGAGCGGCTGCTCGACGAGGTGACCCTCTTCCTGCACCAGGTCGAGTCGGAGCTGCCCGCCGATCGCCAGCGGATGCTCGAAGACGTGCGGCACCGCGAGGCGGTCTTCGAGGGCAAACGGGTGCTGATCGTCGAGGACGACGTGCGCAACATCTTCGCGCTGTCGAGCGTGCTCGAGCCGCGGGGCGCCAAGGTCGAGATCGCGCGCAACGGCCGCGAAGCGCTGGAGCATCTGCAGGATAAGCCAGGCGTCGATCTGATCCTGATGGACATCATGATGCCCGAGATGGACGGCCTGGAGGCCACCCGCCGCATTCGTCAGATGCCCGAAAACGCGGGTCTCCCCATCATCGCGCTGACCGCCAAGGCCATGCTGGACGATCGCGACCAGTGCTTGGCGGCGGGCGCCAACGACTACATCGCCAAGCCGCTCGACGTCGACAAGCTGCTCTCGCTGGCGCGGGTGTGGATGCCGAAATGAGCGATGGCGCCGACGCGGAGACCGACCGCCAGCTCGTCCAGCTCCTCGACGCCGTGTTTCATCGCTACCACTACGACTTTCGCAGCTACGCCGCGGCGTCCCTCAAGCGCCGCGTGGTGGCCGCGCTCCCACACTTCCGCTGCGCCGACATCGCGGCCCTGGCCGAGGGGCTGGCCACCGATCCCAAGCTTTTCAGCGATCTTTTGCGCCATCTCACCGTGCAGGTGAGCGACTTCTTCCGCGATCCCTCGTACTTCCTGGCGGTTCGAGAAAAGGTCGTCCCTTACTTGCAGACCTACCCGTCGCTCAAGCTCTGGGTAGCCGGATGCGCGACCGGCGAAGAGGCCTACTCGTTCGCGATCCTGCTCCACGAAGAGGGCCTGCTCGACCGAACGCTCATCTACGCGACCGACATCAACCCGGAGTCGCTGCGCGCCGCGGAGGCCGGGATCTTCGATGTGGACCGGTTCGTGCGCTTCAGCGAAAACTATCTGCGCGCCGGGGGAAAGGCCTCGCTCTCGGACTACTATACGGCCCGGTACTCCTCCGCGATGCTCGACCGGCGCCTCAGGAAGTCGATCCTCTTTTCGGATCACAGCCTCGCCACCGACAGCGCCTTCGCCGAGGTGCAGTTGGTCTCCTGCCGCAACGTGCTCATCTACTTCGACCGCGGGCTGCAAGAGCGCGCGCTCGGGGTGCTCAAGGATTCAATCTGTCACCGGGGGTTCCTGGGCCTCGGCAGTCGGGAATCCCTGCGGTTTTCGATCTACGCCCCGCTGTTCCGCGAGGTGGTGGCCGCGGAGCGCCTCTATCAACGGCTGTGATGGAATGTCGATCGGTAGACTGGACGCGATCGTGATCGGGGGCTCCGCGGGCGCCTTGGAGGCGCTGGGGAGGCTGCTGCCGGCGTTGCCGGCCGACATGTCGGTCGCCGTCGCGATCGTGGTTCATCTACCGCCGACTAGGCCCAGCCACTTGGCGGAGGTGTTGGGGGGCAAGACCCGCCTGCCGGTCAAAGAGGTGGAGGACAAAGAACCGGTCGTGCCGGGGACGGTCTACGTGGCCCCGCCGGGTTACCACCTGCTGATCGAGAAGGGGCGGACCTTCGCGCTGTCGACCGACGACCTGGTTCACTTTTCGCGACCGGCCATCGACGTGCTGTTCGAATCGGCCGCCGAGGTCTACGGCGATCGGCTGGCGGGGATCATCCTGACCGGCGCCAACGCCGACGGGGCGCGCGGGCTCTTGGCCATCAAGCGCAGGGGCGGCCTGGCGGTCGTTCAGTCGCCCGAGGGCGCGCTGGCGGCGGCCATGCCCGAGGCGGCCATCGCAACCGCGCACGCGGACCACGTGCTGCCGGTCGAAGGGATCGCCGCCCTGCTCGCGACCTTGGCCGGTGGCGAGCGCCCGGGCGCCCGCGGAGCCACGATGACGGAGCCACGATGACCCTGGAGCCGATCAAGTTTCTGCTGGTTGACGACACCGAGGAGAACCTGGTGGCGCTCGAGGCGCTGCTGCGTCGAGATGGGCTGGAACTCCTCAAGGCCCGCTCGGGGTCGGAAGCGCTGGAGCTGTTGCTGGTCCACGACGTGGCGCTGGCCATCCTGGACGTGCAGATGCCCGAGATGAACGGCTTCGAGCTGGCCGAGCTGATGCGCGGCTCGGAGCGCACCCGGCACGTGCCGATCATCTTCCTGACCGCCGGCGCGCGCGATCCCCAACGGGTGTTCAAGGGGTACGAGGCGGGGGCGGTCGATTTTCTCTTCAAGCCGATCGATCCGCACGTCTTGCGCAGCAAGGCCGACGTCTTCTTCCAGCTCCATCAACAAAAGATCGAGCTGGCCAGCAACCTGCGCATGAACGAGATGTTCGTGGGGATCTTGGGGCACGATCTGCGCAATCCCTTGGGCGCGATCGTGACCGGCGCCCAGCTGCTCGAGCGCCACGTCACCGAAGAGATGCCGCTGCGCACGCTGCGGCGCATGGTCTCCTCGGCCGAACGCATGCGGGACATGATCGAGCAGCTCCTCGATCTGACGCGCGCGCGGTTGGCGGGTGGCCTGGGGTTCGTGCGCGCACGGCGCCCGTGTGACGTGTTGGAGCTGGTCGCCCGCGCGGCCGACGAGCTGCGTGGCGCCGCCGGCGACCGTCGGGTGAGCGTGAGCGCCTCGGGCGACGCCCGCTCGGCCGGGGACTCGACGCGCCTCTTGCAGGTGTTCTCCAACTTGCTCTCGAACGCGCTCCACCACGGCACGGCGGGGACACCGGTCTCGGTGACCGTCGTGGGGCTCGAGACCGAGATCGTCATCGAGGTGCGCAACAGCGGCGTCATCCCGGGCGATCTGCTCCCGCGGATCTTCGATCCCTTCCGCGGTTCCCGCGCCTCGTCGGCGTCACAGGGGCTGGGTTTGGGTCTCTACATCTCTCAGCAGATCATCGCGGCCCACGACGGAACGATCACCGTGGAGTCCAGCCCCGAGACCGGCACGGCGTTCAAAGTGCGGTTGCCCAAGGCGGCGGCGGTCGAACGCCCGCGGACCCAGGGGGCGCGCCGGATCCTGGTGGTCGAGGACGACGAGAGCATCCGGGAGACGCTGCGCGAAGCCTTCGAGGACGAGGGCTACGAGATCGAGACGGCCTGCAACGGGCAAGAGGCGCTCGACATCCTCACCGACGGCTCGCCCCACCCGGACGTGGCGATCCTCGATCTCGTGATGCCGATCCTGGACGGCAATCGCCTCTATCAGGCCATGCAGGCCGATCCGGCGCTGTCGGAGATTCCGGTCATCGTCTCGACCTCCAGCCCGTCCCGCGCACCCAAAGGGGTCTTGATCGTGGCCAAGCCGGTGAACCTGGATCGGCTCCTGGAGGCTGTCGCGGATCTCTGGCGCGAACGGTAAAGGGCCCCCCGCCCACGCGCTGTCACTCGCCGGGCGGATCGTAGTGGCGGGCCGGCGTCTCGCCGGGCTTGGCCGCCAGGTGCTCGGCGAAGAGATCGTGGGGGTAGCAGTAGCCCCAGCCTTCCCCCGGCTCGTACGACCGGATGACCGGATGGTTGGTGTGCTGGGCGTGCTTGGTGGCGTGGCGGTTGGGCGAGTTGTCGCAGCAACCGACGTGGCCGCAGCCGAGACAGAGCCGTAGGTGAATCCAGGTCCCGCCCGACTTCAGGCACTCCTGACAACCGTGCCCGCTGGGCTTCACGCCCGCGCGTTGGTTGGCTTCATCCAGATGGGCGCAGGATTCGTCGGGCATCTCGTGACCTCGTTAGCTGCGCCCGGTGGCGCGTGGAGCCCGATCGCTCGGGTGGATGGCGGTGGCTTCGTCTCGTTCCAGCCGCGGGCGGTCCCACTTGGCGAGATTCGCCGCGGCTTCGTAGCTGCTCTGCAAGAACGCCAGGACCTCGGCCGAGGGATCGGCCGCGCTTCGCACCGCCGCGTACGGCAACACGAACTCGCCCAGCGCCGGCTCGTAGCGGGCGGCCTCGGGGCGTACAGGCGCCTCGGCGAAACCAGCCGGTGAAGGGTAGGCGTAGGCGTAGAAGGCGGCCTCGGGGAACCGGGCGTCGCCCGCCCAAAAACCGGCGCTGCTCACCTCTTGCGAATAGGCCTCGCGCATCACGCGGTCGGCGACGTGGGGAATCCCGCCCGGATGCGGCGGCGCGGCTCGACCCGAAAACCGCGTCGCCGCCAGGTCGCAGGCGCCCCAGAAGAAATGCACCGGGCTGGCCTTGCCGGTGAACCGCCCGCGGAACTCTTTGAGCAATCGGTCCGCCTGCAGGAGCGCCCGGAAGAATCGATTCGCCCAGTCCGGATCGTAGTGGCAGATCCGCGGGTCTCGATCGAGGCGCACGCGGTCCACGATCTCCACCACCAGTGGATCGATCGTCACGCCCACGCCGAGGTTGGCGAGACGCCGCATGTATTCGTGGTAGAAGCTGGACAGCGGTTGATCGCACAGGGCGATGGTCTCGAGTCCGCCGTCGCTGGTCCGGGCCACCAGCCGGTGCTCGATGAAGTCGAGCTCGATGTCGAGCACGCGATCCCCGATCGGCATCGGCGTGGTCGTGAGGCCGCGCGCGGTCATCCGCAGCGAGACCTGCCACCAATGGTTCACCATCGGCGAGAGCGCCAGGCGCGTCTTCCCCAAGATCTGCCCCCAGAACAGTAGCGACTGGCTGGTCTCGAGCCCGCCGCCGACGTCGAGGCGGGGCCACGCATCGGAGTCGCCGCGGTCGTCGGGCAAAGTCATGGCGGCAACGATGGCCCGCCGGGGCGATGGTGGCAAGTCGTTCTGGGGCTCTTCGTTCCGTCGTTCGGTGGGACCGCCGCCGATGGCTGAAAACGGACGACCAAGAGGCGGCTCGCCAGAGTGGTCGTTGGGCCGTTTCGTCTTTCGGGCGTGATCCGCGACCGGTCTAATTGGGATCTTGATAGAGCTGCGGAAACAGCTTTTTCAAGTGCGCGACCTTGGGGGCATCGTTGATGGCGATGTAAGGATTGTCCGGGTGCAGCCGGGCGTAATTCTGGTGGTAGCCCTCGGCGGGATAGAACGCCTGCAGCGGCACGATCTGGGTGACGATCGGGTGGTGGAAAACCTTGGCCTTGTCCAATTGATGGACATAGGACTCGGCGACCCGCTTCTGGTCGGCGTCGGTGAAGAAGACCACCGAACGGTATTGCGTCCCGTCGTCGGGGCCCTGGTGGTTGAGCTCGGTGGGATCGTGCGCCACCGAGAAGAACACCTTCAACAGTTGGCCAAAGCTGACCCGCGCTGGATCGAAGGTGACTTTGACCGACTCCGCGTGGCCCGTGTCGCCGGTGCTCACCTGGTCGTAGGTCGCGGTGTTGGCGGCGCCACCGGAGTAGCCGGAGGTGGCGTCGGCGACGCCTTTGACGTGCTGAAAGACCGCCTGCACACCCCAGAAGCAACCGCCCGAGAAGACCACGGTCTTGGTCCCGGCTTTGCCGGCCGGCGGCGGGCCATCGACGGCGGGCGAGGGGAGCGCCACCGCGTCCCCCGCGCGCGCGTGGTTCCAGAGCAGCCCACCGACCGCCAGCACCACCGCCACCGGCAGCGCGAACGGCACGGATTTCTTCAAGGCACCGGGTTTCAGATCGTCGTTGGCCATGACTTCGGCAAGTATGCGCGATGGCGAGCCCCGTCGCCGCCCAGACGCGCGCGCTTCAGACTTCGTCGGTCACGACCTTGAAGCTCTGCAGGGTGTTCGGGCCGAAGGTCGTGCTGATGGCGACGTCGGCGGCATCCCGGCCCCGCGCGATCAAGACCCGCCCGATGCGCGGGGCGTTGTTGCGCGGATCGAAGGTGTGCCAGGCGCCGCCGAGATAGGCCTCGAACCAGCCCGCGAAATCCATCGGCGCGTACGGCGGGGGCATCCCGATGTCGCCCAGATATCCCGTGCAATAGC
>DASRLC010000037.1:0-3314 GCA_035648655.1 Polyangia bacterium
CCGCCGCCGGCCTCCAGGTCACCGCGGCGTTCGAACGGCTCTCAGCCTAACTGGTGCAAGCCGACTTGGGGAGCTTGGCGATGCTCTTGAGCTCGCCTCTGGCGTCGGCGGCGCGCGGCGATCGGGGGTAGCGCTTG
The DNA here is from genome assembly GCA_035648655.1 of Polyangia bacterium. GTDB lineage: Bacteria > Myxococcota_A > Polyangia > Fen-1088 > Fen-1088 > JADGRB01. Next base: position 138 of record DASRLC010000037.1, read on the forward strand.
ACCAGATCGCTCAGCAGCGAGTGGGCGTCGGTGCAGAAGTGTAGCTGCACGAAGGCCAGCGAGAGCTGCCACATGGCCTCGGGCACCTCGGGCGACGACGGATAGGTGTTGAGCACCTTCTGCAGCTCGCCCACGGCGTTGGCGTATTTGCTCTCCTGCACGAAGGACATCGCGATCGCCAGGTAGGCCTGCGGCGCGCGCGGATCGGCCGGGAAGCGCTGGATGAACACGCGGTAGAAACGCCGGCCGTCGTCGCGCTGCCCGGAGGCCAGGCGCTGCCCGGCCTGCGTCCAGAGCTGATCCTTGTCGGAGGGCATCTCGGGCGCCACCCGATCGACAATCTTGGTCTGGGTCTGCTCGAGCGTGGCCAGACGCGTGTCGAGGCGGGTCCGATCATCGGTCGACTGGCGCTGCGCCTGCTCGACGGCGTGCGAGATCTCCTCGAGGTGGCCCTGCAGCGCGGCGATGTCCTGCTCGGCCTTGGCCGCCTTGGCCCCGACATCGGCGGAGTTTCGGGTCAGTAAGGCCGTGGCTTCGTCGAGCACTTTGCGCAGGCGGACCACCTGCTCCTTGTATTCCTTGTCGCGCTTGTCGATGTCGTCGAGGCGCCGCCGCAGCGCGGTGATGTCGCTCTGCATCTTATCGCCCTCGGAGCTGGTCACGCACGCGGGCGCCGCCAGCGCGCCGAGAAGCGCGATGGCGCAGAAGGCCCGGGTGCGGTTACTTCCAGTTGAAGTCGACACGTCGATCCTGGGCCCAGCTCGGCTCGTCGGTCCCTTTGGCGTCCAATGATCCGCGCGGCAGGACCGAGAGCTTGGTCCCATCGACGCCCAATCGCCCGAGGTGGTCGCGGGCCGACTGCGCGCGCTTCTCCGACAGCGCCAGGTTGTACTCCTGCGTCCCGCGCGGGTCGGTGTGACCCACCAGAGTGGCGGCTCGCCCGACCTGCTTGAGGCAATCGGCGTCGCGCGCCAGGCCCGCGGTGGCCTCGGTGGTCAGCGCCGACTCGTTGAAGTCGAAGAACACCGGCTCCAGCGAGCACTGCGTGGGCGGCGGCGCCGGGGGCTTCTCGCCGCTGCAGAATCCTTTGATGCAATCCTGGTTCTGCGCGCAGTCGTTCTCGGTCTTGCAGGGCTTCTTGGAGGTGCAGGCGCCCGCGATGCAGTGCTGGCCGCCGGGGCATTCCGTGTCGCCGACGCAGGCCCGGCAGCGGTTGGCGATGCACTCCTGGTTGGCGGAGCACTGCGCCTTGCTGCTGCAGTAGCCCGAGATGGGCGAGCACTTGCCGGCGTTGCACTCGTTGCCGGCCGGGCAGTCGGCCGCCACGCTGCACTGCTGGCACTTGTTGGCGACGCAGAACTCTTTGGGGTGACAGTCCTTATTCGTCTCGCATGAAGGGTATTCGGCTTTGCAGCCGGCGGAGAGCGCGCCCAACGACACGACCAAGGCCAAAACGGCCAGAGGCGCCAGGGGCGTCGACGTAGAACGGTGCGTTCGCATGGTGGGGACCCCCTCGACGGGGGAAACGTACGTTCGCGCGCACCCAATGTCAACGCGGACGCCGGAGTCGACCACGCCGACGGCTCGCGACGGCGCCGCGTGCGCCGGGCAGAGGCGCGATTTCCGGGTTTAGGCGCGTGTGCCCGCGGCGGGGGCGGTTTTCCCTTGGGTCCGCGCCCGAGCCCGGCGGGTGGTCCGTTCGTATTTTCGACGGAGTCCGTGGTATGGCAGATGGCCCTTCGGTCCCTTCCTGTCCGTTCTTGGTCGTTCCTGGCCCCTCCGTGAGCTGGTTCATAGCCCACCTGTCGACGCTGACGCCTCTTAGGGCCTATTCTTGGCTCGGCGGGATTCTGCTCCTATGCGGTCTGGGGCTCCCGATCCCCGAGGACATCTCGCTCCTGGCCGCCGGCTATTTCTCCTGGCGGGGCGCCCTCGAGGTCACCAAGGCTTTCTTGGTGTGCTTCGCGGCGGTGCTGGCGGGCGACTCGATGTCGTTCTTCCTGGGCCGCTATTTCGGTCGCCGCGTGCTGGCGACGCGGTTGGCCCGGAAATACTTCACCCACCGGCGGCAGCTCCGGGTCCGGGCCTATTTTCGAAAGTTCGGTAGCAAGGTGGTGCTGGTGGGGCGCTTCACGCCCGGGCTGCGCTTCACGATCTTCTTCACCGCCGGGACGCTGCACCTGCGGCCGCCGGTGTTCCTGATCTACGACTTCTCGGCGGCGGCCGTCACGGTGCCATTGCTGGTCTACACGGCCTGGTTCTTCGGGGGGCAGATCGATCGGGTGATTCGTTACGCGCGCCACACCGAGCACGGGATCTTCGTCGCCGTTTGTATCGCCGGGGTGGTGGTCGGCGTGCGGGCCTGGCGCCGGCACCAGAAGCTCGCGGCAGCCCGCGCCTGCGAGCCCAAGGGTTAGCTCAGGCCCGCGACCGGCTCCTGCTGCGTCATGCAGTGGAGCGTCCCCAAACCCCACACCAGATCGACGGCGTGAATGCCGACCACGATCCGGCTCGGGAACAGCCGGGTCAGGATCTCCAGCGCGCGCCGGTCGTTCGGGTCATTGAAGGTCGGGACCAGCACGACCGCGTTGCCGACGTAGAAGTTGGCGTAGCTGGCGGGCAGCCGCAGGCCGTCGAGAAGCAGCGGCGCGGGCATGGGGAGCGTCTCGACGCGCAGGCGCTTTCCGTCGGCGGTGACCATCTGGCGCAGCCGCTCGCGATTTTCGCGCAGCGGTTCGTGGTTGGCGTCCGCGGAGTTGGGCTCGTCGGCGATCACCACGGTGGTCTCGTCGACGAAGCGGCAGAGATCGTCGACGTGCCCATGGGTGTCGTCGCCCGCGATCCCCCGACCCAGCCAGAGCACCTTGCGCACGCCCAAGTGGGTCGCCAGCACCTCTTCCAGCCCTTCCCGCGACAGGCCGGGGTTGCGGGCCTGAACGGTGCCGACCAGACACTCCTCGGTCGCCAGCAAGGTCCCGGCGCCGTTGACGTCGATGGCGCCGCCTTCGAGCACCACCCGCCAGGGTTTGCCGCCGACCGCCACGGTCGGTCGCCACTGCCGCAGCCGGAAACGGGTCGCCAGCCGATCGTTGAGGGCGTCGTCGCGGCGGTGGTTGGGGTACTTGGCCCAACCGTTGAAGCGCCAGTTGGTGATGGCCACCTCGCCCCCGCGGCTCT
>DASRLC010000038.1:0-9300 GCA_035648655.1 Polyangia bacterium
GATCGAAGAACAGGAACTCCAGCGCCTTGGCCTGCCCGGAGAGGCTGGTCACCTTGCAGGCACTCGGGAACGGCTTGCTGGGATCGGAGTCGTCGCCTCCGGTGAGCGGAGGCAGCAAGGCTTTGACGTGGATGTCCGTGAAGACCACCCGCCCGCATTGGTTGTCGGCGGTGGCCTCGACCGGCGTGTTGAACGTCATGTACTGAGTCGCCTGCGCGTTGTTCGGGTCCTGCGAATCGTGCGGCACGTAGATCCACTGCTGCGTCGGCGCGGTCGGCGTGACCACCGTGTGCTGGCTACCGGCGAGCTGAATCATCCCCGGCGTGGTGGTGGCGCCCACGCTCGTGAGCCAGCTGTTGAAGGCCACCCCCTTGGGGAAGGTCGTGTCGATGGTCGCGGTGACGGGGCTGATCAACTTGTCACCCCCACCGTTGTAATTGGCGGTGGTGGGCCAGGGGGCCGGGCCTTTCGTCAGCCAAACGTAGTGGTCGTGATCGTTGAAGAGGCGCCCGCCGGCGTCGGCGTAGCGTTTGATGTTGGCGTAGTAGGGCTGCTTGGTGGCGGGGTACGTACCGCCCTCGCAGGAATGCAGGAGGATATCGTAGGTGAGCAGCTTGGTGGGGCTCGACCACAGCGTGGTGGCGGCCGGGAAGGCCGCGCCGCCCAGCGCTGCGGTGAAGCTGGCGGCGCCCTGGCCCCCGCCCCCGGCGCCCACCTCGCCGCCGACATACAGGTTGACCCGACCGGTGCCGGCGTCGGTGGTGAACTCGGAGTCGGCGATGCCGATCTCGCGCAGGAAGCACTCGAGCGCGTCGGAGCCACCCGTGGTCAGCGCGATCTTGGGGATGTTTCCCTCGGCCTTGGTGCGCGGCAGGCGGGTCAGGTTGACGTCGGTGATGGTGTTCTTCACGCAGGCGGTGATGCTGGGAATGGTCGTCTGCCGCCGCCACTTGCCGACCTGGATCACGAGCGGCACGTTGGTGGTGGCCGGGACACCGGTCAGCGTGAAGCTGCCGTCGGCGCCGGTCAGCGCGGTGGCGATCGGGCTGCCGGAGACTTGCGCGTTGCACTTGCCGCACGAGACGCCTTCCGGGATGGGATCGAGCGCCGCGTTCGGGATGTAGACCACCACGTTGTAGAGCGGGACCACGCCGGCCGGATCGTAGACCTTGCCGGTCAGCGTCGTGGTGGCGGGCGCCGTGCACGTCGGCACTAGGCAGGCCAGGCCAGTGCAGCCGCCCGGGCCGATCACGCCGGGGCAGACGTTGGGCGTGCCGTCGCCGCCGCAGGTCGCGCCGCCCGCACAGGTGCCGCAGTTCAGGCTGCCGCCGCAGCCGTCGCCGATCGTGCCGCAGTACTGACCGCCGGTCGGGTTGCACACGATGGGCTTGCAGTTGGGGTCGCCGCCGCACACGTTCGCCACGCCGCCGCCGCCGCAGGTGGCCGACCCGGCGCAAGCGCCGCAGTCGAGGCTGCCGCCGCAGCCGTCGCCGATCGTGCCGCAGTATTCTCCGCCCGCGCTGTTGCAGGTCAGCGGCACGCAGCCGCTCGCGACGCAGAGGCCGGAGTTGCAGGTCTGGCTGCCGCTGCAGGTGCCGCAGTCCACGGCGGCCCCACAGCCATCGCCGATGCTGCCGCAGTACTGTCCGCCGGCTTGCGTGCAGGCCAGCGGGACACAGCTCGCCGGGGCGATGCATAGCCCGCTCTCGCAGGACCACCCGTTGGCGCAGGCGCCGCAGTCTTCCTTGCCGAAGGGACAGCCGTTGCCGATGGTGCCGCAGTACTGTCCGCCCGGCTGCGTACAGGCGATCGGCGTGCAGACAGCCGCGTCGATCCCCGTCACGGTCGTGCCGGCGGCGCCGGAGGCTCCGCCACCCGAGATCGTGCCGGCCGCTCCCGCCGTTCCACTTCGGCCGCCCGCCGCGCCGCCAGTCCCGGCTCCGCTCCCGCCGCCACCGCTGGCCGCCTTGCTCTTGACGCCGGCACAGGCCGCCGCCAGCAGACAGAAAACGCTCAAAAGGACAAACGGCCGCCCACGTCCGACGTTTTGCATCCGGTCCGTGGGTGTCCGGGCCTACGTTGGACGGCTCTCGGGCCGCGCGCAGCGCCCGCTCGGAGGCTCGGGCCTCCCCGAGAATCAGGATTTTACGGCGGCCGGCGGGGTGCGGCGGATGACCCGCTCGAGGACCTCGGCCTGGGCGCCGCGGGCGGGCTCGCTCTCCGCCGGGGTGCGGCGGAGGTACTCGCCGTCCGGGCCCATGTCGTAAGCGTGGGCATTGTCGGCCAGGACCGGTTCCAGCACCTCCTGCCGGATCTGCTGGCGTAGCGCTTCGGATTGCACCGGGAACATCACCTCCACCCGCCGGTGCAGGTTACGCGGCATCCAGTCGGCCGAGGACAGCAGGATCTCCTGCTCGCCGGCGGGGCCGAACACGAAGATCCGTTCGTGCTCGAGGAAGCGACCCACGATCGAGAGCACCCGGATGTTTGTCGACACGCCCAGGACGCCGGGGCGCAGGCAGCAGATGCCGCGCACGCAGAGCGTGATCGGGACGCCCGCCTGTGAGGCACGGTAGAGGGCCTGGATGACCTCGCCGTCGACCAGCGCGTTGAGCTTGGCGAAGATCGCGGACGTCTCTCCGGCGCGGGCGCGCGCCGCCTGCGCGTCGATCTTGGCGATCACGGCCTCCGCCAGCGCGGTGGGCGCCACGGCCAGCCGGCGGTGGCGCGCCTTCTTGGAGAAACCGGACAGCCCGTTGAAGAACTCCGACAGGTCCTCGCCGAACTCGGGATCGGCCGTGAAGAGGCCGAGATCGGTGTAGAGGCGCGAGGTCGATTCGTTGTAGTTGCCGGTCGACAGGTGGACGTAGCGCCGCAGCCCCTCGTCCTCGCGGCGCACCACCAGGGTGGCCTTGGCGTGGGTCTTGAAATCGGCGCGGCCGAAGAAGACGTGGGCCCCGGCGTGCTCCAGCGCGCGGGCCCAGGCGATGTTGTTCTCTTCGTCGAAGCGCGCCTTGATCTCGACCGAGACGGCGACCTGCTTGTGGTTCTCCGCGGCACGGATCAGCAGCCGCACCACCTCGGCGTTGGCGCCGGTCCGGTAGAGCGTCATCTTGATGGCCAGCACGTCGGGATCCTCGGCGGCCTGGCGCAGGAACGCCAAGACCGGACCGAAGGAGTCGTACGGGTGGTGCAGCAGCAGGTCGCGGCCGCGCAGCACCGCGAACAGATCGACCTTCTCGCCCGGCTCGCCCAGCTCCTGCGGCTGCCGCGACACGAACGGCGGATCGCGCAGCGCGGGCCGCTGCAGCAGCGCGATCGACATCAGCGCGCGCTGGCCCAGCACGCCGGCCGATTCGTAGACGTCCTCCTCGTCGATCGCGAGCTTCTCGGTGAGGAGCTGGCGCACACGCTGCGGGATGCCGGCCGACACCTCCAGGCGGACGCAGGCGCCGAAGCGCCGGCGGCGCACCTCCCGATCGACGATCGATAGTAGGTCGTGCGCCTCGTCCTCGAGAATGTCGTAGTCCATGTCGCGCGTGACGCGGAAGGGGTAGGTGCCGAGGATCTCCATGCCCGGGAAGAGCTCGTCGAGGTTGGCGGCCAGCAGCTGCTCGAGCGGCAGGAAGTCGGAGGTGCCATCGGAGCTCCCGGCGCCTGCGTGGCCCGGATCGAAGCTCTCGAACGGGACGAAGCGGGGCAGGATCTCCGGCACCTTGATGCGCGCGAACTTGCGCTCCTTGGTCTCGGGATCGCGCGCCTCCACCGCCAGCGAGAGCGACAGGTTGGAGAGAAACGGGAACGGGTGGCCGGGATCGACGGCCAGCGGCGTCACCACCGGGAACACCGAGCGGCGGAAGTATTTGCGCGCCTGGCGTTTGGTCTCGCCGTCCAGCGACTCCCAGTCGCGGATCCGGATCCCGTGCCCGGCCAGCGCCGGGAGCAGCTCGCCCGCCAGTAGCTCAGCTGCGACGGCCAGCTGCCGGCGGATCACCTGGCCGATGCGGGTGAGCTACTCGCGCGCGCTCAGGCCGTCCGGGCTGGTCTCGACCAGTGCCGCGGCCTCCAGCTGCCCGTGCAGGCCGGAGACGCGGATCATGAAGAACTCGTCCAGGTTCGAGGCGTAGATGGACAGAAACTTGAGGCGTTCGAGCAGCGGCCAGCGCGCGTCGAGCGCTTCGGAGAGCACCCGTTCGTTGAAGGCCAGCCAGGACGTTTCGCGGTTGAGATAGAGCGACGGGTCCGCCAGGTCGATGGCCGCGGCAGTCGCCTCGGCGTCGGCGTTCTCGACCGGCTTGGCTTCCGGCGCGGTGACGGGCGTTTCGTCGGGCTGCGTCTCGGTCTCGGCCTGCGCGCGGTGCATCGTGTGTCCCGCCGAGAAGCTACCCCGGTGGGGTGGCCGCTCTGTCTCGTTTGCGTGACATTTTCGAGGTCACGTCTTCCCGCGGGCGTCTTCGGCGGGCCCTTGCCCGGCCGGGCGCGATGCCCTAGCTTTCGGGGCTCGTCGCAACCCCGCCACCTTCCGACCCTTCCGACCCTTCCGACTCTGCCCGAGGTTCCCATGTCCTTTTACGACCTGACCGCCGAGACCATCGATCGCAAACCGCAGCCGCTGTCGGCCTACCAGGGCAAGGTGCTGCTGGTGGTTAACACCGCCTCCGAGTGCGGGGCGACGCCCCAGTACGCGGGGCTGGAGGCGCTCTGGCGAGAGTACAAAGATCGGGGCTTCGCGGTGCTCGGCTTCCCCTCCAACGACTTCGGCGCGCAGGAGCCGGGCACCGAGGCGCAGATCAAGAGCTTCTGCGACGTCAACTACCAGGTCACCTTCCCGCTCTACGCCAAAGTGGCCACCAAGGGCGGCGCCCAGTCGCCGGTCTACGAGTTCCTGACCACCGGGCACGGCACGCCGAAGTGGAACTTTCACAAGTATCTGGTCGGCAAGGACGGCCAGGTGGTCGGCGAGTTCGGCACGCAGGTCACGCCCGACGACCCGACCCTCCGCGCCGCCATCGAGGCCGCGCTGGCCTGACCGGCGCGTCCGCTCAACGGGCGGCCACGCTCTTCGAGCTCCAGTCGGCCAGGGCCTTGCGGATCTCGGACTCTGGGAAGAAGGCGTCGTTGGCCTTGAGGCCCAGCTCGAAGGCCCGCTCGGCGGAGGTCTGGGCGTCCTTGTAGCTGGCCTTGGCCGCCAGCAGCAGCGCCTTGATCCACTGGTTGTACCAATCCCCTTTGAGGCCGATCGACTGGTCGATGTACTTCAGGCCGACGTCGTAGTCCTTCTTCGTCTCGAGCATGTAGCGGGCGGCGTTGGCATAGGCGCGCCAGGTGTTGTCGAGGGCGTTGATGCTGGTCAGCACCTCCTGCGTGGTGTTGACGCGGATCGGGAGCGACACGGTCAGCTTCTCCCAGGCGATCTCCAACGAAGCGTCGTCGTCGGTGAAGTTGCCGAACGAGAAGGCCAGCCGCTCGCGCAGCGGCGCGGCTTTGGGGCGCACCTGCACGCGGGCCACGTCGAGCTCGCTCTTGTAGTCGCGGCCGTTGCCGAGCTGGTCGGCGTTCTTGTTGAAGACCAGGGTCCAGGTGCTCTTGCCCGGGATGGCGAACAGCGCGTAGGTGCCGGCCGGGATCGGCTTGTCGCCCACCGTGACCTCCCGGCTGAAGCGGATCTTGGTGGCCTGGTAGGCGCCCAGCGACCAGAGCTTTTCGTAGGGGACGGCCGCGCCCCAGATCTTGCGGCCCTTGACCGCCGGGCTGGCGAACTCCACGGCGATCTCGGTCAGCCCGATCTGTTGCGACACCTTGCCGACTGGGCTCTCCCGGGGAAGATCGAGCTGCGGAATCGGCGCGGTCGAGGGGGTGGCGGTCGCGGCCGCGGGCGCTGCCAGAGCGGGCGCGCCGAGCGCGAGCGTGAGCGCGCCGGCAGAAAAGACCATGGCCAGGGGGCGGATTCGAAGGCGCAGCTGTGGCATGACGGCCGGAGCCTACCGGCGCGGCCGCAAACGACAGGTTCCGATTGCGTTACGACCTGATGACTCTGGACCGCTCGGGGCGGGCGTCTCTAATCCGGTGAGGGCTGGCGCTCAGAAGATCCCCGCCAGCGACAGCGAGGCACTGTTCGTCCCGACCGAAAGGGCCGGGCTGAAAGACGTTCCCGGGGCGTCCGATCGCGCGGGAACGGTCGTTCGTGCCAGGAAGGCGTCATCCACGATCATCGCCACCAAAGGGGGGCCCAGGAACGCCAGCACGAACAGCTCGTTGCAGTCGCTTCGCGGCTGTTCACCGCCACAGTTGCCGTTCGAGATCGCCGAGAGCGCGGCGTAGGAACCGGCCAGCGCCGCGATTCGCAAGACCAGGCTGGCGGTCGCCCGCCCCGGTTCGTGGTTCAGCCGGTGGTTGATGGGCGCGGCGAGCGTGAAGAGGCCCAGTCCCGGGAGCGTGCCGATCACGTTGCGGGTGGCGAGCGCCCCCACCAGGGCCACGGGAAAGGCGGCCACGTCGCACGCCACGGCCGGTCCGCCGTACCAGACGGCCTGCACGGCGGCAGGCGGGTCCTCGGTTGGGCCGGGTGCGCTCGGTGCAGCCGCGGCCGGCGACCCCAAGACGGTCGCGAGAATCAGGGACAGGAGCATGGACCGGGGTCAGAGCAAGGTCGGTGCCGAAACGAGCAGGCTGCAAATTCGGGCCAGGCCGCCGGACAGCCGTCGAAACGTCACCCAGCCTGTTCGATCTTCGTCAGCGCCAAGATAGGCCGCCGGTCATTGGGCGCAGCAGAGGGTCTGCATTCCAGTCGGCTGGGCGCCGGTCCCGGTCACGGAGGAACCGCCGGCACAGGTCGGGGAGGTGGGCAGTCCGGCCACCGTCAAAAATAGTGAGCCGTTGGTATTGAGACACGCAGACTTAGCGCCAGGCGCCGGCCAGGTGATGGGATTGAAGGCATCGGTTCCGGTGCACCCAGGATCTCCCGCTCCTGCCACGGAAACATGGGAACAGTCCCCGCCTTGACTGGAACATGAGCAGATACAAGTTCGCTGATCGGCAGTACTCCCCGAATAAGACGACGTCGGACTCTTCGTATATCCCGCCGGGCACGCAACATCTCCCGCCGACAGGACGCATGCAATGCCACCTGCGAGGCAGATCCCCCCCTGACAATCCGACTGGACGAAATCCGCTTGACAGAACTTTGAGATCGAGGACCAAGACGTTCCGAAGGTGCTGGTTGGAACACCTGGGCTGCAAGGGCCAATGGACGGCGGTTGCCCGACGATTTCTATCACGCTATCGGTGACGAATTCGTTGCAGGTCTGGGTGTTGTCAATGATTCCTGACTGCTCAGACGCACCCGAACAATCGAAGTCATCGTGGTCTAGAAAGCCTGTTACGGAGGCCTGACACTTAATCGCCCCAGGCGCACACGAACCGCAAGTGCAGCTACCGGTATTGGTCAGGCCCGCATAGAGCATTTGACTGGTCGAAAACCCGCTGGGACAGGAAGAGTTGGATCCGACCTGAATACCGAGAGCAAAGCCCGACACCGAGGCTACGCATTGCCCATTCTCGTGTCGACATTCTGCGCCCGTCGCGCCAGCATCCGTCGCCGCTCCATCGCGGAGGGTCGTCGATCCACCGGTGCCCGTATCTATGGTGTCTCTGGTAGATCCGTCCGAAAGTCCCCCGCCGTTCCCGCCAGGTCGGGAGCCTCCTGCGCCCATCCCCCCCATTCCCGCACTGCTAGTGGCGTCTGGGTTTGTAAGAGTTGCACTGCCACACGCTAACAAGGTGAGCGCGAATCCTGCTGAAACGCCGAAAAGCCGGACGAACTGAACGGATGCCATGAAATTTACCTCTGGAAGGTAGCTCGTCGATTCAGCGAACACATCGGGTCAACGCAGCCGTCTGAGTGTACTCAGTGAAACCGTCCACGAAGCTAATAACCCACGGATCATGCGCCGTGGCGGACTGATTGCCGTAAAGCGACGATGACCAATACGGGACGGTCGCAGATGTGTCGGCGAAGGTCGTCGTGTCGATGGCGGGCGAGACCTTGCTGATGGGCGGAATCTCGTCGACCAGCGTCGACAGCTCTTTGATGCTAGGCGTGCGCCAGGTGTGGCCGTTGAGAGTCAGGCCGCTGCAAATAGTCTGGGCCGTGGAGAAGTCGGTGGTGGCCGTGGTCCCGCTAGTGGCCCAGATCAGCTTGGTGTCGACGTCCTGGACCTCGCCGGTTGCGACCTGCGTGTAGCGCGGGTTGGGCAGTGGGCCTGGATCGGCCGACGACACACAGCGTGCGTATTCGGCGGCGGTGCGATCGCCTGCGTTGCTGGTCAGTCCATCGGAGAAGTTGACGATCCAGGTGTCCTGCGGCTTGGTCGCGATCTGCGAGACCACCCAGGGCGACGCAGTCCAATGATATTTATTGCCCGGGAGGTTGGGGAAGGCGGTGGTGTTGATGGCCGGCCCGGTGCGCGTGAAGTCCACCAGCGACAGGAGCTCGATGCGCGTCGGCAGGCGCCAGGTCCGACCCGCCAACGTCAGCGTGGCGCAGTAGTTGATGGCGTCGCACCAGGCGTAGGCCTGGGTGGAGGTGACGGCCTTCTGCCAGACCAGCTTGGTCACGTTGTCGGTGACGGTGCCGTCGCCATTGTCGGTGTAGCTGGCCGGATTGGGGAGCCCGGAGCTGGCCGGGTTGGGCATCGGCCAGCGCGCGTAGATGTACTCCGTCGGGGGAGGGCCACAAGTCGACCCGGCGTCGGCGCCCGAAGTCCCGGCGGCGCCGCTCGTGCCGGCGCTCCCCGTGGTGCCGGCCGCGCCGTGTCCGGCGGCGCCCGTCGTACCGGCGGCGCCCGAGGTGCCTCCGGCGTGACCCGCGGCGCCGGACGTCCCCCCCGCGGCGTGTCCAGCGGCGCCCAAGGTCCCAGCGCTGCCGGAAGTTCCCGCGCTTCCGCCTCCCGTCGTACCGGCCGCACCCGTTGCGCCGGCCGCGCCCGAGTTGCCCCCGGTCGACGACGTGCCGGCGCTTCCTCCGTGTGCACCGCTCTCGCCCGCCGCCGCCGAGCCGCCCTGGCCGCTCCCCGAGCCGCCGCCGCTGCTCGAGCAGGCACCGAGCGCGAGCGCCCCACCGACGGACAAGGCCCACAAAGTCCACGACCAGTCGGGACGGATCTTCATCGAAGCCTCCTCGGCGCGCGGGCCACCAAAACGGCCGCGCGGCGTGAGTATATATCCGGAGCGCCGGTAACGTCGCGCGAACCAGGGCAATCGCCGGCCCTGCGCGCGCCGGTTGTGCCCCCCCCCACGAGC
>DASRLC010000039.1:0-8471 GCA_035648655.1 Polyangia bacterium
GGTGCTCAAGGTGCTGGGCGATCCGGATGATCCGCGCACCGAGGTCGAAAAGGTCCTGGCCTGCGCCGACATCGACCAGGAATTTCCCGAGGAGGTCGAGCGGATCGCGGCCGGGCTGGCCACCCAGGTGCAACCGGGCGACCTGGTCGACCGCGAAGACCTGCGACACGTTCCCTTCACCACCATCGATCCCGAGACCGCCCGCGACTTCGACGACGCGGTCGCGATCGAGCCCTTGCCGGGGGGCGGCAGCCGCCTGTGGGTCGCGATCGCCGACGTCTCGCACTACGTGCGCGAAGGCTCGCCGGTCGACGCCGAGGCGCGCCGGCGCGGCTGCAGCATCTACCTGCCGAGCCGCGCCATCCCGATGCTGCCCGAGCCGCTCTCGGCGCGGATGTGCTCGCTGGTCCCCGAGGAGGATCGGCTGGCGATGGTGGTGCGTATCGACCTCGACAAGCAGGCCCGGGTGGTGGTGCGCGAATTCAGCGCCGCGGTGATCCACTCGCAAGCGCGCTTCGATTACCCGGGCGTGGCCGCCGCGCTGGGCGGCGACGTTCGCGGCAAGCGGCGCAAGTACGAGCCGTTCCTGCCGGCGCTGCGGGCGATGGATTCGCTGGCGCGCCAGATGCGCGTGACCCGCCAGGCGCGCGGCGCGCTGGACTTCGATCTGCCGGAGCCCTTCGTCGAGCTCGATCACGACGATCCGCGCCTGGTGCGCGACATCCGCAAGTCGCGCCGCGATCCGGGCGAGCGTCAGGCCTACTCGATGATCGAGGAGTTCATGCTGGCCGCCAACGAGGCGGTGGCCGGCAGCTTCCAGGAGCGCAACGAGGACACCGTGTGGCGCATCCACGACGCGCCCGATCGCGCGCGCCTCGAAGAATTCGCGACACTGGCCGAGCACTACGGCATCGCCATCGACGTCGACGAGGCGCGCACCCCCAAGGGGCTCAAGCGGGTGCTCGATCGGTTGCACGGCCATCCGGCCGAGAAGGCGCTGTCGTTCCAGCTGCTCCGCTCGCTCAAGCAGGCGACCTACGACGTGGCCAACATCGGTCACTTCGGTCTGGCTTCGGCCGACTACCTGCACTTCACGTCCCCCATCCGGCGCTACCCGGATCTCATCGTCCACCGGCTGCTCAAGGCGCGGCTGGCCAAACAGGGGAAGCCGGCCGGTGGTCTCAAGGTCGAGCCGGCCGATCGCGCCGCGCTGCAACGGATGGCGGCCGAGGCCTCGTTCTCCGAGCGCCAGGCCATGGAGGTCGAGCGCGAGGTGATCGATCTGTACCGCGCGTTCTTCATGCGCGATCGGGTCGGCGATCAGTTCGAGGGGACCATCTCCGGCGTGGCCGGCTTCGGCGTCTTCGTGGTCGTCGACGAGCCCTTCGTCGAGGGGCTGGTGCGGGTCGAGGCCCTCTCCGACGACTTCTACATCTTCGATGAAGCGTCCTGTCGCCTGGTCGGGCGGCGCTCGGGCCGGGCCTTCGCGCTCGGCGACACCGTGCGCGTCGAGGTGCAGTCGGTGAGCGTCGTGCGGCGGAAGATCGACTTCGCGCTGGCCGACCACCTGGCGCGCCATCGGGCGCGCGAGCCCGGAGGCCGCCGGCGCCGGGGCACGGGAACGGAGCGCCCGAAGGCGGCCGATCGTCCAGGGGCGGGGGCGGGCGCGCGCGATCGCCGGCCCGGACGGGACGCGCGGGGCAACAGCCGTCCCGGCAAGCCGAAGAAGAAAGGGCGATGAAGAAAGGCCGATGACGATGACCACCATCCGAGAGAAGCTGGAGGACGACGAGGAGAAGATCCTCTCGCCGTTCGCTCAGAAGAGCCGCGCCAGCCAGGGACGCGCGCGGCCCGAGCCGCCCGACCCGGTGCGGCCGATCTTCCAGCACGATCGCGATCGCATCATCCACTCCAAGGCCTTTCGCCGGCTGGCCGGCAAGACCCAGGTCTTTCTGGCGCCCGAGGGCGATCACTACCGCACGCGCATCACCCACACGTTGGAGGTGGCGCAGATCGCGCGCACGGTGACCCGCGCGCTCGGCCTCAACGAGTCGCTCACCGAGGCCATCGTGATGGGCCACGATCTCGGCCACACGCCCTTCGGCCATGCCGGCGAGAAGGTGCTGGCCAAGCTGATGCCGGGCGGCTTCCACCATGTCAAGCAGTCGCTGCGGGTGGTCGAAAAGCTGGAGCGCGACGGCCAGGGGCTGAACCTTTCGGTCGAGGTCCGCGACGGGATCCTCAAACACTCGAAGGGGAAGGGGCACATCATCTCGGACAACCCGAACTTGATGGCCATGACGCTCGAGGGCCAGATCGTCCGCATCAGCGACATCGTCGCTTACGTGAACCACGACCTCGACGACGCCGTGCGCGGCAAGGTGGTCGATCCCGCCAGCGTGCCGGCGGCGATCCTGGACACCCTCGGTCGCACCCACGGCGAGCGGATCGCGCGCATGGTCAACGACATGGTGGCCGCCTCGCGCCTGGAGGAGAAGCGGCAGATCCAAATGAGCGACACGGTGCTCGACGCGCTCATCGCGCTGCGCGACTTTCTCTACGAGACCGTCTACGAGCGTCCCGAGATCCGCGGCGAATTCGAGAAGGCGCAGCGGATCATCGGCGAGTTGTGGGCCTACTTCCACGCCCACCCCGACGAGTTCCGCGCCCGCCACTGGCCGAAGGGGATTCCAGAGTCCGACGGCCTGCCGCGCGCCATCGGCGATTTCATCACCGGCATGACCGACCGCTACGCGCTGCGCGTCTATGAAGAGTACTTCCTGCCCCGCCGCTGGGAGGTGCTCTAGGCGATCGACCCAGGACGGAATGACGGAATGACAGTGCTTCAACTCACACAGTTACAAATATATAACGTCGACGAAACGCGTCGTTAACCGACAGTGGGCTAGGGTGAGATCGTCATCGGTTTCTCGTCTCCCTGAGCTCACACATGCGACTGGTCGGATCCGGTTTGCGCGTCATGGTGGTCACCCTGGACCCGGTGCGGAGTGCGTCGCGTGGCGACTCCCCGGCGGCGTTGCTGCGGGGCCTCGGGCACGACGTCAACGTGGTCGGCTACGACCTGGCCGAGATCGATCCGCGCGCGGCGGTCGCCGACGTTGCGGTGGTCGAAGCCGGCGAGCACCTCGAAATCGGCCGCCACGCTATTCGGCACCTGCGCCAGCGGCCCGATCTGGTGGCGGCTCGGATCCTGTTGTGCCTGGACGTGGCGCGCGTTTCGGGCCTCGACCCCGAGATGGGCGCCGACGATTTCATCCTGATTCCGATCAGCGGCGACGAGCTGGCCGCGCGCCTGCGCCAACTCCAGGCGCGCGACAAGCGCCCGGGCGCGCCGCTGCAAGTGCGCTACGGCGCCGTCATGCTCGATTGCGAGATGCGGCAAGCCTACGAGGGCGGCAAGTCGCTCGGGCTCACGCCTTATGAATTTCAGCTTCTCCGTTTTTTGGCCGACCGGCTGGGTCGGGTATTCACGCGGCAAGAGCTGCTCTCGCGGGTCTGGGGCTACCGCCACGTCGGCCGGGTTCGCACTGTCGACACGCATGTGCTGAACTTGCGCGCCAAGCTGGGCGAGCTGGGCGAGCGCCTACAATCGGTCCGCGGCATGGGCTACAAGCTCCAGCGCGCCGACCAGCCCCTCACCACCGCGACCGCCAGCGCCGGGTAGCGCCGCTGGCGCCTACGGCGCCTGGCGCCAGCTCCCTACGGGGGTGATTGATGCGCGTTCGCCGGACGCGCGGGTTCCCGTCTAGGTGCTCGTCGGCGCCACGCGTTTCCGGACCAGGCGGGAGCGGCGGAAGCGAAAGAACATCTTCGAGACGTCGAACGAGCCGATGCGCAGCTTGCGCACGATCTCGCGCAGGTTTTGCCGGCCGTCGACCTGTTCGAGGACCGCCAGCTCGTCCCGGGTGAAGGTCCCCCGCGGTAGGCCGGCAATTTTGTCCTCGTTGCGCACGAAAACTTCGTCGAAGCTGGAGATCTCGCGTTCGATGATTCGCCACTCGTCGACCCGCCGGTAGCCCTCCAGCAACATGCGATCGACGTTCAGCTGCAGCCCAGCCTCACGGGCCAGCGGCGGCAGCTCGGCGGCGGCTCGGAATTGGAAGAAGCCGGTGTTCCAGCGCAGCGTCTCGTAGGCCAGCTCGCTGGTCTGGCGCGCCATCGCGATCCCGAGCGCCTCGCGCGAGAGCAGCCCACGGGCCACCAGATCGGCACCGAAGAGCGGCACCCGGCCCGGGGCGCGCGCCCGCTCCCCCAGCACCCGGGCGACGTCCTCGGCCGATACGTCACCGCTGTCGACGACGAAGCGGCCGAGGAGGAACTCCTCCGGCGCCCCAGTGGCCGCCGCGAAATCGACCCGCCCATCTTGAAGATACAGGTCGACGCGGGCGTGGCTGGACAGGTTGACCACCCGCAAGATTCCCGTGTGGGCCTGCTCGGACAGCAGCTCGAGGATCTGACTCATCGAGATGGCGCCCAGATCGCCCGCCAGCGCCTGCCCGGCGGCCGCGAACGCCCGCGCTTCCGCGACCGCGCCGGCGTCGGCAGACGACAGCGCCATCGCCTCCGCCACCACCGCCCGCACCGCCGCCGGAGGGGCAACCGACCCTTTCGGTCGAGCCGCCGCTCCGGTCGCCAGGTGTGAGACCACCGCGACCAGGGCCTCGGGCGAGAACGGTTTCGCGATGTAGTCGACCACGTTCGAGGCCTTGGCGAACCGCGCCTCCAGGTCCTCCGCCTGTCCGCGCGCGGTCATGACCACCACCGGCACGCGCGCCAGCGTGGGCTCGGCGGCAAAG
Source organism: Polyangia bacterium (assembly GCA_035648655.1). Lineage (GTDB taxonomy): Bacteria > Myxococcota_A > Polyangia > Fen-1088 > Fen-1088 > JADGRB01. The sequence goes on from DASRLC010000039.1 coordinate 4,818, forward strand.
CGCCGGCAGATCTCGGCCGCGTCCCGCCCCGGGATGAGGCCGTCCAGGAGGATGAGGTCGGGAATGGTGCGGGCTTCGCGCACCGTCGCCAGGGCCACCTCGTCGTTGGCGGCCGAGACGACTTTGTATCCCGCTTCCGTAAGAGCGAGCTCAATTACCTTCAGAACTGTTGGACTGTCGTCGATTACGAGCAGGTATTCCCCCGCCATGCCTGATCCTCCATCCCTTGCCGGGCTGAGAAATTATACGAGGAGCGCCAACCTGGTAAGATCCCCCATGCAAGAAGACGCCTTTCGGGCTGCGCCCCGCGGGGGCGGGCTTCCAAAGGGCCTTCCCCCGGCGCGATCGCGCGAAATGAACGAATTCCCGCGCCGCTTCGGACCCTACGTGCTGCTCAAGCCGCTCGCGCGGGGCGGTATGGGGGCGCTGTACCTGGCGCTTTCGGGCCCGCAGGACAGCGCCAAGCTGTGCGTCATCAAGACGGTCCTGCCGCACCTGGCCGACAAGGAGTACCTGCAGCGGTTCCGCGACGAGGCCAAGGTCGTGGTGCGCCTGTCGCACGGGAACCTGGTGCCGGTGTTCGATTCGGGTCAGGTGGCGGGCGAGATCTATCTGGCGATGGACTACATCGACGGGCGCGATCTGCGCGCGACCTGGAACCGCTGCGCCAAGAAGGGGATCGCGTTCCCCATCGACGTGGCCGCGCACCTCATCAAGGAGCTTTCCCGCGGTCTTTACTACGCGCACAACTTCGGCGACATCAAGCTGGTGCACCGGGACGTCTCGCCGCCCAATGTGCTCCTGTCGTACAGCGGCGAGGTGCGGCTGACCGACTTCGGCCTGGCGGCCTCCACCCTGAAAATCGAGAAGACCGCCCCCGGGATCATCTACGGCAAGGTCAGCTACATGTCCCCCGAGCAGGCGCGCGGCGAGCCGATCGACGGGCGCACCGACCTGTACGCCTCGGGGATCATCCTGTGGGAGCTTCTGACGGGGCGGCAGCTCTTCCCGTCCGGGCGGAGCCCCGGGGCGCCCAAGGATCAACACACCTCCGAGGAGTTGTTGCGGCGGGTGCGTAACCCGGATCTGGTCGCGCCTTCGCGCAGGGCCGGGCGGGTCCCGGCCGAGCTCGACCGGATCACCCTCAAGGCGTTGGCGCCCGATCTCAAAGAACGCTATGCGAACTGCGAGGATCTGCGGCACGACTTGGCCAAGTTCCTGGCCCAGACCTCGCCGGCCACCGACACGACCCGCGTGGCGACGTTTCTGTCCGAGCTCTTTGTCGAGGACATCGCGGCCGAGCGCGCCGAGCGCGAGCAGCTGATCATCCGCGCCCGCGAGTGGTCCACCACCAAGGGCGCGGCCCCGGCCACCAAGGCCGAACCGCTCTCCGACACGCCGCGCTTGCCAAGCGCGGGACCGCCGCCGCTGCCGTCCGACGCGGTCGCCGAGCCGCTTTCCGGCGGCAGTCGAGACAAGCGGCTCACCGTCCCCGACTTCGGTCCCCCGCCGGGCGACTCCCAGCCTGCGGCGGACTCTGGTGTCGGCGCGCAGAACTCGGCCACCGTGGTTGGCACCGTGGTCGGTGGCCGGTACTACGTTCGCCGTCTGTGTGGCGAGGGGGGCATGGGGCGCGTCTTCGAGGCCGAGCACATCGACATCGGCCGGCGGGTGGCGCTCAAGATCTTGCACCCGGCCTACAGCCAGACCCCCGATCTGGTCGAGCGGCTCCGGCGCGAGGCGCGCGCGGCCTCCAAGATCTCGCACCCCAACGTGGTCGACGTCTTCGATTCCGGGACCACGCCCGACGGCGCGTTCTTTTTCGTCATGGAGTACCTCGAGGGGATCGAGCTCGGCGAGCTCATCTACCGCGAGGGGAAGCTGGACATCCGGCGCGCGCTGCACATCGGTGGGCAGATCTGCCGCGCGCTGCAGTCGGCCCACGACGCCCGGGTGATCCACCGCGATCTGAAGCCCGAGAACGTGCTCATCCTGACCCGCGACGGTCAGAAGGACTTCGTCAAGGTGCTCGACTTCGGGATCGCCAAGAGCGGCGAGATTGACAACCTCGACAACGAGCGGGACAGCCACGGCGACATCCGGCGCCGCCTGACCCACCCCGGCATGACCATGGGGACGCCCGAGTACATGGCGCCCGAGCAGGCGGCCGGCCGGCCGGCCGATCCGCGCACCGACATCTACGCGGTGGGCGGACTTCTCTACGAGATGCTCTCCGGGAAGGCGCCCTTCGAGGGGGCGAACTTCATGGAGATCCTCCACAAGAAGGCGACCAGCATGCCGGCGGCGCTATCGACCCTGCGCGATGACGTGCCGGCGGCGCTCGAGGCGCTCATCATGCGGTCGCTGGCCAAGGATCCCGAACAACGGCCGCAGTCGATGGAAGAGATGGCCCGCGAGCTGGGCACGCTCTCCGATACGCTGTTCCCGGGGCTCGGGTACATGCCGCCCGCCGAATCGGAGGCGGTCCCGCAGTTCGGCGTCCTGGGCGCTCTGCGTGGCGGCGCGGCCCACGCCAGCGGACTCTTCGACGTGCGTCGCTTCAAGGTGACCCACGTCGTGATCGCGGCGGGCGGCCTCCTCGGTCTCTTCGTGGCCTATCTGGTGGTGACCCACCGGGGCCACCACCCGCGCGCGGGCGAGCCGATCGTCGCGGTGGTGGCGCGCTCGGCCACGCCGGTGATCGCGCGGCCCGCGCCGGCACCGCCGGTCCCCGCACCGACCGAGGCCACCGCGCCGTCGGCTGCCGAGAAAAGGGTATCCGCGGACGACGACGGGACGAACCCCGACGACAAAGAGGCCGCCGACGAGACCGCGCCCAAGGCCAAGGTCAGCGCGCACGGCGGCGTGTCGGCCGCCGAGTTCAAGCAGCTGCTCGACGACGGCCAACGGCTGCTGCGGGCCGAGCGATTCCCAGAGGCGCGCGAGATCTTCGCGAAGGTGGCCAAGGGAAAATCGCGGGGCGATCGCGGTCCGGCGCTGGTCGGCCTGGCCGAGATCTCGTTCCAAGAGAAGAACTACTCCGAGGCGGTTCGTTCGGCGAGCCTGGCGGTCGATCACGGCGGCGGCGTCAAGGCGCGCGTTTTACTCGGCGACGCGCACTTCCGCCTCAGCCACTACAAAGAGGCGGCCAAGGCCTACGCCGACGCGCTCAAGATCGATCCCAACAACGCCAGCGCCCAGAGTGGCCTGGCGCTCGCGACCAAGCGAATGTGACAGGGGTGGGGGTGCGCGCCCCCCACCTTGGTTGGACACGCAAACGACGTGTCGTGTACGCCTTCGCGGGGTAACTCGACTACGAGAGGATCCGTTTGATTTTGTGCTCTTTGCGCCCAATGCCGTGTGCCTCGAACCAGTGGATCTCCGCGGTCCGGATGGTGCCATCGGTGAACTTGATTCTAGCGATCCCCAGGATCGCGCCGACGATTTCGAATCCGCGCGCGATCACGGTACCCGGTCCCTCCAAGGGACGCCACCGGGCCAGCTTCTTCCACGTCCGTCGGATAAGATGGCGTCTTGCTCGTGCGGCGTCGATCTTTGGCCGTCCTGATCGTGGCGTTGGTGCTTGTAGGGGCGGGCGCGCGGCTGGAGTGGCGGGCGGTTTCGGCGGATTTGGGGGCCGCGCGGGATCTGCAT
>DASRLC010000040.1:0-4658 GCA_035648655.1 Polyangia bacterium
GTCGTCCCCGCCGCGCCACTGACGACGCTACCGCCTGTCCCGACCACGCCACCCTGGCCGCCCCTCGCGTCCACGCCACCCTCGCCGCCACTACCGGCCTCGCCAACGCCACCGCCCAAGCCGGACTCGCCGAAATGGCGAGCTTCCGCGCCGCCGTCGCACGATGCGAGCGCAGCCAGGGCGAAGAACCATCCAGCGGCGCCAATCGCCCTGGCGGTTCTCGCGCCCGCACGCCTCATCGGCATGCAGGGTGCTCGTGAGGTGTCCCCAACATACGGTACATGTCGGCTCTTTGCGGTTCCCTTCTTAAGGAAGTCCCTTGTGGGGGCCAAATGGCTCGCAGCGCGGGCACATTTTGGCCTGTCCGTGGTGACGGCCACCACCCACACCTACACGTCGACTTGCCCATTACGCCGGCCGATGTGGGCGGCGACGGGGACCCGGTTCGGCGGCGCCTACGCGGCCGCCAGGAGGCCATCGGTGTTTCCTGGGGCCTGTGGCCGCTAGAACGACCGCGCCGACGGACGCGGACCACCGGGGCGATCGCCTCACCCACGAAAATCGGCGCACCTGACACGGCGTCGCGTGCGGGGCCCGACTTCGTTCGGCGGCCTACGTTCCGGCACGCCGCTCAGGTCGCGGAGCAGTCCGGCCCGGTCAATTCTGCGCCCGCAAGAGCGCCTCTAACGCGGCGGCCATGGCCTCCGGACCGAGGTCTGGCGTCTGTTCTTCGCCCAGAGCCGCCGCGCGGATCAGAGCGCGCGTCAGGGTGGCGACCAGGTCCTTCGCTTCTTCGTGCTTGAGCCAGATGGACACCCGCCCGATCGAGGCGACGAACCCAGCTTCTTCGGGACAGATGTCGACCTGGACAGTCCGGCTGGTCTCCCAGAGCCTCTTCGTCTTGGTCTGACTCTTCGTTCGAGTCTTCATTTCGCCGCCGTCTCCCTCTCTCAGTAGTGACGCCAGCGCAGCGAATGGCTCAAACTATCGTCGGTGAGCCCTGCCACATCCGTGGTGGGCCCGACATCAGCGTACTCACCGTGCCGCCGACGTTCGCTGGCGGATCCCCGGCGCGAGGCCTCTGGCGGCGCTGGTGGCGCGACGGACGCGGGAAGCGACTCAGCCGCGCGGGCCGACCGAGCCAGCGTCGGATTTCGAACCGGCGTCGGACGTCGCGCCACCGTCGGGCGTCGCCGGCGCGGCGCTGATCTGGAACAGGTCGACGCCGTAAACGCTTTGTGCGAACTGGAACGTCGATGATCCGGCGGCCGGTTGCGCCGTAGTTTCGTAGTAGCAAAGCTCCGCGGAGTCGCGCAGCGTGACCCACTGTGGCTCTGTCGGATTGGCCGGCGAGCCCATCGCCAGCCAGGCCCGGTACGAGTTGGCGTGGCCGTGATCGACGATGTATTGGCGAATGCGAATCGGGCCGCCGAACGGCAGGTTGTTCAGCGTGAGCGAAACGACGCTGGATTGGCTCGAATCGGCGGCGCCACCCGCGACGTGGTTGTAGACCAGGACTTGCAGCGCGCTGCCGTCGGTACTCTTGGTGGCCGCCGCGTTCACGCCGTCGGCCGTCGTCCCCCCGGTGACCGAAAGCTGCTGGTCGCCCATCATGTGCAACAAGCGAAAGGCGTTGAAGGCCGGCTTGGCGACGTCGAACGACTCCGGGATCTTCGGATCGCCTTTGAGCAAGAGGCCGAAGTTTCCCGGGCGGTAGGCCGTCGCCGTGCCGGTGTAGATCTCCTCGTAGAGATCCGACACCGCCCAATAGCCGTACGACGAGGGCGGCGCCGCGGTGGTGTCGCTGCCGAGCAAATGGATGGTCTTGACGATGTAGGTGGCCGCAACCTCGTTGTCTCGGGAGATGTCCGGCTTGTAGCTGGGGCCGAACTCGTCGTTCATGATCTCGCCGGTGAAGCTGGTTCCTTCGACGACGGTCGTGTTGATGGCGCTGACCAGACTCTCGTGAAAAGCGACCGCCTCGGCCACGTCGGCGATCGGCACCCCGTCGTCGTCGCCATAGCGGTGGTAGGTCAGAAAGTCGAGCTTGGTTCCGGTGTTGATCGATCCGGCGATCAGCATCTGGATGAGCCCGCTCGACTCGCCCGACGATCCGGCTGGACCGCCGACGCGCACCTCGGGATCGGCGGCGACCAGTCCGGCGACGGTGTTCTTGTAGAGATCGAAGTAGCCGCTGTCGCCCAGCGAGTACATCCAGGAGGGCTCGTTCCAGATCTCGAAATACCAGGCGCGGACCTCGTCGACGCCGTAGCGATCCTCGAGGTGGCGGACTAAGGCGGTCATGAGCGCGGTCCACTTGCTCCAGTCGCCGTTGGCGCCGGTGGGCGGGCTGATGTTGGGCGACACGTTGTTGTACCAGAGCAGGCCGAGCAGCATCGTCGGATCGGACGCCAGCGCGCCGGGGGTGAAGCTGATTTCGGCCAGCGGGCGCATCCCGGCGGCGACGATGGCGTCGTAGATGGCGTCGATGCTCGACCAGTCGTAGATCGGGCCGCCCGCCGCGTCCTCGGTGTAGACCGCGTCGTCGTCGTCGAAGAGCGCGTGGAACCGCACGTACTGGAATCCGGCCTGCGCGTGCGCCTTTCGCAGCGCGTTCTGAATGTTGCGTCCGTAGGCGGTGCACAGGACGGTGTGTGCGTGGTCGGAGGCGACGGTCTTCTCGTAGAAGCGATTCCAGGGCCGCACGACCGACGAAAAATCGACGGCCAGCGTGACGTCGGCGGCCGCGCTGGGGGGCGTGGGCGGCGCATCCGCGCAGGCGGCCGGCGCGGCCGGTGGGGTCCACGGCTGCGGGTCCGAACAGGCCTTCACGGCGTGGTCGACGATGTCGCCTCCGCTGCCGTCGCCGGCGGCGTCGCCGGCCGAGCCGTCCCGACCCGCGTCCCCGGAACCGGGCTTGGCACTCGACGAGCAGGCGGCGATCAGCGCCGCTGCCGACACGACGGCCAGCGCCGCGACCAAGCGCGACCGATCAAATCGAGGGCATTTCATAGGGCGGACCGTAGCACGCACGCCGGCGCGCCCGAACCGGATTTCCATGTACTTGGATCGTCCGACGCGTCAGGTGCTTGTACGACCAAACTTCGATCGCGCCTCAGAATCGAAGTGACAGCAGCGATATGTTTGCGCTCAATTTTCTGGGCGGCGCGTGCGAGCAGCGCCTTCATCGCCGACTCAGCCGCCATCAACCCGTCGATCTTCTCGAGTAGACCGGGAAGCAAAGACCGGTTGTGAATGGCGCCGGAGATTCGATCGACCTTCGTCGGCGCGCGGTAATCGGTTTCCCGCCGGCCGGCGCGATGGTCAACCTCGGCGTTCGCGCGACGCAAAAGAGCAACCCGCGGCTTTTTCGTGATCGAGTCACTCCGCGGGCGACATCTATCGCCATGCAGATGCGCGCCATTGTTGTGGCGGCCGCCTTGGCCGGGCTCACCGGGGTGGGTTGCGCCGCTGGATCCGGTGACACGACCGAAGATGCGGGTCAGAACGCTGGTACGGGTGGTCAGGCCGGCTCGAGCGGGGACAACACCGGCACGGCGGGCACCACCGGCGCGACCGGCTCCGGCGCGGCCGGAGCGTCGGGCGCCGCGGGGAAGACCGGGACGGCGGGGACTTCGGGAACGACGGGCGTAGCGGGGACCACGGGGGCCTCCGGCGCGGCCGGAACGACGGGCGCCACGGGCGTGGGCGGAACGGGCATTGCCGGCACCACGGGGCGTGGCGGGACGACAGGAGGCGGAACAGCGGGAAGTAGCGGCACGGCCGGCACGGCCGGGACGGCTGGTTCAACTGGTACGGCCGGTTCCGGCGGAAAGGCCGCCGGCGGCACCTCCGGCGCGGCGGGTCGAACGGCAGGCACCGGCGCCGCCGGCACGTCGGGCGCCGCCGGGACGACCGGCGCCGCGGGCACCGGGAGCAGCAGCGACCCCTGCAGCGCCAGCAACGCGGCGGTTCCGTTGCCGACGATCGGCACCGGGACATTCAACGTGACGACCTACGGCGCGGTCGGCGACGGCAAGACCGACGACACCGCGGCGATCCAGGCCGCGTTGACCGCGGCCGGCGCGGCGGGGGGCGGCACGGTCACCGTCCCGTCCGGCACGTTCCTCTCCGGCCCAATCGTCATCAGCAGCAGCACGCGCCTCAACCTCGCGTCGGGCGCCGTGCTCCAGATGTTGCCGATGGCCAGCTACCCGACCAGCGGGGTCGCTTTCATCACCTCCTCCGGCACCTCCCACGACATCGCACTCACCGGCTCGGGGACCATCGACGGTCAGGGTCAAGCCTGGTGGGACGCCTTCGCCAATGGTTCGACGGCCGCGCGCCCCCAGGAGGTCAGCCTCGGCAAGGTCACCCGGGTCCAAATCAGCGGCATCCGCCTGCAGAACTCGCCCGAGGAGCACATCTGGGTCAAGAGCGACACCGACGTGACGATCACCGGCATCACCATCGCGACGCCCGGGACCTCCGGCAAGTCCGAGCCCAAAAACACCGACGGCGTCGACGTCAGCGCCACCGGGATGTACTTCTGCAATAACAACATCACCGACGGCGACGACAACATCGCCATGGGGGGAACCAACCTCTACCTCGGCTATTCGAACTTCGGCGTCGGCCACGGATGCTCGATCGGCAGC
>DASRLC010000041.1:0-8623 GCA_035648655.1 Polyangia bacterium
CTCTGCTGATCATGGTGCTGAGCAGCTCGGCGACTCGCACGTCTGCCGACCAACCCGCGGAGCTCACCGTAGCCCGCTAACCGGAGATACGAAGATGCCGTATGCCGCTGCAACCCCGTATCCCTGGCCCTACAACGGCGATCTACGCCCGGAAAATACCGCTCTGATCGTGATCGACATGCAGACCGACTTCTGCGGCAAGGGCGGCTACATCGACATGATGGGATACGACCTGTCGGCCTCGCGGGCTGCGATCGGGCCGATTCAGAGCGTGCTCGAACGGATGCGCGCCGGCGGATTCCACATCATCCACACCCGCGAGGGGCATCGACCCGATCTGGCCGATCTGCCCGCCAACAAGCGCTGGCGGTCGCGCCGGACGGTCGGCAACGAAGGGGTTGGCATCGGCGATGCCGGACCGTGCGGCCGCATCCTGGTCCGCGGTGAGCCCGGCTGGGAGATCATCCCCGAGCTGGCGCCCCGCGCCGGCGAGTCGATCATCGACAAGCCCGGCAAAGGCTCGTTCTGCGCCACCGACCTGGATCTGATCCTGCGTCAAAAGGGGATTCAGAACATCGTCCTGACCGGCATCACCACCGACGTCTGCGTCCACACGACCATGCGCGAGGCCAACGATCGCGGTTACGAGTGCCTGCTGCTCGAAGACTGTTGCGCCGCGACCGACCTGGGGAACCACCAGGCCGCCATCAAGATGGTGAAGATGCAGAACGGCGTGTTCGGCAGCGTGTCCAGCTCGCGCGTCTTGCTGGAGTCGCTGGCGTGAGCGCCGAGGTCTCCGACGGGGCACGGGCGGTCGTCGACGCCGCCACGCCCGCGCTGGAGGCGATCGGGATCTCCAAGCAGTTCGGCTCGGTGGTGGCGCTCGATAACGTGTCGCTGCGCCTCGAGCGCGGCTCCGTGCATGCGCTGCTGGGCGAGAACGGCGCCGGCAAGAGCACGCTCGTCAAGTGCATCATGGGCTATTACACGGCCGATCAGGGGCAGGTGCTGGTGGGCGGCGTGGTCAGCCAAATCAAACGGCCGCGCGACGCGGCGGGGCTGGGGATCGGGATGGTCTACCAGCACTTCACGCTGGTCGACAACATGACGGTGGCCGAGAACCTGATCCTCTCGCGCCGCGATCACCCCTTCATCTTCGATTGGGCCGCTGAGCGCAAAGGGGTGGCGGCCTTCATGGACAGGATGCCGTTCAAGCTGGATCCCGATCGTCCGGTGCGGATGCTGGCGGCCGGCGAAAAGCAGAAGCTGGAGATCCTGAAGCAACTCTACCTGGGCAGCTCGATCGTGATCCTGGACGAGCCGACCTCGGTGCTGACGCCGGACGAGGCCGACGACGTTCTCGGCCTCTTGCGCAATATGGCCAAGCAGGACGGCGCCGGCAAGCTCACGATCCTGATGATCTCGCACAAGTTCCGCGAAGTGATGACCTTCGCCGACGAGGTCACCATCTTGCGGCGCGGGCGGCCGGCGGGCGGCGGTCGGGTCGCCGATCTGACCCCCGCCGCCATGGCGCGCATGATGGTGGGCGAGGAGCCGCCCAAGGCCAGCGGCACCCGAGAGGTGGCCTCGAAGGACGAGGTGGTGCTGGAGATCGAAGGCCTGTCGGCAGACGATGATCTCGGTACGCCGGCCGTCACGACCTTTTCGATCAAGGTGCGCGCCGGCGAGATCGTGGGGTTGGCCGGTGTGTCGGGCAATGGCCAGGAAGAGCTGGTCGAGGTGTTGGCCGGCCAGCGCGACGCCCGCGCCGGCAAGATCGCCGTCGGCGGAATCCCGTACCACGCCAAGCGGTCCGAGATGCGCGGCCTCAAGGTCCGCTGCCTGCCCGACGAGCCGCTGCGCAACGCCTGCGTGGGCGCCATGACGGTGGCGGAGAACATCGGCTTCCGGCGCTTCGACCGCCACCCCTTCACGTTCTGCAAGACGCTGGTCAGCGGACGGGCGCTGCGCAAGAAGGCCGAGTCGCTCATCGTCGAGTACGGCATCCGCACGCCGGGGCCCGACGCGCCGATCGGGAGCCTGTCGGGCGGCAACGTGCAGCGCGCGGTGCTGGCGCGCGAGCTCTCCGAGGACGTGGCGGTGCTGGTGGCCTCCAACCCCTGCTTCGGGCTGGACTTCGCGGCGGTGGCCGAGATCCGTTCGCGGCTGATGGCGGCCCGCAACCGCGGGGCGGCGGTGCTGCTCATCAGCGCCGACCTGGATGAAATCTTCGCGCTGGCCGACCGCATCGTGGTGATCAGCGAGGGGCACGCCGTCCACGAGACGCCCATCGGGGAGGCCGATCTGGGGGTCATCGGCCGTCACATGGCGGGTCACGCTTGACGGCGCCCGAGGGGCGCGTCGTACGTTGGTGGGGATGAACCGTGACGATCTTCGACTCGACGAGCTGCTCGCCCGCTCCAGCCAGCCCGATTTCGCCTGGCAGCCGTTCCTGCCGGGCGTCGAGATTCACCGCGTCTGGGGCGACGAAAGCGCCGACTCGGGGGCGCTGCTCCGCTACATCGCCGGTGGCTCCGTGCCGCTCCACCGGCACGAAGGGGTCGAGCACATCTATGTCCTGCGCGGGTCACAACGCGACCATCGCGGCGTCTACCCGGCCGGCACGCACGTGGTCAATCCGCCGGGCTCGATTCACGCGGTCGAAAGCTCCGAGGGCTGCGTCGTGCTGGTGGTCTGGGAGCGCCCCAACAGCTGGGTGGCGCCCGCGCCGCAGAACAACAAGACGGACAACAAAGCCGGTTGATCGCGTGGGGAGCGTCGCCAACCTGGGCCGCGGCCCCCACCTCGCCGGGGTCGGCGGCCAAGCCAATGTCGACGACCTCGACCGGCTCGCCCGCACCGACGCCGGCGGGCTGGCCGACCCAGGCAACGGCGGGCTGGCGCGCCCAGGCAACGGCGGGCTGGCCCACCCGGGTTGGGCCGGTGCCCTCGAGCTGGGCTTCGCGGCCGAAGGACCCGGCGCCGCCACGCGGTTGGTCCACCGCGCGCACCGCGGACCCTTCGTCGTGCAGCGGCCGCTGCTGCCGGAGGGTCCCGAGCTCTGCCATGTGTATCTGCTGCACCCGCCGGGCGGTCTGGTGGGCGGCGACGAGCTGCGGCTCGATCTGCGAGTCGGCGCCCAGGCGCAGGCGCTCATCACCACGCCGGCGGCCGGGAAGGCCTATCGGACGCTGGGGCCCACCTCGCGTCTGACCCAGGCGCTCGCCGTCGGCGCGGGCGGATCGCTCGAGTGGCTGCCGCAGGAGCTGATTATCTTCGACGGGGCCGCGATCGAGATCGAGACGCGGCTCGATCTCGCGCCCCGCGCGCGCTTCATCGGCGCCGAGACGATCTGCTTCGGGCTGCCGGCGCGCGATGAGCCGTTCCTACGCGGCGCCTGCCGCCAGCGATTCGAAGTCTGGCGCGGCGCCGAGCCGCTCTTCATCGAGCGTGGCCGATTCGACGGGGGGGCGCCGGTTCACGCGGCCGCCTTTGGACTGGCCGGCGCGCCGGTGATGACGCTGTTGGTGGCGGCGCCCGCGCCGGATGCCGAGACCGTTGCGACGCTCCGGGCGCTGGCATCGGCGTTGCCCAGCTCGGATCTGGCGGCCGCCACCGTCCTCGGTGACGGCGAGCTCCTGGTCGTGCGTTACCGCGGCGGCAGCGCCGAGCGCGCGCGGAGCTTCATCCAAGCCGGCTGGCAGCTCCTGCGCCCGGCGCTGCTCGGACGACCGGCCGTCGCGCCGCGCATCTGGGCCACCTGAGCTGTAACCCATGGAACTGACCCCCCGCGAAAAAGACAAGCTTCTGCTATTCACCGCCGCGCTGGTGGCCGAACGCCGCAAGGCGCGCGGCCTCAAGCTCAACTATCCCGAAGCGGTGGCCTACATTTCGGCGGCCATCTTGGAAGGCGCGCGCGACGGCCGCACGGTCGCCGAGCTGATGTCCGAAGGGACGCGCCTGCTGGGCGAGGACGACGTCATGGAAGGCGTCGCCGAGCTCATCCCGGAGGTCCAGGTCGAGGCCACCTTCCCCGACGGGACCAAGCTGGTCACGGTCCACCAACCGATCCCCGTCAAGCGCGCGCTGGGGATCGGCGGCGTCGAGGCGATGCCAGGCTCGATCGAGATCAACGCCGGCGCGGCCACCCTGCGGCTCGAGGTGGCCAACACCGGCGACCGGCCGATCCAGGTCGGGTCGCACTATCACTTCGCGGAGGTCAACCCGGCGCTGACGTTCGACCGCGCGGCGGCCCGCGGGTTCCGGCTCGACATCGCCGCCGGCACCGCCGTCCGCTTCGAGCCGGGCCAGACCCGCACCGTCGACCTGGTCGCCTACGGCGGCGCGCGCATCGTGCAGGGATTCCGTGGCGAGGTGATGGGTCCACTCGATGGGAAGGCGAAATGAAGACCATCGATCGGCGGGCCTACGCGGAGATGTACGGCCCAACCACCGGCGATCGCGTGCGGCTGGGCGACACCGACCTATTGATCGAGATCGAGCGCGACCACACCGTCTACGGCGAAGAGGTCACCTTCGGCGGGGGCAAGGTGATCCGCGACGGTATGGGCCAGAGCCAGCGCGCCGGCAACGAGGTCGCCGACACGGTGATCACCAACGCGGTGGTACTCGATCCGAGCGGCATCGTCAAAGCCGACGTCGGCATCAAGAACGGCCGCATCAGCGGGATCGGCAAGGCCGGCAACCCGGATGTTCAGAACGGCGTCGACATCGTGATCGGGCCCGGCACGGAGATCATCGCGGGCGAGGGCTGCCTGCTCACCGCGGGGGCCATCGACACCCACATCCATTTCATCTCGCCGCAACAGGTCGACGACGCGCTCATGTCGGGCGTGACCACCATGATCGGCGGCGGCACCGGCCCGGCGGCCGGCACCAATGCCACCACCTGTACCCCGGGGCCATGGAACATCTCGCGCATGTTGCAAGCGGCCGACACGCTGCCGGTCAACATCGGCCTGCTCGGCAAAGGGAACGCCAGCCGGCCCGAGTCGCTGGCCGAGCAGGTGGTGGCGGGCTGCGCCGGGCTCAAGCTGCACGAGGATTGGGGGACCACCCCGGCCGCCATCGACTGCTGCCTGAGTGTCGCCGAGGAGCACGACGTGCAGGTCGCCATCCACACCGATACGCTCAACGAGTCGGGGTTCGTGGCCGACACCATCGCCGCGTTCAAGGGGCGCGCCATCCACAGCTTCCACACCGAGGGCGCCGGCGGCGGCCACGCGCCCGACATCATCAAGGTCTGCGGCGTGCCCAACGTGTTGCCGTCGTCGACCAACCCGACGCGCCCCTACACCGCCAACACCGTCGACGAGCACCTGGATATGTTGATGGTCTGCCACCACCTCAACCCGGGAATAGCCGAGGACGTGGCCTTCGCCGAATCGCGCATCCGCCGCGAGACCATCGCCGCCGAGGACATCCTCCACGATCTGGGCGCCATCAGCATGATGTCGAGCGACTCGCAGGCCATGGGGCGGGTGGGGGAGGTGCTGACGCGCACCTGGCAGACGGCGCACAAGATGAAACAGCAGCGTGGCCCGCTGGCCCAGGACGCCGCCGCGGGCGGCCGCCACGACAACTTTCGGGTCAAGCGTTACCTAGCCAAGTACACCATCAATCCGGCCATTACCCACGGCATCTCGCACGAGGTGGGATCGATCGCGGTCGGCAAGCTGGCCGATCTGGTGCTGTGGCGGCCGGCCTTCTTCGGCGCCAAGCCGGCGGTCATCATCAAGGGGGGGCTCATCGTGGCGGCGCCGATGGGCGATCCGAACGCCTCGATCCCGACGCCGCAGCCGGTGCATTACCGTCCCATGTTCGGCGCGCTCGGCCGCGCGCTGCACTCGACCTCGCTGCTGTTCGTCTCGCTTGCGGCGCTCGAGTCGGGGGTGCCGGCGCGGCTGCGGCTGCAGAAGCGGGCCATCGCGGTGCGCGACACGCGGACGATCCGCAAGCGCGACATGGTCTTCAACGACGCGCTGCCGGCCATCGAAGTCGATCCGCAGACCTATGAGGTGCGCGCCGACGGCGAGCTTCTGACCTGCGAGCCGGCCCAGACGCTGCCGCTGGCCCAACGTTACTTTCTGTTCTGAGGCGCGGACACCTGAGATGCAGAAGTTCACGCAAGTCATCGTGGGGGGCGTGCCCGGTCGTTCCGACGGCGTGCTGACGCTCCGTTTTGATGACCGGCGGCGCAGCCGGCTGCGGACCCAGCTCGACGACGGGCGTGAGGTGGCGCTGATCCTCCCGCGCGGGACGATCCTGCGCGACGGCGACGGCCTGCGCGCGGAGGACGGCGCGGTCGTCACGGTCCTCGCGGCGCCGCAGGCGCTGTCGCTGGTGCGGGCCGAGGATCCGCTCCGGCTGGCGCAGGCGGCCTATCACCTGGGCAACCGCCACATCCCGGTGCAGCTCGGCTCGGACTGGTTGGCCTACGAGCACGATCACGTGCTGGACGGCATGGTCGAAGACCTGGGGTTGCTCGCCGAGACGGTCAGCCGGCCGTTCGAGCCGGAGGCCGGCGGGTATCGGCACGGCGCCGCCTCAGACGCCCAGCCGCGCCACGGCGGGGAGCCGCATGTGCACGACCACGAGCATCCGCACGATCACGACCAACACGGCCACGACCACCCGCACGGTGACGGTCACGGAGGCCACCGCCATGGTGCTTGAGCTGACGCCGGCGGCCGACGACGGACTGCCGCTGCTGCGCCTCCTGCAGATCGTCAGCCCGGCGCTGCCGATCGGGGCCTTCGCCTATTCGCAGGGGCTGGAGCAGGCGGTGTCCGACGGATGGGTCGGCGACGAGGCCCAAGCCGCCGAGTGGGTGCTTGGTCTGCTCGGGTCCAGCCTCGCGACGCTGGATCTGCCGGTGCTCGCACGGCTCATCGGCGCCTGGCGCGCGGGCGATCCGGGCGCCGTCGCGCGCTGGAGCACCTGGTTGCTGGCCTGTCGGCCCACGCAGGAGACGCGCGCCGAGGACCGGCAGCTCGGCGCGGCGCTGGCGCGCGTGCTCGACGCCGTCGGGATCGACGAAGCCGCTGCCTGGCACACGCGCCCACAGGTGACCCACGCGGCGATGTTCGCGCTGGCCGCCGCGCGCTTTGCCATCCCGCTTCCCGACGCGCTGGCCGGCTACGCATTCTCGTGGGCCGAGGCGGTCACCAGCGCGGCGGTCCGCTTAGTGCCGCTGGGCCAGAATGCCGGGCAACGCCTGCTGCTGGCGGCCGGCGAGGCGGTGCGCGACGCGGTTCCGCGCGCGCTGGCGCTCGGCGACGGCGAGCTGGGCGCGGCGGCGCCGGGCCAGGCGCTGGCCAGCGCGCGGCACGAGACGCTCTACAGCCGGCTGTTTCGATCGTGAGGGGGTTAATCCGATGAGGCTATTCCAATGACGAGATTGCAACCTTTGCGGCTGGGTGTGGCCGGGCCGGTCGGCTCCGGCAAGACCGCGCTGGTCGACGCGCTCTGCAAGCACCTGCGCGACAAGTACGAGATCGCGGTGGTCACCAACGACATCTACACCAAGGAGGACGCGCAATTCCTGGTGCGCAGCGGCGCGCTGGCCGAGGAGCGGATCGTGGGGGTCGAGACCGGCGGTTGCCCGCACACCGCCATCCGCGAGGACGCCTCGATCAACCTCGACGCGGTCGAGGCGCTGTCGCACCGGTTCCCGACGCTGGACATGGTCATCATCGAGAGCGGCGGCGACAACCTGGCCGCCACCTTCAGCCCCGAGCTAGCCGACCTCACGCTCTACGTGATCGACGTGGCGGGCGGCGACAAGATCCCCCGCAAGGGTGGCCCGGGGATCACGCGCTCCGACCTGCTGGTCATCAACAAGATCGATCTGGCGCCCCACGTCGGCGCCTCGTTAGAGGTCATGGACCGCGACGCCCGCAAGATGCGCGGCGACCGGCCGTTTGTGTTTACGTGCGTACGGGGAGGCGAGGGCGTGGATGCGGTTGCTTCGTTCGTGATCCGCGAGGGGATGCTGGAAGGTGAGGGTTGATCTTGTTTCGTAGACGCCAAATAAAAGGCCGATATAATGGCTCGGATGACGACGGGAGGCCAACGACTGCCCTCAAATCCCGCGCACAATCTAGAGGTGGTCGGCCTGTTCCTCAGTACATCGGTCCAGCACGCACTTCAGGCAGGAATGATCCAAACGTTTGCGCTTGCCCGGTTCGCCGAAGACAGGAGGCACGAACGACACGCTAAGGCGGCGCGCGTAAATTAACTTTCCAATCGCAACGAAGCATGATCTCCTGCGGTTGCGAGCGTGCCCGACGTCCAGCCGCAGGATGAAGATCGGCTCAGAGCGGCGGCCAACAGCGCGTTGGAGCGGACGGGCCGCCGGCCCGCGCGCCGCTGAATGACAGTTCACAGCGGGATGACGCTGGCGGCCCGCCGCCCGGAGATGAGCTCGTAGAGCGCCGGCACGTCCAGCGCGCGCCAGACCAGGCCGGTCAGGGGCAGGTCAGCCGCCAACCGCCTCCTGCGCCGCCAAGATTCGCGTCGAGTCCGAGACCCAGCCGAAGATCCCCCCCTGGGCCTTGATCATCTTGAGGCCCATCTCGTGGAACTCGGGGAAGTACGAGCC
>DASRLC010000042.1:0-5607 GCA_035648655.1 Polyangia bacterium
GACGAAGGCCACCAATCCGACGATGCCGACGACACCGACGCCGCTGGCAAGTCGTCCGAGCGCTCTGCGGCCACGGCGGTCGAAGTCATGGGCGTGCATCATCTAAAGGCTCCCGTCAGGTTGGTCGTCGGAAATTTCGGCGGCCACGGATCGTTCCGTTGATATAGAAGGGGAGTATCGAGGGGGGTTGGTGCGGAACGTGGGGAGCGGCGGTGAGAAACTTAGTCGTCGGATCGTTAACCAATTTTGCAGTCCTCGACCCTTGCTTAGGAGCGCAAATGGCGACAGGGGCGGTAGCACGCGGTGGTCGGGCTCGTTTCCCGTTCGATCCTTGAGCCCGAAGGGAAGGTATTGGATGGGCAGGTTTTGGGCGACCACCGCGGTCGCGGGCGCGGTTTTGGCGGCCGTCGCCGGGGGGTGCACGGGCGGCGCCCAGATGCGCAAGCTTCCCCCCGGCGGCACCACCGACGCGGCGCAAGACGGCGGCAACGCCCGACCGGATGGCGGGGCCTGGCCGGACGGCGGCTCGGGCGATCACCCGACCGCCGGCACCGGTGAGATCGGATCGGGGTGCTCCGGGGCCAACCAATGCGCCTCCGGGTTTTGTGCCGACGGCGTTTGCTGCAACGAGACGTGCAGCGGAATCTGCCGGACCTGCGCCGGCCCTGGAAGCGTCGGGACCTGCATCCCCGCCGACGTCGGGACCGATCCGCGCGACAACTGCGAAGACCTGGGCGTAGCCGCGTGCGGCACCGACGGGGTCTGCGACGGCACCGGCGCCTGCGAGAAATATTCGGCCGGCGTCATCTGCCAGGGCGCCGGCTGCACCGGCTCGACGCTGACGTTCGCACAGCGCTGCGACGGACAGGGTGTGTGCGTGGCCGCGCAAAGCCAGCCTTGCGCGCCGTTCGTCTGCGGGGCCGCCGGCCAGTGCAAGACCACCTGCTCCACCGACGCGGACTGCCTGGCGCCCAACACCTGCATGAACGGGAGTTGCGGAAAGGTGCCCATCGGCGCCGGCTGCGCCAGCGACGCCGAGTGCAACACGGGCGTCTGCGCGCAAGGGGTGTGCTGTGCCACCGCCTGCCCGGGCACCTGCGCCTCTTGCGCGCTGTCGGGCAGCGCCGGGGCCTGCACGCCGCTGCCGGCCGGGCAAGCGGCGCCGACGGGACAATGCACGGATCACGGGGCCACCGCCTGCGGCACCAATGGCCTCTGCGACGGCGCCGGAAATTGCCAGGTCTACCCTTCGACGACCGCCTGTGGCGCCAGCATTTGCGTTTCCGGGATCGAGACGCCCACGTCCAAGTGCGACGGCAAGGGCAGCTGCGTGACCGCCGCCGTTCAGGCCTGTACCCCCTACGTCTGCGGCGCAACAGGCGCTTGCAAGACCACCTGCGCTTCGGACACCGACTGCGTGGCGCCCAATGTCTGCACCGCCGGCACCTGCGGCCTGCTGGCCAACGGCCATGCCTGCGCGACGGGCCCCTCGTGCGGCTCCGGTTTCTGTGCGCAAGGCGTCTGCTGCGCCAGCGCCTGCACCGGCACCTGCCTCTCCTGCAACGTCGCCGGCTCGGTGGGCAAATGCGTCGACGTCCCCGCCGGTCAGTCGTCGCTCACCCAATGCGTCGACCAAGGCGCGCCAGCTTGCAAGCTGGACGGCTTATGCGACGGAAACGGCGCCTGCCAGCAGTACGCGAGCGGGACCGCTTGCGCGGCCGCGACCTGCTCCGGCTCGACCTTTCAGCCGGCGTCGACCTGCACCGGTACAGGAGCCTGCGCGACGCCGGCGACCAGCTCCTGCGTCCCCTATCTTTGCGGCGCCGGCGCGTGCAAGAAGAGCTGTACCGCCAACACCGACTGCGACGCTCCCGCGTACGTCTGTTCGGGCACCCATTGCGTGCTCGCCGCCAACTTGACCGTCAAGACGCACACGCTCAACGGCGCCAACCCGCAATGGATCTACTTCGACATCCAGATCACGAACACCGGATCGTCGGCGGTCGCGCTGTCGCAGCTCACGGCGAAATATTGGTACACCTACGACACACCGCCGGCGGTCGTGGCGCAAGTCGCGTCGTGTACCTACGCCAACGGCCTCACCGGATCGTGCGGCGGCACGACGCTCGGGTCGGCCTCGAACTTCGTGGCGGTCACCCCAGCCAAGACCAACGCGGATTTCTATTTCACGTTCGGTTTCACATCGGCGGCCGGAAACCTGGCCGCCGGCGCGACGGTCGATCTCGGCCCCGGATTTCACAAGAACGATTTCTCCAATTACACGCAAGCCAACGACTACTCGTACAACGCCGCGACCGCCTTTACGGCCACCACCAAGGTCACCCTCTACCTGGGTGGCGTCCTGATTTACGGCACCGAGCCTTCGTAGCCCCACCCGCCTGGACTCGAATCCAACAAAGCGCCAATGCGGTCCCGACGAGGTCCGCTCGAGCCCGGCCGCGGATCTGCAATCGGGGACGATCGGCCTGGCCGAAGCGTTCGCCCAGCGGCGACCGAGCGCCGCGCCGGTCGATGGCGGCGCTACTCGAGGTCGAGCAGCTCGACCTCGAACAGCAGCGTCGCGTGCGGCGGGATGACGCCGCCGGCGCCGCGCGCGCCGTAGCCGAGGTCCGGCGGGATGACGAGCGTGCGCTTGCCGCCGATCTTCATCCCGGCCACGCCCTCGTCCCATCCCTTGATCACCTGCCCCTTGCCGAGCGCGAAGGAGAATGGCTTGCCGCGATCGTGCGAGCTGTCGAACTTGGCGCCCTTAGCGCCGTCGGTCCAGAGCCAACCGGTGTAGTGCATCACGCACGTCCCGCCGGTGGCCTCCTTCCCGGTGCCTGGGTGGGTCTCTTCGTACTGCAATCCGCTGGCGGTGGTCTTCATCGGCATGGCGGCGTTTATAACTCGAATTCGACGCGCCGCCGCCGCCACGATAGGACCAGAAGGTCGCTTTAACCGTCGTCCTGATCGCCTTGGCGACGGACAGCCACGCGCCGAATGCACAGCCCGGCCCCGCGCCCGCCGCCATCGCGGATACGCGCCCGGATCCCCCGCGAGGCGATCCCCGCCAGCAGAATCACGAACAGCGCGCTCACGGGCGACCTGGGGGGTTGGTGGCGATCATCGGGAGACCTGGCCCGTTAATGTCTCCACCCGCGGCGATCGATCGACAAATCGACCGAAAAATCGACCGCGCGGCCGGTGCGGCCCGCCTTGGCGCCCGCCACCTCAGCGGGCGCCGAGCGGAAGCGGGTCGGCCATCCGCGGCCGGAGACCCGGGCCGGCCGAGCCGGCGGCGGCGCGCCTAGTCACGCCCCGCTCACTGGCACGTCAGGGGGAACTGGACACCCACGCTGCCCCCGCTGGAATTCGGGATGGTCCCGGTCACGACGTGGCCGACGGTGTCGGTCAAGGTGACCGATTGGCCGCCGACCGCCGTCCCGAAGTTCCAAAAGGCGGTCTGCTGGGTCGCGGTGTGACCGCCCGCGACCGCCTTGGCCACCGGGAAGGCGACGTTCTGGAAGTAGATCTCCTGCGACGACCCGTTGAAGACGGCCACGATGTTGCCGGTCACCGGGCAGTCGACGGCCTTCCAGGTCACGCCGCTGGTCGGATCGGCGGTCGTCCCGCCGGTGTCGAGGCCCAGCGCGAGCGCGCCGGCCAGGCTGAGGTCGATGTGGCCGGCGGTCGGGCAGGTCGCGCATTCATCGACGATGGTGGCCGTGATGGTCTTGCTCATGTACGTCACCTGCACGCACATGCCGCAGTAGCTCCCTTGACCGAAGCTGCCGCTCGGGAAGGCGGCGAAATATTGCGTGCCGGTGTTCGGCACCGTGTCGGTGATGGTCGTGGGGCAGAGCGCGCTGGTCTTGGCGCCCGACTCGGTGCCGCAGTAACCGCAGTAGGTTTTATAGGTGGAGCAGCCCCCGCCCATCGACGTCCCCTGCCCGAACCAGTAGCAGGTCAGCTCGCCGCTCGACGACGAGGGTCCTGCCGTCCAGGTGCAAGGGCCCGTACTGGTGGTGGCGCAGGTGCCGGTGGTGGTGCCGCAGGTCTGGCCGCTCGGACAACCGGCGCACGTCGCGCCGGCTTTCCCGCAGGAGGTGTTGGTCTGGCTGGCGAAGGCGACGCAGGTGGTGCCGCTGCAGCAGCCGTTCGGGCACGAGCTGGCATTGCAGGCGCACTTGCCCGCCGAACAGGTGGTCCCGGCGCCGCAGACCGCGCAGCTGGCGCCGCCCGTGCCGCAGGTGGGGTTGCTCGAGGTCTGACACTTGCCGCTCGAATCGCAGCAGCCACTCGGGCACGAGCTGGCGTTGCAAACGCACGCGCCACCGCTGCAGGCCTGTCCGGTCGCGCAGGTCGCGCAGGACCCGCCGCCCGACCCGCAGGTCGTCGGGCCCTGGCTGGTCACGCAGGTGGTTCCGCTGCAGCAGCCGCCGCACGAGGTGCTGTTGCAGGCGCATTGACCGTTGGTGCAAGCCTGCCCGCTCCCGCAGACCACGCACGCCGCGCCGCCGGTGCCGCAGGTCGGGGCCGCCGAGGTCTGGCATTGACCGCTGCCGTCGCAGCAGCCATTCGGGCAGGAGGCCGCGTCGCAGACACATTTGCCCTGGGCGCTACACTCTTGGTGGGCGGCGCACGGCGCGCAGGTGCCGCCGTTGGCGCCGCAGGCGGTGGTCGACGCCGTTACGCAGGCGCCGTTCGAGCAGCAGCCGCTGCAGCTGGCGCCGCCGCAGCTGCAGGCGCCGCTTTCGCACGTCTGGCCCGACCCACAGGCGCCGCAGGCTTTGCCGCCCGAGCCACAAGCGGCGGTCGACTGCGCCGACGGGGCGACGCAATTGCCACCCGAGTCACAGCAGCCGCTCGGGCACGACGCCGTCGTACAGGTGCAAACGCCGGCGCTGCCGCAAGCCTGTCCGCTGCCGCAGGGCCGGCAGGCGGCGCCGGCCGCGCCGCAGCCGCCGGCCGCCTGGCTGGCATAGGCCACGCAATTGCCGCCCGAGTCGCAGCAGCCGCCCGGGCACGAGCTCGCGTTGCAGACGCAGGCCCCAGTGGCGTCGCAGGTCTGTCCGGTCTTGCACGCCGCGCAGAGCCCGCCGTTCTTGCCGCAGGCGCCCGGGGTGGGGGTGGTGCACTGTCCGGCGGCGCTGCAGCAGCCGGTGGTGCAAGAGGTGGCGTCGCAGGTACAGACACCGCTCTCGCAAGCCTGGCCGGTCGCGCAAGCGGTACAGGCGCCGCCCCGGGTGCCGCAGGCCGCCGCCGTGGCGGGGCTGACGCAGCTGCCGTTGTCGTCGCAACAACCGTTCGGGCACGAGGTCGCGTTGCAGGCGCCGGTCGATCCGCCGCCGGTGCCCGAAGCGCCGCCCCCCGCGTGACCCGCTGGGCCGGCGCTGCCGGCCGCGCCGCCGCCCGTCGTGCCGCCCGCTCCCAAGGTTCCCGCCGTCCCGGAGCTTCCGCCCCGCCCGGACGCCCCGGCGCCCGACGCGCCATTGGTTCCGGCCTGGCCGCTGGTGCCGGCTGCGCCCGACATGCCGCTGCTGCCGGCCGTGCCGGTACCGTCCGAGCCGGGCCGCATGCAGGCGGCCGCCAACAGCGCGCAAA
>DASRLC010000043.1:0-5945 GCA_035648655.1 Polyangia bacterium
GTGGTGGGCGGGGTCTCGCCGCCGGCGGCGACCGGGCTGTTGGTGGCGTCGTGACCGGCCGAGAGGCGGTCCACGGTGTCGAGCAGGTTGGCGGCCAGATCGCGCGCCACCGGGACGTCGCGGGCTATCGCGCGCGACAGATCGCGGCCGCGCCGCCGCTCGTCGGGCGAAGACGGGTTGGCAAGCGCCTTGCGATAGTCGATGGTGTGCAGGATCTGCAGCCGAATGGAATCGCCGACCCGCGCCATCAGATCCCGTTCCTCGGCCCCCAGCGCCGCCGGTGGCCACTCGCGCCACCCCGTGGTGCCAAGCACCCACAAACGCCCCAGCTCGCCGAAAGCGCCGGCCTTGGGCAGATCCTCCAGAACCGCCACCCGTCGATCGTCGAGCGGAAACTGCCGCCCGTAGAAGTGATAGAGCAGCACGCCGTCCGACATCTCGGCCCGCACGAACAACCCTCCGAAGTCGAAAAGCGGCAACGTCCCCGCCGCCAGCGACGCTTTGACGAAGGTCCGCTCGGCAACGCCGGGCGCGCTCGGAGAGTCCTCGGTGATGGCGCGTGGTATGCGCTTCTTTTTGTGCATGAAGTCGGTCAGCTGATCGATCCCGACGACGACGTTGAGCGCGCTGTGGCCTTTGTATCCGGCGTGGTAGATGCCGACCAGCTCGAGGTCGCGGGACTTGCAGGAGGCCGCCAGCACCGGGCTGCCCGAGTTCCCCTCGGCCAGGAGCGCGTCGATCACGAAGTCGACGTGATCCCAGCCCTGCTCCTGATCGCGATCGTACGGGTTGACCACCTTCCCGCTCGACACCGCCTGCATGACGCCCAGCGGGAATCCACGCACCTCGACCGCGTTCCCCTGGCGCAGCGCCGCGCTCTTGCCGATCTTGTAGGGAATGACGGTGAGCTTCTGGCTGGCCTTCAGGATCGCCGCATCGAGCAGCGGATCGACCGCCACGCGGGTG
Organism: Polyangia bacterium; assembly: GCA_035648655.1. Lineage (GTDB taxonomy): Bacteria > Myxococcota_A > Polyangia > Fen-1088 > Fen-1088 > JADGRB01. The sequence continues at coordinate 967 of DASRLC010000043.1, forward strand.
AGCGCGATCTGACCGGGCTCGTAGTCGTCGCGCTCGTCGCGCACGATGCGCAGCTTGTCTTCGACGCGCTTGCACCCCTCGGGCACGCCGTCGATACGGTGGAAGCCGTCGGTCACGTCGGGCCAGGCCGCCACGTGCTCGTTGGTGAGCAAGTAGGTGTCGTTGCCCGAGACCTCGTACGCAAAGGCGGTGCCGAGCTCACTGGCCTGCACGCGGCGCCGGCGCAGCTTGCCGTCGGGCCCGAAGAACGGACACTCGTACTTGGCGCTGCTGCGCACCAGGTAGCTGAACTGGCTGCGCGGGCCTTGCTCGATCTCGTGCGTCCGCAGCGATCCGACCTGCAGCGAATCGGCGTACTCGCCCTCGCACATCAGGCCGGTCATGGCGTTCAGGCGCGAGCGCGTTACGACGTCGAAGCCGATGCCGATGACGATCAGCAGACCGAAAAGCGGCGCCCACCGGTGCAGCCAGCCCGTGGCCGGAAGCTTGAGCCCGCTCTGCGTCGGTAACTTCATCCGAGCCCGTCGATTTCAGCGTAGCATGCGAAGCGAAGAGCGAATATGGCCAAAGCCCCCACCGTCACCCAGACCGACGTGATCCGCGCCGCGGTGACGCTCGCGAACCGGCCCAGCGTCGATCACTTTTTGTATGTCGGGGACCTACCACTGCCAGAAGAGGCCTTCCGCGGCAACCCGCGTGCGCGCAAGCGCCTGGTGCAGGCGGTGGTCGCGGCCAGCCAGCGCGACCTCATCGAGGCGGCGGGCGTGCAGGTGCTGCCGCTCCCCGAGTACGACCTTGGCCGTCCCGAGAAGCTCAAGATCGCGCTCGTGAGCGGTATCACGCGCGGCATCTACAAAGAGGGTGACGTGGTGGTCAGCCTGCTGTCGCGCAAGCCGACCACCTTCCCCGATTCGATCCTGGTGGTCACGGTCGGGCAGGACGACGAAGAGGGATCGTTCGGCTTCCTGCAGGCCAAGGGCGTCTCGCCCGGGTTGATGGACACGCTCATCGAGCTGGCGATCAGCATCGGCGTCGAAGGGTGGGAGGGCCGTCCGGTCGGTGCGCTGTTCGTGGTGGGCGACTCCAACACCGTGATGGAGAAGTCGCGCCAGCTCACGCTCAACCCGTTCCAGGGTTACTCGGAAGACGAGAAGAACATCATGAACCCCGACGTGCGCCACGCGCTGCACGCCTTCGCGGTGCTCGACGGCGCCTTCGTCGTGCGCGAGGACGGCTGCGTGATGGCGGCGGGGCGCTACCTGAACTTCGATCAGGATCAGGAGCTGGACGTGCCGCTCGGCCTCGGCGCGCGGCACATGGCCGCGGCCGGCATCTCGCGCGACAGCGAAGCGATCGCGATCGTGGTCTCGCAGACCTCCGGCTCGGTGCGGGTGTTCCGCCGCGGCAAGGCCGCGCTCGAGCTGGCGCCCCGTATGCGCAGGTCTTGATCAAGCTGGGAACCGCGGGAGGGTTCCCAACCCCTGCCGCCATGGTCTCCGACGGGCAAAGCTCGTCTGCGCCCGACGCGATCGTCAAGTTTGCTGGCGAGGAGCCTTCCGGATACGATGGCGACGGTGCGGCTTCGCGCATGGCTCGTGGCCTTGATGCTGGCGATCGCTGTCGGGACCGCCGGTCCGCGCAGCGCGCGCGCCGACGACGCGCAGCAGGCCCGCGACCTCTTCACGCAGGGAAACACCTTCTACGATCTGGGCCAGTTCGATAAGGCCATCGACGCCTGGCAGAAGGGCTACCAGCTCAAGAACGATCCGGGGTTCCTCTACAACATCGCCCAGGCCTACCGGGTCATGGAGGACGCCCAGAAAGCCATCTTCTTCTACCGGCGCTACCTCAGCAATTCCCCCAAGGCGCACAACCGCGACGAGGTCGAGCAGAAGATCGATGCGCTGCAAAAGCAGCTCTCGGCGCAGGATCAGGCCAAACAGATCCCGCCGCCGGGGCCGTTCGGGCCGGGCAATCCGGTGCCGGCCGTCGGCGCCGCCCCGGCCGACACCAATCCGCCGCCCGCCGCAGCCACGCCGGCCACCACCGCCCCCGAGTCGACGACCGCCGCGCCCACCCCGGTCGGTGCGGCGGCGGCTACCGTGATCGGTCGGGCCGAACCGCTGCCGCGCCGGATCGACCTGGCCGCCGCGATCGGTTTCGACAGCTGGACGTCGGGCGTGCAGGGAAAGGCCGATCCGTCGTTCGCCTTCACACTGGCCGCCGGTTACACCTTCGGCTCACCGGCGGCGACGGTTCGATTCCGGATGGGCCTGCTGCTCGGCTATACCTTTTTGCAGGAGACCAACTCCAAGGACTCCTTCACCTCCTTCCTGCTCGATCCCACGGTCGAGTTTCGCCTGGCGCAGCGGCTGCGCCTCGATGTCGATCTTGGTCTCGGGGTGCTGTCGATTGGCGGGCTCAACGCCAACTCGGCATTGCTGGCCAACCCGATGGTGACGGTCAAAGGAACCCAGGCGCTCTCCGAGGTCCGGATCGGCGTTGGGCTGCAATATCAGCTGACCCCGGCGCTGTCGGTCTTCGCCTGGCCGGCCATCGCCAACAGCCCCCAGAAGGCGTACTTCCACGCAGCCATCTCGCGGGTCGAGTGGCTGGCCGGTCTGATCTTCCGTCCGTAAGCCACGATGCAGTGCCTGATTCTGGCGGGGGGCCTCGCCACGCGGATGCGGCCCTTGACCGATCGAATACCCAAGGCGCTCATCCCCGCCCTCGGGCGTCCCTTCGTCGATCACCAGCTCGACTGGCTGGCCGGACACGGCGTGACCGACGTGGTGCTGTCGATCGGGTATCGGGGCGACGAGCTCCGCGCGCACGTGGGCGACGGAAGCGCGCACGGGTTGAAGGTTGGCTATGTCGACGAAGGGAGCGACCTGCGCGGGACGGCCGGCGCGGTGCGGCTGGCATTCGACCAAGGCGTGCTCGAAGAGCGGTTCTTGGTTACGTATGGCGACTCATTCTTGCCCATCGATTTCGGGGAGGTCTTCCGGGCCTTCGGGCAGAGCGGGGCGCCCGCGCTCATGACCGTGTTTCACAACCAGGGCCGCTGGGATCAGAGCAACGTCATCTTCGAAGGCGGGCGGGTGGTCCTTTACGACAAGCTCCGCCGAACCCGCCCCGCCACCGACTTCGCCTACATCGACTACGGCCTCTCGGCACTCGAGCGGCGGATCGTCCGCGCCGAGATCCCGTCCGGCGTGAAGGCCGATCTGGCCGATCTCTTCGGCGCGCTCTCGCGCCGCGGCGACCTGGCGGGCCTCGAGGTGCGCGATCGCTTCTACGAGGTCGGCTCGCCGGAGGGGCTCGAGGATTTTGTGGGTTGGTTGTGCCGGCGGGTTAAACCGTAGAGCTGAGCGCGTTTTCTATTTCGGGTCAGCTACGCCATCGATGAGCGACCTAGGCTTCCAGAAGCGCTAACTGCCCATACATCCGGCGCGAGGTCTACCGGCTTTGGGCGCACAGCGACGGTGCCTGCTGTGCGGCGCAGGATCGCGATCAGGCTCGAGCCGTGGCTGTAGGTCTGTCGGCCGCGATCGACGTCTTTTCCGAGTGCCTTCGATTCGCCCGCGAAGAATCGCTCCAGCGCGCGGTTGACGGGGCCTGGCGGCATGGTGAAGTCGGTCCCGGCCGCCCCGGCGGCGTGTTGCCGCTTCTGGCTGATGGTTCGGACCAGCTTGACGATCGGATAGAGGCGGGCATTGTAGTAGGAGAGCAGGCGCTCCTCGACCGCCAATCCCTGCCAGGTCGCGCGCAGCCGTTCGGCGTCGTAGCGGCGCCAGTGCCCGAAGCTCTCGTCGTGCTGCGACCAGAGCGACATGTCGGCGGGCACGGTGACGAGGACGTGCGCCCCGGGCGATAGGAGCGCGAGCACCTCGCTCAGTAGCGCAAAGTCATCCTCGACGTGCTCGATCACGTCCATCAGCAGGACGGCCGAGGCGTTCGCGAACCGAGCGGCCTGGGCACCCACGCCCGCCTCGCACACGTATTCGACCGTCGAGAAGCGTGCCCGGGCGTGGTCGATGGCCTGCGGGGATGCATCGAGCCCCAGGCATCGGTAGGAGGTAGCCAACGCTGCTACATTCGCACCGGTGCCGCAACCAACGTCGATCACGAGCGCGTTGGGATTGGGCGGCACCACCCGTTCGAGGAGTCGTTTGACGATCGTGCGCCGTCCTGCGAACCACCAGTGGCGTTGCTCGATCTCCGCATGCAGGTCGTATTGGGCTTCGTTCATTGGTTTACCTTCTTGGCCTCGATAACCTCGACCTCCGCCAGGCCGGCACCCCGTCCGCTAAAGCCGCGGGCGACGAAGCGAACCCGCGTGATCCCATCGGCCTTCACCCAAATGGTTCGCGCCTCCGGGCTGGGATCGATTCCGGCGAACGTCGCCGCAGCGCGCGTCAACAGTCGATCCTTTCGGTAGAGTTCCACGTCCAGGTCTCGGGTCGCGCGGTCATTGAAAGGTGGATTGTGCGCATTGACGACTTTTACCCCCACGACGTCGAGGGGACGAGCGAAGCGCAGCTCCAGCCAGGCGATCCTGTCGTCGGGCCCCAGCCATTCGGTCGTGAGATCACCGTCCACCGCGCGCTCGGCCTCGAATTTCGGTGAGAAGATACCCGAAGCGACGACGTCGAACCGATCGTGGAGTCGGACCAGGACGATCGTGGCGGTCGCAACGAGGCCCAGGATGACGAGTGTTCCCCCAAGCCGCCGTCGGATTACGGTCTGACGCGTGCGGCCCAGCTTACGAAGCGATGACCACAGGCGGCCGATGAGCCCCCGTGCCGCTCGGCCGGCGCGGAGGTTTTCCCGCGACAGGTCGGCGTCGATGGGTGGGGTCGCACCGAGTCGCGACTTGAGACGCTGGAGCGATTCGACAATCTCGTGTGGCGCGAAGGTTGGCTCCGGGCGCCCCGACGACGTCTCTGCGCCAAGCCGAGCGACGGCTTCTTCCAGGG
>DASRLC010000044.1:0-7795 GCA_035648655.1 Polyangia bacterium
TCCAGATACTCCAGGTACTTCTCGGTGACGAAGGCGATCGGGATGTGGACGATGTCGATCTCGTGTGTCTTGCACAGGTGGAGGAGCAGATCGAGCGGCCCCTCGAACTCCGGTAGAGCAACGCGATAGGCGCCGGCTTCGGCGCTCATACCGCCACGGCGCGGCGCAGCGTTTCGGACCAGATCCCGATCAGCGCATAGGCGGGCCGCATGAAGACGGCCAGCACGCCGGAGAGAAAGAGGACGAAAAACAGGATCATGCCGTAGCGCTCGAGCGCCCGCGGGATGAATTGCAGCGACTCGGGCAGGAACCCCGCCAGCACGGCGCCGCCGTCCAGCGGCGGCAGCGGAATCAGGTTGAAGAACATGAGCACCAGGTTGAGCGCGATGAAATAGCGCAAGAGCACCAACGCCAGATCCGGCGAGAGCTTGCCGCTCTTGCCGAGCACGACGAATACCAGCGAGACCAGCAGCGCCATGAGCAGATTCATGGCCGGCCCGGCCAGCGACACCAGCATGTGGCCGACCCGCCGCGGCAGCCGGCTGGTGTAGTTGCGCGGGTTGGTCTGCACCGGTTTGCCCCAGGCAATGAGCGGATACCCCCCTGGCAAGAGCGCGCCCAAGAGCGGCATGACGATGGTCCCGATCAGATCGATGTGCGCCAGCGGCGAGAGCGTGAGGCGACCCTGCGTGCGCGGCAATCGATCTCCGAGCCGGTCTGCCACGAAGGCGTGCCCGAACTCGTGCACCGACACCGACACGATGAACGCGGCCAGCGCGAGCAACGCGCGCCTCACCTGGTCGGGGGAAATGTCCATCGGGCAGAGACTACCCCGGTTCAAACCGGTTGCTTCACGAATCTCGGGGGCCGCCGGCAACTACTCGCGGGGGGCGCGCGCTTCGGCGCCGGATCCGGCCGAGGCCAAACCGGCCGGGGGTGGAAACACGACCTCGCCGGCCAGCGCGAGCTGGCGGCGCAGGCGATCCAGCGTCAGGCGCGCCGACTTCTCGGCCTCGACCAAGGTCTCTTTGAGCAGGGTCACGCCTTCTTCGCGGCGGCCGGCGCGAACCGCCGCCAGCGCCTTCCACTCCATGAGCTCGACGATATCCTGGGGTTGCAGCGCCAGCTCCCGCCCGCGCGCAATCAGCGCGTCGAACTCGGCCGCCGAGGCGTGGCGCAGCGCCAACCCCACCTGGTCGAGCGCCAGCCGTTCGCTGGCCGTGAGCAACGAATCGGTCTGTCGGGCCAGTTGCGCCTCGGCCTGCTGGGCCAGCACCCGGGTCGCGATTTCGGCCGCCACCTCCACCTCGCCGCCGTACCACTTGAGCCGCGCCAGCTGCACCTCGCAGTTGACGACCCGCGCGTTCGACGCTCCCATGGTCTGGGTGTACGTCTCGAGCGCGCGCCGGATGTAGGGCTCGGCCTGCGCCGGCTGCCCGAGAATCAGATAGACCTCGCCGAGATCCCGCACGCAAAGCGTCTCGATGAGCGAGATGCCGAACTCGCGCGCCAGGTGAAAGGTCCGCTCGTAGTCGGCCAGCACGCGCTCGATGTTGTCGGTCAGGAACGACAGCGTGCAGCGGTTCACGAGGACGCTGCACATCCCGAACATGTCGCCGTGCGCCTCGAAGACCTGCAGCGCTCGCGACAGCAGAGACTCCGCCTCCTCGAACCGGCCCAGCGAAGCCGCCACGTACCCGCCGTGCGACAGGCTGGTGGTGTAGGGCTCGTAGGCCTCCTCGCCGAGCGGCTCCGAAACCTCGATGGCGCGCCGGAAGAGCAGCGCCGATTCGGCCAGCTTGTCGGTGCGCAGCAGGCCGCGGGCGCGCGCCATGAGCAGGCGGGATTCGACCACCGGTGTGCGCAACCGTTCGGTCGCGTCGAACAGCGCGCCCGCCTCTTCGGTGGCCGACTGCGCCTGCGGCCAGTCGCGGCTCAGATCGAGGACCACCCCCTCGTCCAGCAGAATGTCGATCTGCGCCTGCGGCTCGCCGGCCAGCCGCGCGCGGGCCAGCGCGTCGGCGTAGTCCTTGAGCGCGTCGTCGTGACGCCCCAGGCGAAAGCGCATCTGCGCCCGCCCCTGCGCCGCGGCGAGCTGCCCGGTCTGATCGTCGGCGGCCAGGTTCTCGAGTGCGTTCTTGTAGAGCAGCTCGGCGTCCAGATACGCATGCCGCGCCCGCGAGCGCGCCGCCAGATCCAGGTACAGCCGCCCCGCCTCGACCTTGAGGCCGCTGCGCGCCGCGTGAAAGGCCATCGGCGGCAAGCGCGCCGTGTCGACCAGACGCTCCTGGTGCCGGTAATACTCGTAGGCGGCACGGTGGATCACCTCGCGCTGGGGCGCCGGCACCGATTGATAGACCGTGTCGCGCAGCAGGGCATGGCGGAAACCGACGCGGCCGCCCCGGTGCTGGGCCAGGATCCCGCTCTCGGCCAGGCGGCGCACGCCGATCCCGGCGTCGAGCTGGGTCTCGGTCCAGGCGCCGGCCCGCTCGAGCTCCTGCAACACCCCTTCGATCTCTTCGCTGCTGAACTCCGAGCCGAGCACCGAGGCCAGCCGCGCGTGCGCCATCAGATCGGGCGGCAGCGCCTCGGTCTCGCGGCTGGCCAACCACTGCACCAGCGGCAGATCGGGGAGGCGATCGAGCTCGTCGGTCGCCAGCGTCCACCCCTGCCCCTTGCCGCCGCGGCGGACCAAGCCCTCGCGCTTGAGGCCGCGCACCAGCTCGACGAGCAACATCGGGATGCCTTCGGTGCGCGCGGCCAGGTGGGCCAGCGCGCTGGCCGGGACGTTCTCGGCCGGCGACAGCAGGCGGCGGGCCAACTCGGCGGCGGCGGTCGGATCGAGCGGTGGCAGGATCAGCTCTTGGCGCTCGGCGGCGCGGCCCGCCCAATCGGTCCGCCCGCGCCCGAACGAGGGGCGCCCCACCACACACACGAAGATCGGACAGCCGGCTTCGGCCAGCGCCGCATATTCGATGGCGTCGAGCGCGGTCTCGTCGACGAAGTGCGCGTCCTCGACCACCAACGCCAGGGGGCGGGCGCGGGCCTTGCTGCGAAGCCCCTCGCCGGCCGCCCGCGCGGCGGCCGAGCGCAGGGCGCCCGGTGCGGCGGCCAGCGCCCGCAGCTCGGGATGCTCGGGCGGGGCCCACCCCATCGCCACTGCCACGCCGGCCCAGACTTCTTTCGCGATGTCGGCGCCCAGTCGCTCGGTCAAAAGCGCGCGCCCGAGATCGAGCGGCGCCGCGTCGGGAAGCCCGAGCGTCGTCATCAACAGCTCGCGGGCGGTCTGATCGCCGACGCCGCCCAACACTTCTTTGGCGCGCACGAACAGGAGCTGCAGGCTGGGCAGCACCTCCAGGTGCTGGACCAACATCTGCGCCAGGTGGGTCTTGCCGTACCCCGGCTCGCCGCGCAACGTGACGATCGTCGGCCGCGCGCCGCCCGCCGCCGCGCGGGCCGTCTCGAGCAGCGTGCGCAGCAGCTCGTCCCGTCCGACCAGCGGCGCCACGCCCATCCGCGTGGTGGTCCGCTCGCCGGCCTGGGCGGCCTTCTGAATCAGCACCAACCCCGCGCGGCCGGGCACCGGCGCGGTGGTCAGATCGGGCAGCACCTCCAGCGCCGCCGCCGACAACAGTACGCCGCGCGGATCGCTCTCGGCCGGGTACTGCTCCTTTTTGGCGAAGAGCGGGCTTTGAAAGCGCCGCGAGCCGTCGGGCCGCGCCTGGATCGAGACCGAGGCCAGATCGACCAGCGCGTGCGGCGCGATGCCGCGCGCGACGATCATCTCGCCGGCCGTGGCCGCCGCGCGGGTCGGGTTGTCGCCCACCTCGTGGCCGAAGGCGAGCACGTACTGGGTCCCCGCCGTGTGGGCCAACTGCGCGCCCACGCTGTTGCCGGCCTCGCGCACGGCCGCCACGTTGCTCTTGCTCTCGAAGAACAGCAGCGCGACCGCGCGGCGCTCGCGGGCCGGGGCCGCCGGCTTGGGCGCCGCCGCCGACACCGGGCCCGACGGCGAGACCGGCGCTGTCGACGGGACGGCGCTGGCGTCCCGCCGGGCCCGCTCGGCCACTAGGCCGGCCTGCAGCGCGCGCCGCAGCTCGGCCATGTTTTGCGGGCGGCGATCGGGATCCTTGGCCAGGCAGCGCATGACCGCATCCTCGAGCGCCGGTGCCAGCTCCACGCGCCGCGAGAGCGCCGGTGGGCGGCGGCTGCGGTGGTTCTGCTGGACCTCGACCGAGTTTCCCCAAAACGGCGGGGCGCCGCACAGCATCTCGTAGAGGATCACCCCCAGCGCGTAGACGTCGCTGCGCGCGTCGATGTCGAGACGCCCCTCGCACTGCTCGGGCGACATGTATTCGGGCGTGCCGGCGGGCGCCTCTTCCTTGGTGGCCTCGATCCGCTCCGCCCCCGGATCGAGACTGCGCACCAGTCCGAAGTCGAACAACTTGGCGCCGAACTTCTCGTCGACGAAGACGTTCTCGGGTTTGAGATCGCAGTGCACGAAGCCGCGCCCGTGCGCGACCTCGACCACCCCTAGGATCGCCAGCGCGTCGCGCGCGAACTCGTCGAGCGGCATCGGACCGCTGAGCGCCGACAACCGATCGCCCAAGATGGGCGCCCGCACGAACTCCATCACGACGTAGACCGATCCGTCGTTGAGCAGCCCGCGCTCGTAGACCGCCGGCACGTGCGGCACGCCGACCGCCGACAGCGCGTAGGCCTCGCGCATCAGGCTCTCGCCGGCGGTGGCGTTGTCGGAGCGGGCCACCTTGATCGCCACCGGCTGGCTGTCTGAGATCCGCTCGGCCAGGAAGACCGCGCCAAATCCCCCCTGCCCCAGCGTGCGCCGGACCCGGAAGATCGGCAGATCGGGCGTCGGCACCACGAAGGGGGTCTTGTCCTCGGGCGCCACGGCGACCGGCGCCGGCGGCGGCGGGCCGTGGATCGCGCAGACCGGGGCCGCGTCGGCCAAGCGCCGCCCGCAGCTCGGACAGCGGGTCACCGGCAGCCGCCGTCTATCGCAAAATGCGACTTGAGGGTGTTCATGGTGTGGTCGCTTTACCGACTCTAGCGTCCCTGTTGTGCGAGGTTGTACCTTCCGTGCCCACCCCATCGACGGTCGGCGGTCCCAGCTTGACGCCACTCCCCATCGACGCCGCGCTGCCGGACCTCGTCGCCGGTCTGGAAGCCGACGGCGCGGTGGTGGTCGAGGCGCCGCCCGGAGCCGGCAAGACCACCCGGGTCCCCCGCGCGCTGCTGCAGGCCGGGTATGGACAGCGGGGCGAAATCTGGGTCCTCGAGCCCCGGAGGTTGCCGGCGCGCCTGGCCGCCACGCGGGTGGCCGCCGAGCTTGGCGAGCGGGTCGGCGAGACGGTCGGCTACAGCGTCCGCTTCGACGAGGTGGGCGGTCCGCGGACCCGGCTCCGGTTTCTAACCGAAGGTCTCTTCGTGCGCCGCCTGCTGAGCAATCCCACGCTGCGGGGCGTCTCGGCTGTCTTACTCGACGAGCTGCACGAACGGCACGTGGCGACCGATCTCGGGCTGGCCTGGCTGCGCCATCTGCGCGGCCCCGCCGGAGGCTCGATTCCCTCCGCCGGCGCGCGGCCCGATCTGGCGGTGGTGGCGATGTCGGCGACGCTGGAGAGCGAACCGGCGCGCGCTTTCCTGGCTGGGGCGGCCGGGCGCGCGCGCACCGTGCGCAGCGAAGGGCGGCGCTTCGAGGTGGCGATCGAGCACCTGCCGGTGAGCCAGGGCAAGGACGATCGGCCGCTCGACCGGCAGATCGCGGCCGCCGTACGCCGGATCCTGCACGAGGAGCCCGACGGCGATCTTCTGGTATTTCTCCCCGGCGCGCCCGAGATCCGCCGCGCGCAAGCCGCGCTCGCCGAGCTGCCGGGCGCGGCGCACCTGGCGATCTTTCCGCTGCACGGGCAGATGTCGCTGGAAGAGCAGGCGCGCGCCGTGCAGCCGGCCGGTCGGCGCAAGGTGGTGCTGGCCACCAACGTCGCCGAATCGTCGATCACCATCGACGGCGTGGTGGCGGTCGTCGACGGAGGCCTCGCGCGGGTGGCCACCCATTCGCCCTGGACCGGCCTCCCGACGCTGGCGCTGGCCAAGATCAGCCAGGCCTCCGCCCATCAGCGGGCCGGGCGCGCCGGGCGAACCCGCCCCGGCCGCGCGCTCCGCCTCTACACGCGCCACGACTTCGAGGCCCGCCCGGCCCACGATCTGCCCGAGATCGCGCGAGCGGATCTGGCGGAGCTGGCGATGACACTGGGTGCGCTGGGTGTCGCCGATCCCGAGGCGCTGGTCTGGTTGGAGGCGCCGCCGGCCGTGGCCTGGGGCGCCACGCGCGAGCTGCTCGAACGCCTCGGCGCGATCCCCGCCGGCGGCGCGGGGGCGGAGCCGCTCACCGGCATCGGCCGCCGCATGCTCCATTTTCCGGTTCATCCCCGCCTGGCGCGGCTGGTGGTCGAAGGCGAGGCGCGCGGCGCCGGCCCGGCGGCTTGTCTGGCGGCGGCGCTGATCTCCGAGCGCGACATCCGCACCGCCGCCCGCGCGACGTTCGGTCCGGGCCGCGGCGCCGTGTCCGAGCGGGGCGCCGATCTGGTCGATCTGGTCGACCTCTACCGCGAAGCGGAGGCCGCGCGTTTCAATGCGGGAGCGCTGCGCCGGCTGGAGATCGACGGCCGCGCCGCCGAGGACGTCGGCCGCGTGCGGGACCAACTGGCTTCGGCGCTCGAGCGGGGCCGCGGCGAGGGGCCCGGCAGCCCTGCGGAGACGCGTGCGCTGCGCCTCGCGATCTTGTCTGCGTTCCCAGATCGGGTGGCGCGGCGACGCGAGCCCGGGGCGCGCACAGCGGTGCTGGCGGCGGGCGGCAGCGCCGAGGTGGGGCTCGAGCCCGCCGGCGATTGGTTGGTCGCGGTGGATGTCGAGGATCGGCGCGGCCCGGGACCGGCGACGCGCGGGCCCGCCGTTCGGCTGGCGTCGCTGATCGAGCCCGACTGGCTGCTGGATCTCTTTTCCGATCGGGTCGCGGAGATCGATCGCCGCGCCTTCGATCCGCAGACCGAACGGGTCGAACGCACCACCGGGCTGAGCTACGGCGTGCTCATGCTCGACGAAAGCACGAATCCGGCACCGGCCGACGACGAGACCGCCCGCCTGCTGGCCGCAGCGGCGCTCTCGCGGGGAATCGATCGCCTGCCCGGCGGCGACGAGATCCCGGGCCTCTTGCGCCGGTTGGCCTTCGCGCGTCGGGCGGCCCCCGAGGCGCCGCTGCCCGCCCTCGAAGCCGACGCGGTGGCGGACCTGGTGCGCCTCGGCTGCGTAGGGCGGCGCAGCTTCGCCGAGCTGGCGGCGCCCGGCGCCGATCTTGGCGCGGCGATCCTGGACGCGCTGCCGCCCGAAGCGCGGCGGGCGCTCGATCGGCTGGCCCCCACCCGGATCACGATCGGCGCTGGCCGCAGCGTGCCCGTGCACTACGACGACAACGGACCGCCCTGGATCGAATCGCGGCTGCAGGACTTCTTCGGGACGCGCGCCGCGCCCGCCATCGGCGGCGGACGGGTCCCGCTCACCGTGCACCTGCTGGCACCGAATGGCCGAGCCGTGCAGGTCACCCGCGATCTGGCCGGCTTCTGGACGCAGCACTATCCGGCCCTCCGACGCGAGCTGGGCCGGCGCTACCCGCGGCACGCTTGGCCCGAGGACGGCGCCACCGCTCAACCGCCGCCGGTGGTCCCTGGATCTGCCCGTTCGCCGAGGCCATGCGGCTAGTATAAGCGCGCCCGCG
>DASRLC010000045.1:0-19563 GCA_035648655.1 Polyangia bacterium
CCACCCGCCCGAACGACGAAGGTCTCCTCCTGGGTCACCGGCCGCCCTTCGATGCTGGCGCGTCCGGTCAGCCGATAGGCGCCGGGCGGCAGCGCCCCCACGTCGACCTGGGCCTCACCTTCTGGACCCGTGGTCACCCGCAGCGTGCGCAGCGGCTTATCGCTGGACTCGGCGGCGGCGACTACCGTTTCGAGACGCTGCCGAACATCTCGATCCGACCGTCGCGCGAGGTCCGCGTCGGGCGCCAGCGCGCCGTCGAGCTCTGGTCGCGCCCGCTGCTGCTGCTGCTCGGCGTCGGCCTGCTCACCCTCGAATGGGCGCTCCGCCGCCGCTCGGGCCACTCGTAGGAAGCCAGCCGTCGGAACGGCAGAGCCAGGAAGCTCCCGGCGAAGGGTAGCTTTTTCCTCCTGGGCCCCGAGGCACGAGCTCGGACCCATCGAGATCGTGCCGCTCGGAGGTCTGGCCGGTCTGGCCGCGCGGGACCTAGCGATTGGATTCGGCGAGGGCGCCGGTGATCCGGCGTTTGCGGCGGGCCGGGCGGCGCGCGCGGCCCACGAAGATCAGGAACATCGTGAGCGACGGCAGGAGGCCCGCGGCCCCGAAGGCCCCAGAGGCCACCGTGCAACCCGCCGCCGGGCTGGCGGTCTGATCGGACGCGTAGGTCTGCGTGCCGGCCGGCGCGGAGATCTGCAGCGTCGCCACCGTGGTGTGCCCGCTTCCATCGGTCGCCGTGACCGTGATGGTCTGGGCGCCGTCGATGCCGGTCAGATCCCACTCGTAAGGCGCCTTTTTGGCGGTCGCCGAGAGCCCTTGCGGCATGACCTGGATGGCGACACTGGCCAGGTCGCAATCGTCGGTCGCGTTGACCTTGACCGTGAAGTCGTGGCCCATCGAGGCGCCGCTTGCCGGTGAGGCGAACGACACGGCGGGCGCCTGGGTGTCGTTGATGCAGCCGAAAATCGACGGCTTGGTGCCACCACTCCAGGCGCCGAGCGCGCTCAGCATCATCTGGTACGAGTTCTGCGTCTCGCGGTCGCAGCGATCGGCGGTGGTGGCGACGGCCTGATTCTCGAAGCCGTCGCAGTTCTGGCAGATATAGGGATACATGATGTCATTGGTGTCCGAGACGTGCTCGAGCCCCAGCAGGTGCGCCTGCTCCTGCGCGATGATGACCGCCGTGTCGTGCGCGCTGCCGCCGCCGTCGAGGGTGTAGGCCACGCCCCCGTGCAGATCCTGGCAAAGGAACGGCGCCACGCCGGCCACGGTCGAAGCGACGCCGCACCACGCACCGCCGCCGGAAGACACGACCTCGGTGTAATAGCTGCCGCTGGTCGGTCGGGTCAGCGTGAAGATGACGTTGAAGTCGGCGTACCAGCGATCGAGGTAGGTCTGAATCTGGCGCTGGCAGTCCAGCAGCGACGACCCGAAGGTGCAGTCGAACTTTGGCGCGGTACCGGTGCAGGCGTCGTAGGCGGTATTCGGTAACTGTGTGCCGTCGGCGTACACCAGGTAGATGACCTTGGGCTGACTGCCCGAGCTCGACAAGGCATGCTCGACGGTGACGCCGCCCCCAAGCGGCGCGGCCACCGCGATCATGTCGCCGTGCAAAGGCTTGCCTTGGACTGTCCCGGCGTCGACCGAGGTCGCGGCTGGATCGGCACCGTCGGAGACCTCGCCGCAGGCCGCGCCGGCCACCACGGAAAGGGCCGCCCAGGCCGTCACCAGCAGCCGATTCGACGAACGTCCAGCGATCGCGTCCAAAGGATCAACCTCCGCCGACCGCGTCGCGGGTGTGGCACCGGCTGGCGGTGCGCGCCCACCTGTGGCAGGGTCTGCAACCAAGTACATCGGACGGAGCGGCCCCACCCTTGATAGTGTCCCGTACATATTTTTTGGTCTGAGTTACGATTTCCCACAGCCATGGTCGCAGCCGACAACTTCGTCAGTGAGCTTGACGCAAAGAACCAACTCTCTATTCAGAGGGTGGTCGCGGCGTTGTCCGAGGGGCTCGCCAAAGAGGGGGTCGAGGTGGCAGACGCCTTGCGGATGGCGCTCAAAGGGGCCATCGAGCTGGCCGAAGTGGCCGCCCTGTGGGTTGCCGACTGCGACGACCTAGAGATGAAGCTCTCGCTGGCGGAGCAATGCGGCGACGGCGCGCGCGAGTGCCGGCGCCTGTCGGCCCGCTTGGCGGCGCTCGGTGTGATCGGCTACGATCCACGCGAAGGGGGATATTCGAAGCTGTTCGCCTTCCTGCGCTCGCTGCAGACCGCCGAAGAGCGCGCCTCGGCCGGCTACGTCGCGGGCAAGGCCTGGTCGATGGCGCGACTGACGGCGCTGGGCGCCTTCTGCCGCGACAAGGGGGACACCGAAAGCGCCGCGCTGCTCGCCCAAGAAATCCTCGACGAAGAACGGCGCTACTACGACGAGGGGAAGCGCCTGCTGGTGGCCGTCGCCACCACCGAGGAGAGCCAAGCCCGCGCGCGCCGTTCGGCCTACCGCACGCTGGAATTGGCGGGCGAAACGGTCGAGCCGCTGCAGCTCCGCAAGACGCTCGGAAAGCGCCGCTGACGCGCCAGGGGTGTTTCCCCTCGCGGGCTCCCCTCGTATAGTCGGTTTCCGATGTCCACGGCTCCTCCGGTCGCGCCGGTGGCATTTGGCCGCTACACGCTGCTCGAGCGGCTCGCGCTGGGCGGCATGGCCGAGGTCTTCCGCGCGCGGATCAGCTCCTCGCACGGCTTCGAGAAGGTGCTGGTCATCAAGCGGATCCTTCCGCACCTGGCCGCCGACGCCAACTTCGTCTCGATGTTCATCGACGAAGCCAAGCTGACCGCCCAGCTCACCCACCCCAAGATCGTCCAGATCCTCGACTTCGGAGACGTCGAGGGCCAGTACTTCACGGCGCTCGAGTACGTCGAGGGCTTCGATGCGCTGGCCCTCCTGCGCACCGCCGCCCAAAAGCGCGTCCGCCTGCCGCGCAATCTGGCGATCTTCATCGTCAACGAGGTGCTGGAGGCGCTCGACTACGCCCACAACGCGCGCGACATGGAGGGCAAGCCGATGCAGATCGTGCACCGGGACATCTCGCCCTCGAACATCTTCATCGCCAAGCGCGGCGACGTGAAGTTGGGGGACTTCGGGATCGCGCACGCCCAGCAGCGCGAGTCGAAGACCCAGGCCGGCACGCTCAAGGGAAAATACGGCTACATGTCGCCCGAGCAGGTGATCGGTCGGCCGGTCGACGCGCGCAGCGATCTGTTCGCGGTGGGTGTCGTGCTGGCGGAGCTGCTCACCGGGCGGCGTCTGTTCACGGCCGCCAACGATCTCGACGTCCTGCTCAAGGTGCGCGACGCGCGGCTCGATCGTCTCGACAAGTACGGCGCCGATCTGGCACCGGCGCTGGACCGGATCGTGCGCCGCGCGCTCAAGAAGAATCCCGCCGAGCGCCACCAGAGCGCCTCCGAGCTGCACGACGATCTGGCCGACTACCTGTTCGCCTCCGGCCAGCGCGTCGGCCCGAGTGATTTGCGTGCCTTCTCGGCCACGCTGTTCGGCACACCGGGAGCAACGGCCGCGCCGGCCACCGCCGATCGGCGACCGCGGGGCGCGCTCGGTTCCGGATCGGCCGGCCTGCCCGCGGCCCCGCAACCGCTCGGTGGCGCCCCAGCCACCTTGGTGGCCGCCGAGACGCTGGACGCCCCCACCGCTTCTGCCCCAATACCTTCGACCACCGGGGACGGGCCGGAGTCGGGCGAGGAGCCCTGGCCTGCCGACGACAGCGCCGAACGCTCGTCGGCACGCGGCTTCACACCGATCTCCGGGCCCGAGGGTGAACGGCCCGCAACGCCGCAAACCGCCGGCGCAAAGAAGGGAATTCCCCGCCGCGACGTCGGACGCTTCGTCTCGGGCGCGCCGAAGCGTCCACCCGACAGCGCCGGCGACGTCAACGTCATCACCCCGATGCGGTTCTTCTGCGACCTGGCGTTCGCGGGCGAGACGGGCCTGCTGCACTTCGAGCTGTCCGCCGTACAAAAGGAGATCTACCTCGTCGGCGGCGCGCCCGAATCGGTGAGCTCCAGCCTGGCGTCCGAGCGCTTCGGCGAATACCTGGTCGGCCGGGAAATTCTGGGGCCGCCCGAGCTGGAGCTGGCCCTCGGCATGCTGCCGCACTACAACGGCAAGCTGGGCGATACCCTGGTGGCGCTCGGCATGCTGCGCTCGCTCGACGTGTTCCGCCTACTCTCCGAGCAGGTGCGCGACCGGGTCATCGACGTTTTCGCCTGGACGGAGGGGACCTTCGCGTTTTATCGCGGTGTCACCAACCAGCGGGACAACTTCCCGCTCGGGCTCGACACCTTCGAGATCCTGGGGGCCGGCGTGCTCAGCCTGTCCGCCGAGCTGCTCGAGCAGCGCTTCGAACCCCAGCTGGATTTTCGCGCCGTCCCGACCGGACGCTCCCGACTGCAGCCCGAAGCGTTCAAGATCGGACCCACGCCGCGCGAGGTGCTGGAGATGCTCGATGGCGAGCAAACGCTGCGCGGCTGGCTCGATCAATTCGGTGACCCGGAAGAGCGTCTGACCTTCCTGCGCTCGCTCTATCTGCTGGTCGAGACCGACCTGGCCGAGCTCGACTGACCGCGACGGCACGCGGGGCCGCCTAACGGGGCGCTGTCACCGACTTGAGCGAAGCCTCGATCTGTCGCCGTACGGCGGCGTCCGTTTCGATGGCCAGGCGCGCGCGCAGCGGCGCCTCCGCGGCCCGCGTCCGTCCCAGGCCCAGCGCCACCGCCCCGTCCAACCGAACGTCGGCGTCGGCATTCTCCAGCAGGGGCGCCACCACCTCGACGAGGCGAGCGTCCCCTTGCCAACCGAGCCCCACCGCGGCACGGCGGAGCAGCAGACGATCGGTGGCGTCCAGCGGCGGGGTCCGGGCCACCACGAAGTTCTCCAGGAAGATCTGCACCTCGAGGCCGCGCGCGTAGGCCAGCGCCGACAGGGCCCGCGCCCGGACGATCTCCGGCGCCGCCTGATCGGACGCGATGGCCATCAGCGGCCCCGGCGAGGCAGAGGCCAGGCGAGAGAGCTCGCCGACGCCGCCGGACTTTGCTAGGGCGGCCTCCACCTCGCCCCGGATCGGGGGCTTGGTGGACGTGCCCGCGTCCGGCGGGCGCGCCGCGGTCGCCGCGTCGGCCGATGCGAGCGCCGCGAGCAACAGGGTGACGACGTGTATACTCGCGCCCGTCATTCGCTTATCACCCAGGAGATGATGGCATGCCCCGTTGCCCTTGCGCTTTCTTGATCGCGCTCGCGCTGTTCGCCGCCTTTGCCGGAAGGGCCATCGCCGACCAGGCGCCCGCCAAGTTGGGACTCGACCTGCTGGCCCAGGCGAATGCGCCGATGCCGCCGGCGGATGCCACCAGCACCGCGGTCGCCGCCCCGGCGGGGAGCTCCGTCGCCGCGGCCGACCTCGCCGAGGACGCCGGGCCGGTCCGCCCGCCGGATCTTTCGTACGGGGTCGCTGCGCGGCTGCGCTGGGTCACGGTTCCCGGCTGGCTGTTGAACCTGTTCACCAAAAAGAACGTCCCGCTCTCTTCGTGGGGCACGGGGATCGAGCTCTTCCGCCGCAAAGCCAACTTCGATTTCGTGCTGTCGTTCGGCTACCAAAACATGTCCCCCTCCGACGGCAACTGGCTGGGCAGCGGGAACAAAGCGGCGACGCAAACCAACTTCGTCCAGTTTCAAAGCCTGGCGCTCTACAGCATCGACGCGGCCTTCATCTGGCACACGATGTTCAACGATTGGTTCGGCATGCACTACGGCGCCGGCTTCGGCCTCGGGATCGTCGGCGGACACGTCTTGCGCACCATCGACAACGACGGCATGTGCACCGACGCCAACGCCGGCGACCTGACCCAGTGTCACCCCGCGAACGTGACCTGCACCGGCTCGTCTTGTAACGACGCCCAACTTCAAGCCGCCGGGCGGTTCACCTCGGGCGACGTTCCCCCGGCCATTCCGATCATCAACGTCGTGCTGGGCGTCGACTTCCGAATTCCGAAGGTGCGTGGCTGGGAAGCCCGCGTCGAGGGCGGCTTCTTCGACGCCTTCTATCTCGGCGGCGGCGTCGGGTACACGTTTTAGCTCCCCTTCCATGATCGCGCGGGTGACGATGGGCTTGGCCCAGCGGCGCTCGGCGGCGGGGGATCCAAAGAAGTCACCGGCCGGTGCGGCGGGCTGGGCCTGCCGAACCGAGCGAATGCGCGACCACCGGCAGCCATGCACTAGGGTTCGTCGTCGGGCTGGCCGTGGTGACCGGCCACCTCGTGGACCCAGCGGGCGAACTCGCGCTCCAGCCGCGGCAACAACATGACCAGCTTGGCCTGCTGGGCCGGCGTGAGCACCTTGCGCAGGTCCTTGATGCGATCGTCTTCCAGAGCGCGCTGCTTGGCGCGCATCGCCAGCAGTCGATTGATGGCGGCGGTGATGCGGGCGTCGTCGGGGTGGGGCGCATCGGCCATGGCGCCGAGCTCGTGCATGAGATCGCGGCGCTCGGTGGCGATGGCCATCTCACGATCGTCGTAACGCGCGAGTATCGGGAACAGCCGGGCCGAGGTCGCCTCGTCCAACTTCAGTCCCTCGACGATGCGCCAAGCGCGCAAGGCCCGCATCCGCTCGAGCACCTCCTTGCGAAGCTGGTCGGCAGAGCGGTGATCGTCCGCAGCCGGCGCCGGGCCGGGCCGGGGCGCGGGCGGCGTTTGGCCCCAGACGGCCGGCGCGCAGATGAGCAGCCCGGCGATCACCAACCCGCGCAGCCGTCCGACCACGGCGGTCACAGCGGGCTCGCTTCCAGCGAGCTCGCCACACGCCGCAGCGCCGTCCCGTCGAGATCGGCCACTTCGTCGTTCACGCGCCGATCGTCGTCACCGAGCCCGTCGCTGGGGTCGGTCGCATCACCCGTCGTGGGGAACGAGGTCAGCACCGCCGGCGCGCGGGTGCGCAAGCGATCGAGTAGGCGGCGCAACGCCGTCCCGTCGAGATCGGCGACGTCGGCCGCCACCTCACCCGCCCCGTCGTCGCTGGTCGACCGGGTCGCGGCCACAACCGCGCCCGACGCGGCGGCGGGCTGGGTCGGCGTGGCCAATCCAGCCGGCGGCCTGCGCATCACCACCAACGCCGCCGCGGCGACGACGGCCGTGGCGGCGATCGCCACCCGCCCCCGCAAAAACGTCGCCCGCAGGCGCCCGAGCGCCTCCGATCGACGCGCCGGCGCAGAAGGCCGCACCGGCAGCGGCGTGGTCACTGTTTGGGCTGCGGCAACCGCTGCCATGGTTCGCGCCGCCAGCGCCTCCCAGAACCGATCATCCGCCGCTGGCGCGGCCGGCGCCGTCTCACGCAAAAGGCCCGCCAACCGCGGGACATCCCGCAGCTCGGTCAAGGTCCGGAAGCAGGTCACACACGATCCCAGGTGCTCGCCCAAGATCGGGTCGGACCCCACCTCCCCCGTCTCGATCAGACGTTCGAAGGCCCGCGCGCAAAGTCGAGAGTCAGCCGATTCGCCGTTCATCTTCCCTTACCCCGCCGGCAAGCGCCGTCCGACTGCGGGCCGAGGATGGCGCGCAGCCTGCGGACCGCGTAGTGGAAATTGACCTTGGCCGCCCCTTCGCTGATGGAGAGCGCCTCCGCGATCTCGCGGAAGGCGAGATCCTCGTAGATCCGCAGCTCCAGCGTCATCCGCTGCTTGGTCGGGAGCTGCTGCACGGCGCCGCGCAATGCCGTCGCCAGCTCGGCCGATTCGAGCTGCTCGACCACGGCCGGCGTGCTTCCACGGTCGGGATCGCTGGGATGATCGTGCTCGCCGTCATCCGCCACGAAGCGGGCGTGATCGCGGATGTGGTTCAGCGCCAGGTGCGCCCCGATGCGAAGCAGCCAGGCCCTGAAAACCGAGGCGTCGCGAAGATCGCCCAGCTTGGCCATTGCGCGCACGAACGATCGCTGCACCAGATCGGCCGCCTCGTCGGCGTCGGCGACATAGCGCAGGCACAGCAGATACAGTGCGCGCTGGTGCCGCCGGACCAGCACACCGAACGCGGTCTGATCGCCGCGCTGAGCCCGGGGTACCAAAACCTCGTCGGGGGTGTCGTCTGCGGCCGGCATCGCGACTCTGAGGAGCTTGAGATGACTGGACATCGTGACCTTCGGGGCGCGGCGCGCTCCCCCCAATGGACCCGCGTCCCTGGGCGCAGGTTAGATGACAGCGGGTCGCGTCACCGGTCGGCCCCCGGGGACTTGGATTCCATGATCGCCAGGTTGTCCTCCAACGTCTGGATGGTCGACCGCAGCACCGAAACCTCTTCCTGCGTCGCGAGGCCGAAGAGGCCGGCGGCGAAGCGGGTGGCCCGATCCAGCTCGGCCTTGATCGAGCCCCCCAGGCCGACCGCCTTCATCGCCACATTCATGACCCGCTCGTCCCCCATGACCCGCGAGAGCCGGGGATCGCTCATGACGCGCATGGCCCGACCGACCACCACGTCCTTTACGGCGTCCAACATCGACATGCGGTCGTTTGTGCCATGGGGTCCCGGTTGCGTCAACGCGGGCGCCGGATTTCGTCCCCGGGGCGCTTCGAGGCCGGACGGGCTCGGCGGCCGGGCCAAGCAATGGTAAAGATCGGCGGTGATGGACGCCGCCAGCATCCGGAAGCGCATCGCCGACCTGCGCACCGAGTTCGAGGAGCGGTTGGCCGCCCTGGTCGCCATCCCCACCGTCAGCATGGATCCCGGCCGGCGCGCCGAGATGGACGCCTGCGCCGCGCTGGCCGGCGGCTATCTGCGCGAGGCCGGGGCGCGCGTCGATCTCATCGAGACCGGCGGCTTCCCGCTGCTCCTCGGCCGCATCGGCGATGATCCGAGCCTGCCGACCGTCACCATCTACAATCACCTGGACGTCCAGCCGGCCGAAGCCAGCGACGGCTGGCGCACGCCGCCTTTCCAGCTCACCCGCGACGCGACCAAGGGCGAAGGTAAAGTCCGCTGGTTCGGGCGCGGGTCGACCGACGACAAGGGTCCGGCGCTGACCGCGCTCTACGGCGCGCGGCTGGCGATCGAGACCGGCGTGCGGGCCAACCTCCAATTTCTCTGGGAGCTGGAAGAGGAGATCGGCAGCCCGAATTTCTCGACCGGGCTCGCGGCGGCCATCGCGGGCGATCGGGCCGTCGGCCGGCCGGCGTTCTCCACCGAGTCGGTGGTGGTGTCGGACACCATCTGGACCGCCGCCGGCCACCCTTCGATCTCGTACGGGCTGCGGGGCCTCATGGGGTTTACGATCGCGCTCCAGACGGGGGCCAAGGACGTCCACTCGGGCACCACGGGTGGGGTGGCGCGCAACCCGATCGGCGAGCTGGCGGCGCTGCTGTCTTCGATGTACGACGCCCGCACCGGCAAGGTGAAGATCCCCGGCTTTTACGCGGGCGTTCGCCCGATCTCCGCGGCCGAGCGGCGTGGCTTCGGGCGCGCCGGCTTTTCGCGGCGAAAGTTCGCAGCCGCCCACGAGCTCGAGAGCCTGCGCCCGCTCAAGAACGACCTCGACGCGCTGACCGCCCTCATCGCGGCGCCGACGCTGGAGGTGCACGGCATCGTCGGTGGCTATACCGGCCCCGGTATCAAGACCATCGTCCCCCATCGGGCCGAGGCCAAGCTGTCGGCCCGCTTGGTCCCCGATCAGAAACCGGCCCAGGTTCTGCGGGCCATCAAACGTTTCGTCAAAGAGCGGCTCCCCGATGCGGTGCTGACACACGAGGCCTCGCTCGAACCGTATCTGGCGCCGCTCGGCGGTCCGTACAACGAAGCGGCCGCGGAGGCGGTCCGCGCCACCTTTGGCAAGGAGCCGGCCTTCGTGCGCGAGGGGGGATCGATCGGCGCCGTGCTGACCATGCGCCGGTTGCTCAAGGCGCCGGTCATCTTCCTGGGCCTGTCGCTGCCCGAGCACGGTTACCACGCCATCAACGAGAACTACGACTGGGGGCAGGCCAGCGGCGGGATGGAGATGTTTTGTCGATATTTCCACCAGATCGCGGCCCGGGCGAAACACGGTTGAATCGGCCGCCAACCGGGGTACGATCGCTCCCATGGCCGGCGTAACACCCTCCGTCTCTCCGGTCGGCCGCGCGACCGCCCTCAAGATTGTCGCCTCGGTGGTGGTGGTGGCGGGCGCGATCGGGTTCCTGCTCTCCAAGTCGATGAAGCAGGGGGCCGAATACTACAAGCACGTCGATGAGGTCACCTCCAACCTCGATCACCTGCGCGGCATGCGGCTGCAAGTGCATGGCAACGTCGTCGATGGATCGATCGAGCAAGCCAAGGGGACGCTGCTCTATCGCTTCAAGATCGAGAGCCGCGCGCCGCGCGCGCCCGCGGTCATCACGGCGACCTACGACGGGCTCGTGCCGGACACGTTCAAGAGCGGAGCCGAGGTCGTCGCCAAGGGGACGCTCACCGCGGACAATCAGCTCGCCGTGGTGCCCGACGGCATCATGGCCAAGTGCCCGTCTAAGTACGACGCCGACAAGGCCGACAAGGCCGACCAAGAGAAGGCCGCCAAAATGAAGGCCGGCCAGTCGGGCGCGCTTTCCGACATCGCCCAGAAGATCTGAACTCGGCCGAAGCGGCGCCGCTCCGCTAGGTGTAGCGCAGACCGTCGACGGCGCGCAGCCGGCTGGCCCGCAGCGACGGGTAGAGCGTGGCCAAAAAGCAGATGCCGAGCGTCGCCGCGGCGACCGACAGCACCTCGCCGGCGGCGATCCGCACCGGCAGCGATCCGATGAGATAAACCTTGGGGTCGAGCGGATAGCCGTAAAGCCGCGCCAGCAGACAGATGAGCAGCCCGAAGGCGATCCCGAGCCCGGTCCCGATCGCGCCCACGGTGGTGCCTCCGATCAGAAAGACCCGCGCCACCATGCCCGCCGGCGCACCCATCGATTTCAGGATCGCAATCTCCCGCACCTTCGACAGCACGATCATGGTGAGCGAGGCGATGATGTTGAACGCCGCGACCACGATGATCAACACCAACAACAGCGAGATGATCACCTTCTGCATGGTGAGCGCCATGAACAGATTGTGGTTCAGCTCCTTCCAATCGATGATCCGGTAAGGCCCGTCGAGGCGGCGCTTGATCTCGGGCCCGGCGTGAAGCGCCATCATGGGATCTCGGAAGCGCAGCTCGACCCCCGACACCAACCGGCGCGCGTCGGCCAGGCGGTGGGCGTCGGCGATGCTGACGTAGGCCAGACGGGTGTCGTATTCGTTGAAGCCCATGCGGAACAGGCCGACCACTTTGAAGAGGTAGGCGATCGGTGCTTCGCCCGCGCCGGCGCTGAACGGGATCATGATCGACACGCAGTCCCCGACCCCCACATGCAGGTGGTGCGCCAGCTCGGCGCCGAGCGCGATACGACCCACGTCGGTGGTGGTCTTGCGCGGGGTCCCGGCGGGCAACACGCAGCTGGCGGGCTGCTCCAGCGCCTCGACGCTGCCGGCGATGAGCGCGCGCCGCAGATCGTCGGCCCCCTGCTGGATATCGATCCCTTTGATGTTGGCCCCGATGCGCCCGATCATCACCTCGCCGGCGGAAAACAGAAACTTCGCCATCCGCACCACGCCCGGCGTCCCGCGCAACCGCGATTCGACCTCGTGGATCTCGGGCCCATCGATGTCGACATCGCCGTACGGCATGACGATCAGGTGCGCGTTGAGCGCCAACACCTTGTCCTGAAACTCGCGCTCGAAGCCGCTCGTGACGCCCAGGACCACCACCAACGACGCGACGCCCAGCACCACCCCCATCGTCGAGACGGTGGTGAACACCGAAAAGACGCGCAGCAGGAACGCCACCACCGCGACCAGGCCACCCAGCAAGACGGCCAACACCGCGACGGTCTCGAGGGCGCGCGCCCGCCCGCGGGTCAACGCGAAGAGACCGAAACCCAGCGCGACCGTCAGCAGCCCCACCACCAGCGCCACCCGCGCGCCCGGCGAGCGCCGCCCGCGGTGCAGGTAGCGCAGGCCGACCAGCCGCTCGAGCCCACGGGTGAAGAGATCGCCCAGGCCCAGGACCAGCAGGGCGGCGATCCCGGCTTCGATCAGCGTCGGGCGATGCTCGGGCTTGAAGACGGCGGCGACCGCCAGGGCGGCGACGCCCAGGAGGACGACCAGACGGGCAAGAGGGCGGGCGCGCATGCGGATGGGACCGGTGGAAGGACGGTAGCAGACAAGTGGCGGGACAGCTTCCTTGACACCCTTCGAGGCCAAACCGTACCGTACACGGCGATGCCCTCGTTCCGGGTGCGGCCCTGGCGCCTTCTTGGTCTTTTGATCGGCGTCCTGGCGTGGCCGGGCGTTGCCCGCGCCGACAAGAACGATCTCAACCTGCTCAATCTCTGTTCGACGGGCGGCCCCTGCTCGAACGATCCCGACGCCGCCTCGCGCTACCGCAGCTTGATGTCGGAGCTGGGTGTCGTGGTGGCGCCCCGCCTCATGACCCCGGCCGACACGCTGGGCTATGCGGGCTTTCAGTTCTCGGCCGAGCTGGGGGTCACCAAGATCAGCAACACCCAGCCATTCTGGAACGGCGTCGAGGCGGTCGACCCGAACGCCCCCAACGCGGCTCGACCCGACTCATACCTCACCACCGTCGGTGGCTTTGTTCGCAAGGGGCTCTGGTTCCCCCTGCCGGCGTTCGAGTTCGGCGTCGGCGCCGTCAGCGTCCTCGGCTCGCACATGTACGCGATGCAGGGCTACGCGAAGATCGCGCTGCAGGAAGGTTTCCACGACTGGGTGCTGCCATCGTTCGCGGTGCGGGGCTCGGCTTCGCAGCTCCTCGGCACCAGCCAGGTCGATATGACCGTCTACGGCGTCGACGTCGTGGCCTCCAAGGCCTTCGGAATCGGCGGCACCGCGCGCATCGAGCCGTTCGTCGGGTGGAACGTGCTGTTCATCGATGCCCGCAGCGGCGTGATCGACGCGACGCCCGGCTGCGACGCCTATGCGCAGAAGCAGGCCGCCGCCACCGACGCACCGCGGGGGAGCTGTCTGGCGGCCAACAACGGCACCTTCAACGATCTGGCCAACAACTTCACCTTCCCGTCGCAGGACATCATCACCCGCTATCGGTGGTTCGGGGGGTTCAAGCTCAAGCTGTCGGTGGTCTTCTTGACCGCCGAGCTGGACATCGTGCAGCACGGCACGAGCCACGACACCTCGCAGCCCGGCGGCGCCACCGATTCCAGCGCGACCCAGGAGAGCTTCTCCCTGGCCGCCGGCTTCGACTTTTGATTTAGATGGCGGCGGAGCCGGCCCCCTCCCATGCGTTGATGGAACCCTGAGAGGGTTCCAAACGTTCCAAACCTCCCGCGACGGGATCGTTCCTAGGCGGCGGTGCCGCCGCCGAAGTTGCCCGAGCTGGGGGTGCCGGTGCCGGCAGGCGGCGCGCCAGAGGCCGGGGGCGCGGATGGGGCGCCCGCCACCGGCATGCCGCCTTGGATGATCTTGCGCAGTCCGGCCACCGATAGCCGCGGCGTCTTCTTCTCTTCCTCGAAGATGATCTGCGCCAAGGTCGCCGTGGTCAGGTCGGCGCGCGTCGTGTTCTCGACGACCCGCACGTCGTCGCCGGCACGCACCATCGCCGCGATGTGGTCTAGCGTCACGTATCGACTGTCGCGGGTATCGTAGAGCTTACGATTCGCGTAGCGCTTGATCGTGCGTGCTGTCGTCATTGTCTTAGGGTGTCATAGACAAATCTCTCGGTCAATCATGTAATACAACGAACGATTCCTTGCGCCATTTAAATGTCTCGTTAAAACAATGGCTTAGCCTCCGAGACCGACCTCATGGGGTCAGAACGTTCGAAATCAGGGCACTCGGCGGCATTCGCCGGCCCTGCAGAACACCATCGGGATCGATCGGAGGCGCGAACCATCGCGACCTCGAACCTAGACCTATCGCTCGGCTGCCGTCGTCACCGACGGGTAGCGCAAACGGGTCGAACAGGTCGGTTCGTCGAACCAACCGGCGTTGCCGCTAGCCGGCTTTACCAGATTTGCCGGCTTTGCCGGCCTCTTCGTCGAGCTCGCTCTTCTTGGCGGTGGGAGAGACGTCGATCTCGTCTTCTGAGTTGACCGCACGCTTGAAGTTCTTGATGGCCTTACCCAGGCCATCGCCAAGCTGTGGCAACTTCGTCGCGCCGAACACGACGACCACAATGATGAGTACGAGTACGAGTTCGCCGAAGCCCATTCCGAAGGGCATGAGTTTGCTCCTTGAGCTGCCCCATCTATAGCACCCCGACTGGAACAATCAACGAGGAAGACACGGAATTTTGTCGTCTTGGCGGCGATCCGATACGATCGGGCCATGGCGTCGTCGGCTTTCCCGTGCGCGCGCGTCGCGATCGTGCTCTCGGTCGCGTGCGGGCTGGGAAGCACCACCGGCCTCGCCTTGGCCGCGCCCGCGCCAACGGCGGCCGCCGCGCGAGACCCGCAGGAACAAAGTCTATCGGAGCGACGCGCCGTGCGGGGCGTGGCCGTCGATGACCTCTCCACCACCGAGAGCCCGGAGCTGCGCGAGATCCGACGCTTCGAAGAACAGGCTTTCCCGAAGCCGGGCACGCCGGAAAGCGCGGCGGCGGCCCACGCCACCGACGGTCCCCTACCCCCCGCTTCGCTGCCGGGCCAATGGGGCGGCAGCGGCGACGTCCCCGCCGAGCTGCGCTCGCCCGAGTCGCCCCCGCAGGCCGCGGGCCCGACGGCAGCGCCCGACTCGGAGTGGCTCCGCAGCTTGAAGCTTCCCGACTTGCCGGTCCGCTGGGACGCGCAGGTGCTCCGCTACCTCGACTACTTCAAGAACGATCCCAAAGGGCACCTGGTGATGGCGAACTGGATTCGCCGCGCCGGCCGCTATCGTGAGCTGGTCGAGAGGATCATGACCCGCGAGGGCCTGCCCAAGGATCTTCTCTACGTCGCGATGGTCGAGAGCGGCTTCGACACCGGCGCGCGGTCACGGGTCGGCGCCGGCGGCATCTGGCAGTTCATGCCGGGCGCGGCGCGCGCTTATGGCCTGGAAGTCAGCTACTGGATCGATGCCCGCCGCGATCCCGAGCAGGCCGCTGAGGCCGCGGCGCGCTACCTCAAGGATCTCTATGTTCGCTTCGGATCTTGGTATCTGGTCTTCGCGGCCTACAACGCCGGCTATGGCTCGGTGCTGCGTTCGATCACGTCGTACAACACCAACGACTACTGGGAGCTGACGCGCCACGAGTCGGGGCTGCCATGGGAGTCGAGCCTCTACGTGCCGAAGATCCTGGCGGCCGCGATCGTGGGCCACAACTTGGCGACCTTCGGCTACGCGGACGTGTCCCCCGACGCGCCGTTTGCTTATGATCAGGTCGAGGTCCCCGCGGGTACGGCGATGGCCACGGTCGCGCGCGCGGCCGGGACCAAGCCGGAGGTGATCGAGGCGCTCAATCCGCAGCTGCAACGAGGCCGGACGCCGCCCGATCGTGGCGTGAGCAAGGTGCGACTGCCGCCCGGCACCGCGGTCGCCTTCGCCGAGGATTTCGACAAGACGCGCGCCGCCGGCGACAAGCTGGAGACGGTCGTCCTCCGGTTCGGCGAGACGCTGGAAGACGTGGGGAAGGCCCACGGCGTAAGCGCCAAGGAGATCCGCAAGCTCAACGGCGTCAAGGACAGCCTGGAGCTGAGGGGGGGCATGGCGATCGTCGTTCCGCGACGCGCCGTCGCCGCTAAGGATCGCCCGCTCAAGGCAAAGACGGAGAAGGATTCGTACGCCGACGACGAGGCCGCGGGCGACAAAGACGGCGAGCCCGACACCTCTATCATCGTCGCGGTGCCCGACCGCTCGTTCGGTTACGATGGGCGCGAGCGGGTCTTCTATCGGACCCGAGACGGCGACGGGCTCGACGAGATCGCGGATGTGTTCGGCGTCCGGCCCGAGGATCTGGTGGAATGGAACAACATCGACCCCGACGCCAAGCTCCATCCGCGGATGATCCTGCAGATCTTCGTGCGCAAGGATTTCGATCCGGCCGGCGTTGTGCTGCTCGACCCGACCCAGGTCCGCGTCGTCACGCTCGGCTCCGAAGAGTTCCTCGAGCTCGAGACGGCGCGGCGCGGGAAGAAGCGCCTCTTCTATATTGCCAAGCCGGGCGACACGCTGGCCAAGCTCGGACGGCGGTACGGCCTCACGCCGGGGGATCTGGCCCGCATCAACCGCTTCTCGTACAACACCGAGCTGCACGAGGGCGATCGGGTGGTGGTCTACTCGCCGACCGGTGGCGCGCCCCGTGAGGCGACGATGGGCATGACGCCCAGTAAGAAGCGGCCCGAGCGTGGCAGCGCTCTCGGTGCCACCGCGCACCCATCGGTGGCCGAGAGCGAGCACAAGGGCGCAACCGCGGCGCATGCGCATGGCTCGACGTCGCACGATCCCAAGAAGAAGCTGCAAGTGGCGGTGGCCAAGCCGATCGGTAAATCCGTGCCGAAGGCCTCCGGCAAGCCCGCCCGTAAGACCGCCGCCAGCTCGAGGGCGAGCGCCGGCGGCAAGAAGAAGTAGCGGCGGCCGCGGCGACATGGCGCGATATCGCGTCGACCCCGGCGCCCCGGACCGGCGGCTCGATCAGTTGGTGGCGGACCGGGCGGGACTGAGCGTGGCGGCCGCGCGGCGGCTGATCGCAGCCGGTGCGGTGCGGGTGGATGGGCGTCCGGCCCGCAAAGGCCAACACCCGACGGCGGGCCAAACCGTCGAGGTCGAGGACGCCGGGGTGGCGGCACAGGGGCCGGACGGCTGGCGCGTGCGGGCCGATCCGGATCTCGCGATCACCGTGCTGCGGGTCGAAGGGGGCTTCGTGGCCATCGACAAACCGGCCGGCGTGCCGGCGCACCCGCAGGCGGCCGGGCAGCTCGGCACCGCGGCCAACGCCATCGTGGCCAAGTTCCCCGAGTGCGCCGGGGCCTCGCCCGATCCGCGCGAGGGCGGCCTCGTTCACCGCCTGGATACCGGCACCAGCGGGGTGCTGCTGGCCGCGCGGAGTGCCGCCGCCTGGACGGCCCTGCGCGCCGCCCTCTCCGGTCCCGAATGTGAAAAATCGTATCTGGCGGAGGTGGTGGGCAGCTCGGCCGAGAGCGGCCAGACCTCGGCGCCGATCGGGCGGGTCGGTCGGCGCGGGGCGCGTGTACGCGTCGACGGCGGACGCCAGCCGCTGCCGGCGCAGACGAGCTGGGAGGTGATCGGCCGCCGTCCGGAGACGACGCTCCTGCGCGTGCGGCTTCGGCGCGGACGCGCCCACCAAGTTCGAGCCCACCTGTCTGCCAGCGGTCATCCGATCGTGGGCGACGCGCTCTACGGCACCGAAGCCGGCACCCACCCAGACGCCGGCCTGCACCTGCACGCCGCATCCGTGCAGTTTCGGGATCCGGTGTCGGGAGAGCTGATTCTGATTGAATCGCCCCCCCCGCCTTGGGCCTAATAGCCGGGTGGGCGAAAGAGCGAAGCGCGCGCTGGTTCTTCAGCACGCCCCGACCGAAGGGCCGGAGCGGGTGGCGACCCATCTCGCGGCCCGCGGGATCGGGCTCGACGTGCGCGCGCTCTACGACGGCGATCCGGTCCCCGGCGATCTACCGCCGGACCAGCCGCTCATCGTCATGGGCGGATCGATGGGCGTGGGGGACGTGCACGACGCCCGCTTTCCGTTTTTGGCCGCCGAGATCGCCCTTTTGACCCGCCTCGTGGCGCGCGATGCGCCGGTGCTCGGCATCTGTCTCGGCTCGCAGCTCCTGGCCGCGGCCGGCGGCGCGCGCGTCTATCCGAACACCCGATCGGGACCGAGCGGCGCCGCCGAGCCGGCGCGCGAAGTCGGCTGGGGGGGGGTCGATTTCCGGTCATTGCCGAACGAGCCCACGCTGACCGGCGTCCCGCCGAGCGTTCCGATGTTGCATTGGCACGGCGACACCTTCGACCTGCCGTCGGGCGCAATCCATCTGGCGTCGACGCCGCTCTGCCGACATCAGGCCTTTCGCCTCGGCCGTCGGCAGCTCGGGTTTCAATTTCACTGCGAGGTCGAGGCGGAGACGATCCCGATCTGGGTGCGCGAGGACGCCGACTTCGTGTACGCCGCCAACGGCGCAAACGGCGGCGCTACGATCGTGGCCGACACCGGTCGCTACTATTCGGCCGCGCGCCCGATCTGGGATCGTCTGCTCGGCAACGCGATCGATCTGATGCTCGCCGATTGACGGGCGATTGACGACGCCCGGTGCGCCGACAATAGTAACGCCACCAAAGGTGTGACCATGGCGCCGCCGACGAAATTCAAGATCGCGCTCGTGCAGATGCGCTGCTCGGAGGATCCCGCCGACAACCTCACGCGGGCGCTGCGACGAATCCGCGACGCCGCTCGCGCCGGCGCGCAGCTGGTCTGCCTGCCCGAGCTGTTCCGAAGCCAATACTTCTGTCAGACCGAAGATCATGCCTTCTTCGACCTGGCCGAGCCGATCCCGGGCCCCAGCACCGAAGCGCTGACGCAGGTCGCGCGCGAGGCCGGGGTGGTCGTCATCGGCTCGCTGTTCGAGCGGCGCGCGGCCGGCGTCTACCACAACACGGCGGTCGTCATCGACGCCGACGGACGGCTCTGCGGCAAGTACCGCAAGATGCACATCCCCGACGATCCGCTCTACTACGAGAAGTTCTACTTCACGCCGGGCGATCTCGGTTTCCGGGCCTTTGACACCGCCGTCGGTCGGATCGGCACGCTGGTCTGCTGGGACCAGTGGTACCCGGAAGGCGCGCGGTTGACCGCGCTGGCCGGGGCCGACGTGCTGTTCTATCCGACCGCCATCGGCTGGCACCCGAGCGAGAAGGCCGAGTTCGGCGCGGCCCAGGCGTCCGCCTGGCAGACCGCGCAGCGCGCGCACGCCATCGCCAACGGCGTCTACGTCGCGGCGGTCAACCGGATCGGGCTCGAGAAATCGCCCCTCGCGGGTGGCGCCGGCATCGAGTTTTGGGGCGGAAGCTTCGTGGCCGATCCGTTCGGCGTCGTGCTGGCGGAAGCCTCGCGCACCGAAGAGGAGACCTTGATCGTCACCTGCGATCGGGCGCACCAGGAGACCGTCCGCCGCCATTGGCCGTTCTTGCGCGACCGCCGCATCGACGCCTACGGCGCCATCACGCGCCGGCTGGTGGATGACTGATCGCGGGCCGACGCCGACGCCGCTCGATCTGGGGTTTCGCATGCCGGCCGAGTGGGAGCCGCACGCGGCCACCTGGATCGCCTGGCCCCACGAACGGCGCGACTGGCCGGGCAAGCTGGCGCCCATCCCCTGGGTCTACGGCGAGGTGGTGCGCCACCTGACCCGCGGCGAACGGGTGCGAATCCTGGTGCAGGACGCCGCCGCCGACCGCCGCGCCCGCGCGCTGCTCGGGCGGGTCGGCGCGGATCTGGCCCAGGTCGATTTCGTTCGCATCGCCACCGACCGAAGCTGGACCCGGGACACCTGCCCAC
>DASRLC010000046.1:0-9787 GCA_035648655.1 Polyangia bacterium
AGCGTGATCAATCCCGATTCGCGTGAGAGCGACGACGGGCACGCCTGGAACTTGGGCGCTTCGTTCACCTACCATTTCGGGCGCGCGGCGGCCGGCACCCCCGCCGACACCGAGCACCATCCGCACCCGCGCGGTTCGTATCGGATCAGCATCCCCGACACCGATCGCGACGGCGTGGCCGACGACGAGGATCAGTGCCGCGACACGCCGGCCGGCATCCACCCGGATCCCTTCCGCCCGGGCTGCCCCGAATCCGACGAGGACGGCGACGGCATCCCAGACGTCGACGACGCCTGCCCGGTCACCGTGCCGGGACCCAAGCCCGATCCCAAGCGTCCCGGCTGCCCCTTCATCGACAGCGACAACGACGGTATCTCGGACGCCGACGACGCCTGCCCTTCGCGGCCCGGACCCGCCTCGTCCGAGCCGTCGAAGAACGGTTGCCCCGATCCGCGGAAGCCGCACGTGGTGGTCGCTCCCCCGCCGCCGTCGGCCAAGGACGAGTCGATCGCCCCCAAGCCGGTCCGCAAGCACCACGCGCCCCGGCAATAGTCGTCGGAACCCTCGAAGGGTTCCGAACCTCCCGCGATGGGAGCGGGTCGCCTGAGCCGTCCCGCTCCCGACGCGATCACGTCTTCGGCTCGAAACGAGCTACTCGACGGCGATGGTGAGGCGGAGGATGGCCCAGTACCAGCCGGTGTCGGCGCCGCCGGCGCCGGTCGGGCCGTGCCGCCATTCGAAACCGGCGCCCAGGCGCAGCCGTGGATCCGGCGCGTAAGCGGTGAGCCCGGCGCCGGCACCCCAGCTGTTTGCGGCGGCCGCGCGCTGCCAATCGCCGCGGGCGACCAGGTCCAGCCGGCGACCGAGCAGCGTTACGCCGGGTTCGACCGCGGCGCCCTGCTGGTAGCTGCTCGGATCGATCGTCGCGCCGTCGCGGTAGCGCAACGAGAGCAGATATTCGGCGGTGACCACCAGCCAGCGCCACTGGGCCTGGAAATCGGGATCGATCGCCAGCGTGCGCGGTTCGGCGACGGTGCCATAGAGGACCGAGAGGCTGGCGGCGAAGCGGAACCAGTCGTACCAAGGATCCGACGGCGGCAGGCGCCAGGGGGCGAGACCGACCGGGCCGACCGGCTCGGCGGTGAGGCGCCCGGCGCAGAGCGCGCCATCGCCGAACAGGTGCCCGTCGAGGGTCCGATCGGCGCTCAAGATCGCCGCCTGGTAGAGGAGCTCGCCCAGATCGCCGCCGACCGCGACGCCGGCGCGGTAATCGGGCAGAAACGCCTCCACGAACCCGGGACGTTCCAGCATTCGCAGATCGGCCTCGTCGGTCTGGCGCGAGAGCGAGAACGGCACCCGCATCGAGCCGGCGTCGAGGTGAAACGCGCGCACCGGCGCCCACGACAGATAGAGGTCGGCGGCGCGCAGCGGTCCGCCGACCGGCAGGCGCCCGCCCGCCAGAGGCGCGAACGGAACGCCGGCCGCGTCGTTGGGCTGCGCTTCGAAGAGCGCCCGCAGGCGGACGTCGCCCCAGCGCAGATCGTCGCCGACCCGCAGGCGGCGCAAACGCAGCGCGGCCCCGGCGGGCGGATCGTCCGGGCTCTCGAACGGCGCCGGCGCGGAGGCCAGCACCGCGTCGGCCTGCACCAGCAGCGTCAGCGGATAGGTCGGCGGCGGCTGACCGCGGTCGTCCTCGGCGCGGCCCGGACGCGCGGCCAACAGGCAGCCGATCAGCGCCGCGGCCGCCGCGACACGGGCGCGGCGGATTTTCTCCGCGGAGGGGGCTTCCGAGTAGATTCTTCCCGCGCGGGACAATTCACTGGGAAACCTCCCCGCGGAGGAGGCGGGAACCCCGGCCGGGCTCCCGGGCCGGCTCATCCGGCGGAAATCTTCTGTTCGAGCCGTTCGACCACCTTCACCTCGTAGGCGTCGCCGTAGAGCGCGTTGGCCTCCAGGATGCCGGTCGGGCTGGTCACGTTGACCTCCGTCAACCAGCCACCGATCACGTCCAGGCCGACGAAGAAGTGCCCGCGCTCGCGCAGCCGGGGCCCGACCTTGTTGACGATGGCGTGATCGCGGTCGTCCAGCTTGGTCGGCATGGGCCGCGCGCCGACGTGCAGGTTGCCGCGCAGGTCGTCGGCGGCGGGCACGCGCAGCACCGCGCAGAGCGGCTCCCCGTCGATGAGCAGGATCCGCTTGTCGCCGCTCTTGACCTCGGGCAGGTACTTTTGCGCCATGGTCCAGCGCCGGCCCAGGTTGGTGGACTGCTCGAGGATGGCGCCGGTGTTGGGATCGCCCCGCCGCACGTGAAAGACGCCGAAGCCGCCCGAGGCGTCGAGCGGCTTGACCACCATCTCGCCCCCCTGCTCGGCCAAGAACGCGCGCAGGCGGGTCGCCTCGCGGGTGACCACCGTCGGCGGGCAGAGTTCGGGGTATTCGAGGATGGCCAGCTTCTCGTTCTGCTCGCGCAGCCCGCGCGGGTCGTTGATGATGAGCGTCCCGCCGCGCGCCCGCTCGAGCAGCAGCGTCGCGAAGTAGTAGTCGAGGTCGAAGGGGGGATCCTTGCGCATCAAGACCGCCGCGCAGCTCTTGAGCCGTACGGTCCCCTGCGGCCCCAGCAAATAATGGTCGCCGGTCACCCGGCGCACGGTGACCGGCCAGGCGCTGGCGACCGGATCTGCGTGCTCGAGCGACAGGTGGCGCGGTTCGCAGAACCAGATCTCGTGGCCGCGCGCCTGGGCGGCCAGCATGATCGCGAAGGTGGTGTCGCCGGCGATCTGCAGCCGGGCGAGGGGGTCCATCACGAAGAGCAGCTTCATGCGGGTCATTGTGGCTACGAAGTGGGCGGAGCGCCCGTCGGATCGACGCCCCCCGCCGGCGATTCGCGCATCGGCAGCAGGTGCTCGAGGCCGTGCTTGCGCATCCGGTAGTAGAGCGTCGACCGGTTGATCCCCAGCGCCCGCGCCGCGTGCGCGATGTTGCCCTGGGCGGCGTCGATGGCGCCGATGATCGCGGCCCGCTCCTGCTCGTGCAGGCGCTCTCCCAGCGGGCGCGCGCCGCCGGTGGCCGACCCGCCCGCGGCAGCCGCTGGGACCGAGGTCGCCGCGCCAGCGGCGGGCCGGCGCATGAACTCGAGGTCGGCGGCGGTGATCTCGGACCCACGGGTCAGGATCAGCGCCCGTTCGATCAGGTTCTCCAGCTCGCGCACGTTCCCGGGCCAGGCGTAGCCGGTCAGCGCGACCACCGCGCCCGCGTCGATCCCGTGGACCGGCTTCCCGGCGCCGGCGACGTACTTTTGCAAGAAGTGCTCGGCCAGCAGCGGGATGTCGCTGGGCCGCTCCCGCAGCGGCGGGAGCTGGATCGGGAAGACGTTCAACCGGTAATAGAGGTCCTCGCGAAAGGTCCCATCGGCGATCTGGCGCTCCAGATCGCGGTGGGTGGCCGACACCACCCGCACGTCGACCTTGATCGTTTCGGAGCCACCGACCCGTTCGAACTCGCGCTCTTGCAACACGCGCAGCAGCTTGACCTGGACGTCGAGCGGCAGGTCGCCCACCTCGTCGAGGAACAGGGTGCCGCCGTCGGCCATTTCGAATCGCCCCAGGCGGCGCGCGACGGCGCCCGTGAAGGAGCCCTTTTCGTGGCCGAACAGCTCGGACTCGAGGACGCCCGGTGCCAGCGCCGCGCAGTTGAGCCGCACGAACGGCCGCGACTCGCGCGCGCTGTTGATGTGGATGGCGCGCGCCACCATCTCCTTGCCGGTGCCGGTCTCCCCGCGCAGGAGCACGGTCGACGAGGTCTTCGCCACCTGCTCGACGCGGGTCAGGACCTCGCGCAGCGCCGGCGATTCGCCGACGATGGCGCCGAAGCTGAACGCGCCATGGGCCTCCTTGGAGAGCATCCCCACGTAGGCCGACAGCTGCTCGCCGAGGCGGCGGTTCTCGCGCTGCATCGCGAAGCGCTCGACGGCGTGGGTCAGGACGCCACGTACTTCTTTCGAGTCCCAAGGCTTGGTGATGTAGCGGTAGATGCGACCGAGGTTGATGGCCTCAATCAGGACATCCACGTCGGTGAAAGCGGTCACGATGATCCCCACCGCGTCGGGGCGAAGCTCGCGGGCAGCCTTGAGCAGGTCGAGGCCGGTCATCTTCGGCATCCGCTGGTCGGTCACGATGGCCGCCACGTCGTGATCGCGCGCCAGGGCCAACGCCTCTTCGCCGCTCCCCGCCAGCAGCAGCTTGAACGATCGCCCGAAATTGAAGCGAAAGGCATCCAGGTTGTCGGACTCGTCGTCGACCACCAGCACTGGAAATTTCACGAGGTCCAGCCCCTGAGACGTGGGCGACATTGGGACCTACAGCATACCCCCAAGGGCGGGGTTTTTGCGCAGTGGCCCCGACTCTTGATACGATCACGGTTCTCAGGTGTCGTCTCAGTCGTCTCGCCAGTCGTCTCGCCAGTCGTCTTCCCCGGTATCTATGGTCATGACCGAACGCAAACGCCCACGGTCGTCCGAGCCTTCGGCGACAGGTGCGGTCGTGCCACCGGTGCTGGCCCCGCGGCGACCGATGGCGCGGGCCACGCGGATCGCGCTCTTCGAACGCGAGGTGCGCGAGCGCTTGTCGGGTGCGGCGCTGGATCTGGTGCTGGCGCGCGCCGAGGTCATCTCCGAAGGGCAACGCAGCGTGCGCGGCGGGCGCGATGCCTATTTCGGCTCGACCATGCTGACCATCGATCTGCCGGCGCTGGAGCTGCTGCTGCGCGAGGCCTGTGACGCGGGAACCGCCCGCCGGGTGGCCCATCTGCTGGAGACGGACGCCCAAGCGGCCGCGCACATCGAGGCGCTGGCGGGACGTGAAGCCGCGCGGGTGGCGGGCGCTGTCCCCAAGGCGGTGAGCACCCACGTGGCGATCCGCTCCCAGGCCGCCAAGGTCTTCATCGACATCGACGTGGAAGCGACGTTCTGAGGGGACGACCACCTTGCAAGCAACCTCGGAAGCAACGTTGGGAGACGCCACCTACACGTACGCCGGCGCGGCGAAGATCCTGGACGTCGCCGAGAGCAAGCTGCGCTACTGGGCGCAGGTCGGGTTCGTCGGGCCGTCGGTGCGCCGCGGGGGCAAGCCGCTCTATTCGTTCCAGGACCTGGTGAGCGTCAAGGCGGCCAAGGAGCTGGTCGACCGGGGATTCAAGGCGGCCGAGATCCGCAAGGCCATCGAAGAGGTGCGCGCGTCCTTGCCGCACGTCGACCGCCCGCTCGATCGGATGCGCGTCGCGTTCGACGGCACCCGCTTGGTGGTCGTCGACGAGGGGAACGCCTTCGAATCGACCGGGCAGAAGGTGTTCGACTTCGGCCTCGCCGAGCTGGCCCGCCAGGTCTCGGACATCCGCCCGAAGCCCATTGCGGAGCGGGCCGTCCCGATCGACGACGGGACGCTCCCCAAACGCCGTGCCTACGATTGGTTCATCGAGGGGACCCGTTCCGAGGCCGGCGGTGGCGACGCGGGCGAAGACCACGCCGAGCTCTGCTACCGGCAGGCGCTGGCGCTCGACCCGGGCCTGGCCGCCGCGCGCACCAACCTGGGGAGCCTGGCCTATCGGTGCGGCGATGTGGCCGGGGCGCGCGAGGCCTTCGAGGCGGCGCTGGCGCTCGATCCCGACCAGCCGGAGGCGCGCTTCAATTTGGCCAACATCGTGCTCGAGAGCGGCGATCTGGAGCTGGCGGTGGCGGAGTTCCGGCGGGTGCTACAGACGACGCCCGACTTCGCCGACGCGCACTTCAACCTGGCGGTCGCGCTCGACAGCCTGGGCGGCCGCGCCGCCGCGCGCGCCCACTTGGAGCGCTATCTGGCGCTGGAGTCCGACGCCACGCCCTGGGCCGAGCAGGCCCGCGCGCTGATCGCGCGCCTCGACTAGACTTCTCCCGCGATGGCACGCTGGCTCATCTGCGCCGCGGCTTGGCTGGCGGCCGCCCCCGGTCCGCACGCCGACCGGCCGGCGCGCGATCGGGTGGCGATCCCCGCCGGGCCCTTCACCGAGGGCAGCACGCACGGCGAAGAGGACGAGCGGCCGGTGCGTAAGGTGACCCTCAAGGCCTTCACGATCGATCGCACTGAGGTCACGCGCGGCGACTACGCGCTCTGCGTGGCGGACGGCAAGTGCCCAGCGCCCGTGCCGGCCGCCGCGGGCGATCCCAAGCTGCCCGTCACGGGCGTCGATTGGAACGCCGCGCAGGCCTACTGCCGCTTCGCCGGCGGGCGCTTGCCGACCGAGGCCGAGTGGGAAAAAGCGGCGCGCGGCACCGACGGCCGCGAATACCCCTGGGGCAACCGGGCCGAGTGCGGGCGCGCCAACTGGGGAAACTTCGAGGGCGAAGGACCCTGCGCCGGCCAGAACCCCGGCCACCCGGTGGCGGTCGGACAGTATCCTTCCGGGGCCAGCCCGTACGGCGTGCTCGACCTGGGCGGCAACGTCTGGGAGTGGGTGGCGGACAAGTACGACGACGCGCCCGACCGGCGCGTGGTCCGCGGCGGCTCCTGCTGCAGCTACTTCGTGGGGCCGCGCGCGGCCAATCGAAATGCCTGGGCGCCCGACCGCCGCGACGGCGATCTCGGCTTCCGGTGTGCCGGCCCGAAGTGATGCGGCGGTGTCTGTGGCTTGCGCTCGGCGCGCTGGGGCTCGTGTCGTCGCCCGGGCTGGCCGCGCCGGCGCGACGCGGCCAGGCCACGCACGCCGGGCACGCGCACGGGCAGGCGCACGGGCACGCCGCGGAGACCTCCACTCGGCGCGCCCGCGTGGCCGACGTGGCGCCGGAACCGGCCCCGGATGATCGCGACCGCGATCGAATTCTCCGCATGCAGGCGGCCTTGCGCGAGATCTTGCACGACAGCGTGTTGCGCCGGACGCGGGTCGGGATGCGCGTGATGGAGGCGCGCACCGGGCGGCTGTTCTTCGAGACCCGGGGCGGCGTCTTGATGGATCCCGCCTCCAACCAAAAGGTGTTGGCCACCACCACCGCGCTCATGCGCCTCGGCGCCGACTGGCGTTTTCGCACCGAGCTTTCGGGCCCCGCGCCGACTGCCGAGGGGGTGGTGGTCGGCGACGTCTATCTGCGGGGCAGCGGGGATCCAACGGTGCGCAGCGGCGATCTGGACGCGCTGGCGGCCGCGCTGGCCCGGCGCGGGGTGCGCAGCGTCGCCGGCGCCGTGGTGGCCGACCCCCGGCGGATCGGCGACGACGAAGGGGCGGTCGACGAAGAGCCCACCACCGACGACGAGACGGCGGCAGAGAACCAAGCGGCCGCCGAGGCGCCGGCCGGCACGCTCTCGCCGCGCGCGCCGCTGGTCGTCAACCACGGGCTGATGCTGGTCCGGGTTCGACCGGGCGCCGAAGCGGGAGCGCCCGCCGAGGTGACGACCGTGCCCGCCGATCCGTCGTTCGTGATCCACAACGGTGCGCGAACCAAGACGCACGGCCGCTCGCGGGTCACGGTGCGGCTGTCGGTGGCCGGCTCTCGAATCGCCATCGACATCGACGGGCACGTCTCGACCCTCCGGGGCGGCCTCATCTTTCGGCGCCGCGTTCCTCACCAGGCGCTCTACGCGGCGGCACTCATGAGGGCTTCGCTGGCGGCGGCCGGAATCTCCGTGCGCGACGACGCGCGGGTCGAGCCCACTCCCACACCGCGCGGCGGACATGCGCTGCCGCTCTACGCGCTGCACGAGTCGGCGCCGCTGGGGATTCTGCTGCGCAAGATCAACAAGGACTCCGAGAACGACTCCGCCGAGCGGGTGCTCGAAGCGGCGGGCGCCGAAGCCTACGGTGGCGCCCCCACCGGCGAGAAGGGCGTCCGGCTCTTGCGCGAGGTAATTGGGGAGCTCGGACTTCCGCCCGGCAGCTACGTGCCGCGCAACGGCTCGGGCCTCGGCCACGCCAATCGCATCACCGCCGACTCGATGGCGGCGCTGCTGCGCGCGCTCTATCTCGATCCCCGCGTGGGGCCGGACCTGCTGCAATCGCTGTCGGTGGGGGGCATCGACGGCACGACCCGCAACCGTTTCAAGGGGACGCTCGCCGCCCAACGGGTGCGCGCCAAGACCGGCACGCTCAATGGCAAGTCCTGCCTGTCGGGCCTGGTCGGCGATGGCCCGGACGTTCTGGTCTTCTCGATTTTGGTCGAAGGTCTTCGCAGCCACAGCTTGTCGGCGGTGCGCGGGGCGCAGGTCGGCTGCGTGAACGCAATGATGCGTTACGCGCGCGAAGCCCACGGCGGCCCAATCGACCTGGGGACCGGCGCCGCCACGTCCCCGTCGACCACCGACCTCGAAGCCGGCGAGGAGGCCACCGAAGGCCAAGAAGAGGCGCCGTCCCCGTCGGCCACACCGCCGCCGGCGTCGGCGACGGCGCCCCCGGCCCAGGTCACGACATCGCCGCGACCGAACGTCGGGGCGCTGCCTCGGGCGGTGATTCCCGCCGCCCCGCATTGAGTGGCGGCTCCAGCGCCGGCCGGCCCAATCAACGGCCGGGTGCGGCGCGCTTGCCGCCGGCGGGTCCGGTGGGCACGAGCTGGGCCGTAACGTTGGTCGTGGATTCCTTGAGATAGATCTTCTTGGTCCACGGTTGGTAGCCCGGATAAGTGGCCCGGATCGACACCTGCTCGTAACGCCAGGCGGCCAGGCGGCGCGGCGCCGGGCCGAGCATCAGATCGTTCACCGTGATGTAGGCGCGCGCCGGCGACGAGGCCACGATCAGCACGCCGGGCGGGCGGTGCAATCGCTGCGACACGACCACCGGCGTGCCGGGCTCGGCATCCAGCACCTGCGTGATGGGCTGGTAGCGTTCGTGCTCGATCGCGACCGTGGCGCTGCCGCAGGGAATTCGCGCACGCTCGATCGGGCTCGAGCCGAGGAGCTTGCCACCCCAGACAATCTTGGCCTCGGGCGGTTCGGTGACGATGCGCGCGCTGCACTCGCCTGGGGCGGCAGCGGTGACCGGTTGGCGCGCCTCGGGCGGTTTCGGCGCCGCGGCCACGGCCGCCGCCTCGCCGACGTCCGGCGCCGCGGCCGATGCGGGCGCTATCGCGACGGGCGCGGCAGGCGCGGGCGCGCCCGCGCCGACCGCGGCTGCAGAAGCCGGCTCGGCGGATATTGGCCGGTCGTCGTGCGCCGGAGCGCGAGCCGACTTCCTACCCGGCGAGAGCCAGAGGTGTCCGATCGCCAGGCCCAGCACCAAGCACGCCGCGGAGGGCGCCAGGCGCACGGCGACCGAACGTTTCGTCGTTGTCGTCGTCGCGCGCGTCGGGATGACGCTGGTCCGCTCGGTGCGGGCGATCGTGACCGGCGCGGCGATCACGGCCGCCGCCTGCTCCGACGTCTGCGGCGCCCGCACTCCGGACGCAGAGCTGGCAGACGGTGCAACGGACGCCATGGCCATTTCGTCGATCGGGACGTCGATCTCGGTCGGCGGCGGGGCAGCGCGCTCGGCGGTGGCTTCCCCGTCGTCCACTTCGAAGAGCGTGCTGTCGATGAAAGAGGCCAGATCTTCGGCTTGCAACGCCCCCAGCGGATTGGCAGGCAGCGTGTAGGCCGCGCCGGGAACCCGGCCCTCGATGACCGGCGCCCCCGGGACCTTCGCGGCCCCCGGGCTCACCGCGGCCGGCGCCCCGATCATGGTGCGGGCGAGCCGGTTCACGGCCGGTGGCCGACCGGGCCGGTCGGCGGCGGGAGCGACCCCGATCATGGTGCGCGTCTGGGCCGCTAGGGGCGGTGGGGGCGGTGGTCGCCGAACC
>DASRLC010000047.1:0-3194 GCA_035648655.1 Polyangia bacterium
CAGCAGGCGTAGCCCATGAGCGTGGTCGCCATCCAGGCCACACCGGCGCCGGCACGGCCCGAATAGATGTGGCCGGCGCCCGGAATCAGCATGGAGAGCATCACGGCGGTCACCGGATTCGATCGCGGCCGCACCGTCATGAAGAACGAGTCGCCGCTGGAGATCGGCGGCGGCCCGAGCGAGGTGTCGCCGCCGACGCGGGTCGCGATCGGCTGACGCCCGGGATAGATGTACTCGACTACGCCGGCGGTGTTGGTCCGCACGTTGAGCGTGCCGTGCTCGACCATACGCGCGAGGTGCTTCTCGGCGGTCCGGACCGAGGTCCGGCCCAGGTACGCGACGTGCGCTGCCGTCACCGGGACGTCCGTCTCGAACAGCACTTTGAGAACCAGCTGCTCGAACTCGTCGAAGTCCATCGGCCTACCGATAGGTTAGCACAGGGTCCTGCCGGCGCACGCACCCGCCTTTCGCTATCCGATGCGATCCCCGGCGGCCGCTGTTGACCGTCCGGAAATCTCGAGACCGACATCACCGGTGTCGACCACACAGTCAGTAACGGGGAACGGAAGAGTCTATCTGCAGCGACCACGCTTCGATCCCCCCCACGACGTTGCAGACATTCGTAAAGCCCTTCGCCACGAAATGCTGGCCCGCGGACTGACTGCGGATCCCGTGGTGGCAATGGAAGACGAGCAGCGTGTCGCGCGGGAGCTGCTCGATGTAGTCCGCCCCCTCTTGATCGAGATGCCGCGCGCCTTCGATCCTGGCGATGCTTCGTTCGCCAGCGGTTCGCACGTCCCAGAGCTCCGGCGATCCGCCGGCGTCCAGCATGGACTTCAGCTCCTCTACGGTGATCTGACGGATGCGCGCGGGGGCGGTCGACATGGGCGCGCAAATTTAGCCCGTCTTTCGGTCGACGGCGACCGAGGACGGTTTGGGACGGGTCAGCCCGCGCTCAGCGTCTGGTGGCGCGCTTGCCGGAGGGCTTGGCCGGGCGTTCCGCGGCTGGGACTTCGGGAGCTCCACCTTCGAAGCGCGGCTCACGCGGATGGCGCTTGTAGATCAGGATGGCGTGCCCGACGATCTGGACGATGTTCACGCCAGGACGCGCCGCGAGCAGCTCGGCGACCCCGAGGCGATCGTCGGGGCTGTCCGTGTCGACCTTGATCTTGACCAGCTCGTGATCGTGTAGCGTCTGCTCGACCTGCTTGATCACGGCGGGCGACAGGCCGCCCTTGCCGACGTGAACGAGCGCCGATAGCGCGTGCCCATGTGCGCGCAGCGCCCGCCGAAGCTTGCTCGACGGCATCAGGGAACGCTTCTTGGGGCTGGCCGGTGAAATCATCGCGACTCGCATATCACGCCGGGTCGGTTTCGGGGGGATGGGCGACCGCACCTCATCGCTGAGCCTCGGGGGCCATGCGGCCGCCCGGCGGCGCGCGGCCGTAGCGACGAATCCCGGCGCGGCGGAGCGGCCGTGGAGGCTGAGCGAGGGGGGGACGGGGATAGGCTCGATCGAGAATAGGCGCTTTTGGCTATCCTGAAGGCGCGATGACCGACCAGGCAAAAGGGCGGAGCATCAACCATTCGCTCACTGCTCACCCACGTCGGCGAAGCCCGCCATACGGTCCCCGCGCCCCGCGCTCATCAACTCGGGTACTTCGTCTCGACGAACCGG
The DNA here is from genome assembly GCA_035648655.1 of Polyangia bacterium. Lineage (GTDB taxonomy): Bacteria > Myxococcota_A > Polyangia > Fen-1088 > Fen-1088 > JADGRB01. The sequence goes on from DASRLC010000047.1 coordinate 1,679, forward strand.
ACAAACCGCCGCTTGAATCTGCCGCGGTTCTCGGGCTGGTCGAACCACGCGCGGTGCAGAGCGTTCTCGGCGGCGATGATCGGGTACCACGTCTCGCGCAGTTTTCGCTTCGACCAGCCTTGGCAGCGGTCGAAGATGGTCTCGATGAAGTTCCAGACCATGAACGCGTAGGCGCCGTACTGGCCGGCCTTGGCCGGATCGGGCGTGGCGGGCGAGGTCGGCGAGGTCGGCGAGGTCGTCGGGTAGCAGAGCAGCTCCGGCCGCTCCAGCCCTATCTTGAGCAGCTCGAAGTACACGCGGTCGAGCTCGGCGTAGTAGGCGTCTCGCAGGGTCGTCGTGAAGCTCCACACCGAGTAGAAAAGCGTGAACACGATCCCGATCGATCCCAGCGCCTCGGCGATCACGCCGGCCTTGCTCCAGGTCAACATGACGGCGGACCCATTCTCCATGTCGGTTCTCCTTCTTCGTTCAGTCGAGCAGTACTGGATCGGGCAGGCCGGCCACCATCTGCGCGAGGCGCGGATCGTCCGGCGAGCAGTGATAGACGTCCCGATAGATGGTCTCGAGCCAGCGCTTGACTTGGCTTCGCGTGACCTCGCTCCTCGGGACCTCGCTCAGCGCCGGGCGGCCGAGCGGCCGAGCGGTGTAAACCAGAAGGTCCATCTCGGGCGGCGGGCCGTCGCCGGCCAGCGGCATGAGGTAGCGAAGCCCCGCGATCCGGAGGCACCCGAGCCGGCGGTAGAAGCCCTCCCGGCGCGTCCGGAGCGCGCGATCAATCGACGCTTCCCGGTCCGAGTCGACCTCCAGAAGCACGGGCAGGGTGCGACCCTCGGAGGTCACGGCCTGCTCGACCGTCCGCCGGAACAGCCCGGCGCCGAGGCCGTGATTGCGGTGTTCCGGCGCGACGGCCATGTATTCGAGCAGCGCGAACCCCCCGGCCGCCGGCACGAAAAGGATGCTGAAGCCCCGCACGAGACCGCGGGCCTTCGCCACCCAGACGCGATATTCGGGCGCGTCGATCATGGCGGCGATCCAGCCCTCGCGCTTCTGCTCGCGGGCGGCGATCGATGCGGCGTAGATGGCGTAGAGTTCCCGGAAGGTCTCTCCCTGGGAGGATGCAAGTTGCTCCAGCTTGACGGGCTCGCCCATAGCGCAGTTTCCGACTGCGAGAATACGTCATGAGCGCGCAGCCGGAGGTCCTCATCATCGGGGCTGGGGTGGCGGGTCTGACCGCGGCGCGCGATCTCACCGCGGCGGGCGCGCGCGTGCTGGTGCTGGAGGCGCGCGATCGGCTGGGTGGCCGGGTCCTCACCCACCACACGCCCGACGGGCCCGTCGAGCTGGGGGCCGAGTTCGTGCACGGCGCTGTCGAGGAAACCCTCAGCGTGGCGCGCGAGGCAGCGTTGCCGCTGCGCGAGACGGACCGCGGCCCGCCGCGCGTGTCGGGGACCGATCGGGAGACGGCGGAAGAGAAGGCCGAGCAGCCGGCCGACATCTTCTCGGCCATGGATGTGGT
>DASRLC010000048.1:0-46833 GCA_035648655.1 Polyangia bacterium
AACCACCCCAACACCCCTCTCGCCTCCGCCGCTCTCCCACACCGCCGCCCGCACGTCATCCGGCAACCCCATGACCTGGAAGCACCGATGCCAAAGCGCGGGATTCCGGTCGGGCTTAACGCGGGCGGAACGACAGGGAGAACCCACGCGGTCAGCAACGTTACGCATCTTCACGCAGGCAACCAGGCCAACCGGCCGGGCGCGCATCCTTGTCGACGTTTCGACCCTACACAACAATCAAGCGGCCCTGCGACTCGAAGCACCTTCGCCAGAAGGTAGATGTCGGCCCCCATGAGGCGGCTTGGATGATAGCGCAAAAATCACTGTGCCCACGCCGTGCCCAACGGGTGCGTCTTGGTGGCCACGAGCGCGAAGTCAGCGAAAGTCGACGCGCTCGTAACCCTGCGATTCCGTTGCTCCTGAGCACCCGAGGATGATCACCGCTCCGCGAGGATGCGGTTTTTCCCCGATGCGCTGAACGCTCAGGTCATCGGCGAGCGCCTCACCGAGCGCGCCGAGACCTTCGCGTCTTCGAAGGGGCTACCGGGACCTATACTGATCCGCCTCGCCGGGAAGGAACCAGCAGCCCCGATCCGCACGGCCCGTCGCCGCGGCAACCAGATGTCCAAACGGCCTGGTCGCCGACCGCTCGAACGTCTGAACGTCTGGTGGTCTCGTCACCCCTGCGCCGGACAACGAACGACGACCTGAAAGGACGGAACGAGGGGAGGGCAGCCGAAGGGCCGAAGGGGGATCCTACGGGGGAGTGTCATTCTTGGGATCTCTCGGTGGACGCGGCGTAGGAACCCCGGCCGATACGCTTGATCTCCCCGCGATCGAACAAGCGTTGGAGAGCCGACTCGACCGAGCCCTTCGCGGGGCGCCCCCCCAACAACGCCTTGAGCTCACCTGCTTTAAAGGACTGGCCCGGCCGGGAACGCAACTGCTGCAAAACCGAACCTTGAACGTCTTCCGTCGCCAGTGGGCCGGGGGACAGGGCCCCCTCAGCTGGCCGCCGCGGCTCGATAGGTCCTCCGCTCGGCTCAAGCTCTGATTCTAGATCTCGGTGAAGATCTCCCAGTTCTCGTTCTAGCTCGACGATCCGGCGGGCCACGGCCAGAACACGTTGGCCTCGCTCAGACAGAGCCATGATGTCGACTTTAGGCGATTCCGCCTAATTGAGCAACTCTTCGCCATTGTGCCTAATTTATGCTCAATACTGCCTAACGCCTAAATGCTTACCTAAATACGTACCGAGCAGGCGCCAAGGCGCCGTCGCAGCGGTAGCTTACCCATCATCTAGCGCATTGGCTAATGCATGTTAAATACCTATAATTACTAATCTATATTAGCAGCCAGTGCCGTACGAACGGTGAGCGGGCATGTTCGTACAGTTCCGACTATGGGGGCAGCTTCCAGCGGCCCCGACGGGCATGTTCGTACGCCTTGCCGCTCAAATTAGGCGGGCACCATGGGCACCCTGCTCAGACGCCGTCGCTCGGTGGGGGCCAAAGTTATCAACGGGCATCTTCGTACGGGAAAACGGGCATGTTCGTACGCTTCAACGGTCCTCTGGGTACGGATCGACGGGCATCCTCGTACGCCAAAACGGGCAGGTCCGTACGTGTCAACGGTCTTCTTCGTACGCCTCTCAGGCGTACTGGCCAAAATCTCGTATGATATCCATCGGTTCTGCGGGTCGCGTTTCCCCCAGATACTTCTATTCATCTACTCTGATCATTCACTAGACACCAAATCTCAGGGACTGCGCTGCGCGAGGTACTGAACAGACCCCGAGGGTGGCGGGCTGCGGGAGGGTGGACAGCCCTGCTGGATTCCCTGCGGGAACGGTCCCTTCGGGCCCGCCCTACGGGTCCACAGGCCTGCCCACCCCCCCGGCCTTCGGCTGGACACGCTGCGCGTGCCCACAGCCCTTGGTCGTCGAAGACGCCGACCACACCCTCGGGGCCCGTTTCAATGGGACCTGATTCGCTATCGCGCATTTATGAGACCAGAGCGGAGGGGAGATCTACGAGGGGAACCTGAGGAAACACGAAGGGGTTCCTGGACGACAAGACCACCGGAGCCGCGCACCCCGCATCCGCCCCGGAGGGTACCCCATGGATCTCATTGTTCTTGAATCGCCCAACAAGGTGAAGGACGTCCAGAAATATGCCGAGGCAGCGGGGTTCACTTGCCGGGTCACGGCGACCGTCGGGCACCTCCTGGACCTTCCCCCGATGTCGAGCGGCCCCGCTATTGACACCCGAACCTTCGCCCTTGACCAGCTCCAGCCGAGGGACGGTGGAGCCAGTGATCGGGTCAATCGGCTCAAGGCGGCCATCGGCCAGGCCAGCCGAGTCATCGTAGCGACGGACCCGGATAGGGAAGGGGAGGCGATCGCTGCGGAGGTCTGGCAATGGATCCCAGCTTCCAAGGCGTGGCGGGCATCCTTCGAGGAGATTACGCTCGCCGGCGTCGCAACGGGGCTGAGAGCCATGCGTCCCGAGCTCAGGACGCCCGCCGTCGAAGCTGCACATGCCCGTCGCGTGATTGACCGCCTGGCCGGATGGCACGGCACGTCTGTCGTGTTCGAGAAATTGCGGCAGCACCGGGGATTATCGGCCGGCCGCTTGCAGAGCGCGGCGCTGCGGCTCGTGGTCGAGCGCCATCGCGAGAACCAGGACTTTCGCGCGATCTCGACGTACGGCGTGCGCCTCAAGGTGAAGGCGCCGGGTGGTACCGAGTTCCTGGCCCGCCTGGTGGCCCAGGACGGCACCCCGATTACGTTCCCGTCGAAATCCGATGCGGAGGGGTTTCGCTCTCCGACTATGGTCGGCGTCGCTCAGGTCGACGCCGAAAGGAAGACGCAGAAGCCGCGACCGCCGTTCGAGGCAGCTTCCTGGCTCCAGGTCGCGTGCAAAGCACTGCGGATCACCGTCAAAGACGCCACGCAAGCCACTCAAAGCCTCTTCGAGGGCGGGCTCACCACCTATCCCCGGACCGACACCGTCCGTGTCGCCGACGATGCAATCGCCTGGGCTCGCGCTGAGCTCGAGCGGCGGTTCGGCCCGGCATACGTGCCCCCTTCACCCTGGGAGCACAAGGACCGAGGGGCGAGCGCCGTACAGGGCGCGCACGAAGCAATCCGGCCGACGATTCCTCACGGCCCGCCGTCCGAGCTCGAGGGTCGCCGCGAGCACGTTTGGGCAAGGGCCTACGCTCTCATCGAAGCTCGTTTCCTTGCGAGCCAGGCCGCCGCCCGCATCGTGAATGAGACCACGGCGCGGCTCGAAGCCGACGACGGCGCCGTCTTTCTGGCGAAGGGACAAGTCGAGATCTTCGACGGTTGGAAGCGCGTGGTCACCACCGACGCAGAGGAGGAGGCAGATCACGCGGGGAGCGGAGCGGCGCCGGTCGCCTTCGAGGACGACGGCGACGACGACCTGCCACCGCTAGCCGCCGGAGATCGCCTCGAGGTGCTCGCGACGGAGATCACCACTCACACGACAAAGCCCAAGCCGCTCTTCACGCAAGCGTCGCTCGTGGCCGAGCTGAAGCGGCTCGGAATCGGGCGGCCGAGCACGTACCACACCGTTGTCCCCCTGCTGCTCGGCCGCGGCTGGGCAACGGAAGAGGCCGCCGCCGGAGGGGAAAAGCGTCGAAAGAAAGTCGATCAGCTGCCCGTTCTGGTGCCGGCTCTAGTCGGTCTGGACCTGTGCGCCTTCCTGTGCGAGGCCTTCCCAGGGCTCGTCGACTACGACTTCACAGCCTCTATGGAGGCGGCGCTCGACGAGATAGAGGCAGGGTTCCGGACACGCGCCGATGTCGGAGCCGCATGGTGGTCTCGGTTTGAACCGGAGCTGCTCGCCGCGAGGGTGTTGAAGCCACAGTTTCGGGAGCGGAAAGATCTCGGGCCATGCCCAAAGTGCGCTGCTGAGGGCCGCAGCGGCCGCCTCCGCCTCATCGAGGGGGTGAACGGCGAGACCAAGAAGGCCTACTCCTTCGGAGCATGTGACGCGGAAACCAAGGAGACTCGCCTCTGCGGTACGAAAGCACAGGTCCACGAAGGGGAGCTGCTTCCGTCGGCGCCATGTCCGAGATGCCGGCAACCCCTCAAGGCGATCAATCGCAAGGACGGGGGCCACTCCTGGAAGTGCGAAGAGCATGGTTGGTTCCTGGCGGATCGACGCTGGCGCCTGGTGAAGCCTCCCTCGTGTCCGACGTGCAACACCGTCATGACCCACCGCGAGCGCCAAGATCCGAAGGGCGAATTCTTCTGGGCGTGCTTCACGCACAAAGTCTTCTTGGACTCCGACGAATTCGGAGCCATCGAGAAGCCAAAGAAGCGTCGCGGCAAAACGTAAACCGTTATACTGCGTCTCGCGTCCACCCAGCAGGACCGACATTCTGCTGCTCAGAAGGACAGCGCGATGGCCAGATCTCCAACCCTCGAATCGCCAACGCTCGTGGGTGATGACACCACGACCCACGGCGAGCACCCCGGGCAGAGGTGCCCCGCTCTCACGATGGTTTGGCATCCGGACGTGCGCCGGGTCGGCGCCCGAGCCTTGTTGTCTGATCGTCGGACCGAGATCTCACGTCTCCAGCCTTTGTTTGAAGCACCCGAGGGACCGGGGCAGGGCGGGGGCCATCCGCTTGGTGACACCTACATCAGCTCGAAGACTCCCTCGGTGACTGTCTCTAGGACCGGAGATGCTCTCGAGATCTCGCCGGGGGGAGCCGACGCCGCGGTGAAGATGGATGGCATACCGCTCACCAGTCCCGCCCTGCTGTCGGTCGCTGACCTCGAACGCGGCGTGCTGCTCACGCTCGCACGTCGGATCGTCCTTTGTCTTCACTACGCACGCGTGGTTCCACCGGTAGCGGCATCGTCACAGCACGGCCTAATCGGTGTCGGCGACAGCATGCGCATCATCCGGGGTGAAATCGATCGGGTGGCTGACACGATGACACCCGTCCTGATTAGGGGCGAGACCGGCACCGGCAAGGAGCTCGTTGCCCGCGCGCTGCGCCACGCGAGCCGGCGGGCTCCGGCCGCCTTCGTCGCGGTGAACATGTCGAAGCTCCAGCCAGATCGAGCCCTGGCAGAAATCTTCGGTTATGAGCGCGGCGCCTTTACAGGTGCGGCTACCAGCTATCCTGGTCAGCTCCGATCGGCCGAGGGCGGAACGCTCTTCCTCGATGAAATTGGGCTCGCGCTCTTGTCGGTTCAGCGGATGCTCTTGCGCGTCATCGAAGATGGGCTTGTCCAGCCGCTCGGGTCTCCTCACCCGCCCCGAAAGGTGGACGTTCGATTCATCGCAGCCACAGATACAAATCTGGAACAGGCGATCGAGGCCGGCGAGTTCTCGCCTGCGCTCTTCGAGCGGCTTGCCCGCTACACGATCAACCTGCCTCCCCTGCGCAAAAGGCGAGAGGATTTCGGGGTCCTCCTTCTCCACCTCCTCCGTCAGCATCTTGCCGCGCTGGGGGAGCCCGACCGCTTGGGCCAGGCGGATCCTTCAAAGCCGTGGCTCTCCGGCTCGTCGGTCGCCGCCCTCGCCGCGTTTGACTGGCCGGACAACATCCGGCAGCTCTCAAACGCCGCTGAGCGTATCGTCATCGACAACCGAGGCCGAACCAAGGCGGAGCTCCCGGACGCCGTTCGGGAGAAGATCTCCAAGACTGCGCAGCCGGCCCTCACCGCGCCGCAGAGTCGGCCGTCTTCCTCCTCTGGAACCCCTTCTGACAAGCAGGTGGCGGAAGCGTTCGATCGCCACGGAGGCAATCTCAAGGACGCAGCTGCCTCGCTCGGAGTGTCTCGCACCACCTTCTACGAGCTGCGCCAGCGCAACCCTCTTCTGCCGAACCTATCGAAGATCACGGACGCCGAGTTGCTCGCGGCGCACGCCGACCACGCCGGCGACGTCGGGCGGATGGCGCAGGAGCTGCGCGTTCCAGTGAAAGCCCTACAGGTTCGGCTCGGCCGCCTTCTCCGCAAGCGATCCTGACTGAGACCTGATGTTCGGCGGCGCCGAACACTCCCGAACACGAACGAACACGACTTCGTCGCCGACGCGCCCGTGTTTCCGGCGCCTCGACGTGGCACGGCGGTTGCGATTCCTCCTTTCGTTCCGAGCGCTCAGGGCGCCGAACGAAAGGGGTCACATCCATGCAGCTTGCCACCGCCATCAGAACGATCGAGCAACCGGAATGCACCGCCGAGGTCGATCTCGACAGATCCGTCCGCGACGATCTCATCAAGCTCCACTTGCCTTTGGTGACTGGAATCGCGCACAGCATCCGCTGCTCATCGCTCGGCAGGGGCATCGAGCTCGACGATCTGCTGGCCTACGGCGCGAAGGGCTTGCTCGACGCCGCCACCCGCTTCGACGCGGCGAAAGGGGTCGCATTCAGCACCTTCGCCCGACACCGGATTCGCGGCGCGATCGTGGACGGGATCAGGACTCAGCACTGGGTCTCGCGGCGTGTCTACAAGCGCCTGCGTGAGGAGGAGGCGAGAGCCGCGCAAGCGCCGGACGGTCCATCACAGATCGATTCCGCAACCACCCCGGGCCTGCGGGTTCCTGCGTCCAGCAGAGGTGGCAACTATGAACACACCGCCCTGACCACGGGCTGGACCGGCGCTCGCTGGAATGGACGAACGATGGCGAACCTGCCCGTCGAAGAGGACGAAACCTTGAAGATGGCGGTCGCTTCTCAGCTCCGATTCTTGCCGGATCTCGAGCGGCGGCTCCTCGAGCTTTTCTACTTCGAGGGGAAAGATCTCACCCAGGCCGGCGCAGTGCTCGGCCTGCAGCGCTCGTGGGCGAGCCGGCTCCATGCCCGCGCCCTCGAAGCCCTTCGCGCTGCCCTCGAGTAGCGCCGCCCCTGCGACTACAGCAACCGTCTATTCGAAAGGACACGACCATGACCAAGAACAATCATTCCCTGCTCGGCTGTCTCCCGCTCCTCGCCATGATCGGCCTCGTCGGCTGCCCGACGAAGAGCTCCGGTGAAACCGACAGTGGCGTCGGAACCATAGACTCCGGCAGCACCGACTCGGACGCAGACGGCGTCTCTGTCGCTTCCGGTTCCAACAAGCCTTTGGCGCTCGGCTGCAGCTCGAACTCGGAGTGCGCCTCGGGCTTCTGCGCCGACGGAGTCTGCTGTGACTCGGCCTGCGGCCAGCCCTGCTACACCTGCCACACCACCGGGTCGTACGGCACCTGCCTTCCTCAGATCACCGGAGACGATTCGACCGCGACGCCCGCGTGCACGGGCGCCAAGACCTGCGGCCTGAACCCGACGCCGGCCAACGGCGGTTTCTCCGTCTGCGGTCTGAAGGACAAGCAGGCCTGCACCAGCAACTCAGCGTGCGCCAGCAACACCTGCGTCATCTACTACGTCGATGCGGACGGCGACGGCTGGGGCAACACTGCCGACCCCATTCGCATTTGCAACGAGCCGAACGCGGCCGCGCCGCCCGGATTCTCAACCCGCCCAGGGGACTGCTGCGATACCGACGCTTCAGCTCACCCCGGCGCGACGTCCTATTCCCCGACCCCGGACCTCTGCGGCTCCTTCGACATCAACTGCGACGGAACGATCGAGATTCAGCCGGGCTGCGCAGGCGATAGCGATCCAACGACCTGCGGCAAGGCCTGCACCGTCAAGAATGCCTTCGATCTGAACCCCATCGCCTGCCTTTGACCAGAACTCGGCCCGCCTGGCCCTGGTCGACCACCTCCCCCAGCCGTCCTCATCTTCGAAAGGAACCAATCATGCTCACTCCGACTCGCCTTCTAGTTTCCATCCTCCCGATGCTGTTGCTCGCCGGGTGTCCGTCGAATGGCGACAAGAGCGCTGACGCCAGCGTCGACGCCGAGCCCCAGAAAGAAGACGCGCCCACCATCCCCATCACCGGCCCGCGCAACCCGATCGCCACCACCTGCTCGACGAACAGCGATTGCACCTCGGGGTTCTGCACCGACGGCGTCTGCTGCGACTCGGCGTGCAACCAGACTTGCTTTTCGTGCAGCACGACGGGGAAGGTCGGTAACTGCGCTCCACTCGCGTCCGGCCAGGACCTCGTGGCCACCACTCCTTGCGCGGGCTCGGGCACCTGCAAGATCGACGTCGCCACCAGCCTCCCGGAATGCAGGGTCGCCGACCTGCAGGCCTGCCAGACGAACTCGGACTGCGCGAGCAACAACTGCGTGACCTTCTTCGTCGACGCCGACGGGGACGGCTACGGTACGCCCACCGAAGCGCAGATCTGCACGGAGCTGGGTGCGCAGCCACCGCCCGGATACGCCGTCCTGAGCGGTGACTGCTGCGACATCGACAGCGGCGCCCATCCGGGTGTCGCTTCGGGCGTCTACTTCGGATTCGCGGACGCTTGCGGCAGCTACGACTGGAACTGCGACGGCAAGGTTGAGCAGCAGCAGCAGTGCACCTACAACTCCACCCTCGCCTGCGGAGGGGAATGCACGAGCACCAGCATCTTCGGCGGCGGGACCATCAACCTCTTTACCGAGGCCTGCCACTAACAGCGTCGCGACGACGACGGTCGCCGTCGCTCTTCATTCCGTCGGCGGTGTTAAGGACGCCGCCACACCCGGCTTCCGGGGCCGCCGAGCCCCGAACGGAGAGGAGCGGAGGACGCTAAGCCCACCCCTCAGCTCCTGCCACCGTGCCCAAACCCAAATACGGGTGACCACAGCAGCGCCCCCCTCTAAAGCCAGCTTGGACCTACCCCTGAACTTACTCCCACGGTTGTTAGTTCCCCGAAACCCGAGCACACGCCGTCCCGAATGGAAGGAGCAAGTGGTCATGAGCGTCGACCGCAAATGCGAGCAAGGCCTGCCTGACGAAGACGACACCCTGCCACCCTACGAGGAGATCACCCAGACCGATGCGGACTGCCATCGCCCACCCACATCCCCGATTCCCCGGCGCCGGGACGTTCATGTTCTAGATTTCAAGGACGGACGCAGCGCCGCCACAGTCACCCACGGGCCGCTCGATCCCTCGCGGCTCTGGGTGACCATCGAGAATCAAGAGGTGTACCTGCAACTGTCGTTCGAGGAAGGTATCGCGCGCAAGCTCCTGGAACGCCTCCTAGTCGTGCTCGCGACATTCGGCGAGGTCCGCTCGACGCTCGACCACCGGGGGGGCTTGAGATGAGCACGTCCCCGATCACCGCCGGCCATCTATTCGCGGGCTTTTCTCAGCTCCCGGATCAGCTGTCGCGCGACTCGGCGAAACCCGGCGGGCGCCCTGCCATGTCCAACACCACGAACAACAGCCAGCCGGATCCGACGATGGCCGCCTGCCGCGACCTGCTCGCCCGTGCTTTCGACGCCGGCATCTCAGCCGGCGAGCTCGAAATGCTCATTCGTGCCGAGGTCCGGCGCTCGCGGCGAGGCGCGCAGACCGAGCCGTGCTCCCACGCGCCGGGTCCGCTTTCCCCAGAGGCGATCGCGCAAGGGCTCGGACGGTGAAGTGCGCTGGATCCAGCACTGGAAAGGTCGCGCGCAGAACGAGAGGCCTCCAGCCGCGGAAGGCATCCGGTGCAGGACGGGTCGCAAGACCGCGCGACGTCTTGCCTCCTGCACCGATCGTCGACGAGGACGGATATCCGCCGTGGCGGCCCTGCAGCGGGCCTCGAAAGGGCACGGCGTGCCCCTGGTCCGGATGGACGCGCAGCGAGCGCTGTCCTCGCTGTCGCTACGCGGCCAGCCTCTGAGTCCGATGCGCTCGCTCAGCTCCTCGGGCTATTCGGCTCGGGGTTGGATCACGCGGCCATCGCAATGGTGGTCCGTTGACGCCGCCGCAAAAGATGTCGACTGGCGCCGAAGGATCGCGAGCACTAACGACGCCGGCCGAGCAGGACGGCCGAGGCCGTGACGATCGCCCAAGCGACGAGGTTGAGCGTTAGAAGGCCCATCACGGTGAGGCCCAGCGCTTCCAGATCCCAGAACGTCATGTTCGGCCCCGACGATCACGATAGCACCGTCGTCGTCGATGGGACCGGCCGTTGGTCGCCGAGTCAGCCCGGCCTGGCCGGAGCTCGAATCAGAGTCTTCACCGCTTCGGCCTCTTGGCATGTGTTGGCGGTCAGCGCTCTCTGCCCACGCGCCCCTTCACGAGTGCTCCCCCCGCTCCGCGCAAAGCCTTGTGCGCGGGGCCCCCCTCGCTCGGGGAGCTAGGTCGTTCGCTCCCTTTGGGTGACCGCCAACACCCACCAAGAGGCAACCACCATGAAGACAAAACCCGATTCTCTCAGCTCCGGTCAGGACGCGGCGGATCTCCCGTATCGACCGGAGAGCAATCCTCCTCGGCCCTCATCCGCTCCGCGGCTTGCCGGGGCCAGCGACGTCTACGACCAGCTCGCTGACATCCGAGGCGCGGACCGAGAACACCTCGTGGTCCTGGAGCTCAACGTCCGCCATCGGCTCATCGACAAACGCGTCGTGGCCATCGGGACGCTGACGGGCCTCGAGGCTCACCCGCGGGAGATCTTCAAGCACGCGATCATCAACTCGGCGGCGGCGATTATAATCGCCCACAATCATCCCAGTGGTGATTGCACGCCGTCGACCGCGGACCTCGAGCTGACCGGACGGCTCCGCGAGGTCGGATCACTGGTCGGTATCCCTCTCCTCGACCACTTGGTGGTCGCCACAGCCGGCTACGTTTCGCTCGCCGAGCGTAACTGGCGGTGACACTAACGGCGCCGGCGCCGCCGGCGCCGCCGGCGACGGTCCAGTTGCACGAGGATGACGGCAGGGGAGGCGCTGCGCGCTTTCCAGACCGGCGCGCGATGGCGCCGAAGACCCCTCGCATCGCGCTCGGGGCGGCGACCCTGCGGGTCGAGTGACGTCTCGCTGGCGCGAGACGCTTCGACTGCGATCGGGCTGCACCCGCAGTCGGTCTTGGGATTCCTCCTGCGTCTGGCGTCGGGTCACGGGTCGCTCTGCTCGGCGCCCCGAGGCAAACCCGCTTCGCGGGCGCGTGCCTTGCCTTTTCGGCGCCCCCCGCCTGCTGCGGGTACCCCCCAAAAACGCAGCCCGCGACCTCGGGGAGCCGGCGGCTCGACCCCTTGAGTGACCCGACGCCAGACGCAGGAGGAATCCCAAATGACCAAGAACTGCAACGTCCCGCCCGCAGACGAGATCTTCTCGAGCGGCTCTTCGAGCCGACATCCAGACCCCCAAGGGCCCGTTCCGGCCCTCTCGCCCCCTCAAGGGGGGCGTTCACCGACCCGCCCCTCAACCTCCGCAGTATCCGGGGTCAAGCCGGGAAGCCGACCACTCCGACCGTTCCGCGCTGAGGCGTCGCAGGAGATTCGTAGCGCGATCCAAAGGCTGCGGGAGGCACGCCAGAAGCTCCGAAACGCTGGAGCGAAGCGAGCGGCCGCCGCGGTGGCGCGGGCTCTGAAATCCGCCGAAGGAGCCCTCCGACATTCCGATCGCATCGAGGACGTAGCAGGGGGTGCGTCGTGAGCCGCTCCCGGGTGGTCATCGAGCTGGAGCTAGAAGGGACCGAGGACGACGCGTTTCGGGTGATCGACAACCTTCTTGACGCTGGCGTGGTCCAGGACGCGATCAACGAGGCTGCCGGCGACCTGGGCCTGGCTCTGGTCGTTATGTCCGCGGTCAGCGTCTTGGTGCCCAAGAAGGGAGGCCGGTAGCGATGCAGCGGACGGCAGAGGAGTTCGTGCATCAGCTCCCGGAAGGCCGTTGGTTCGTCGGTGATTTCCTGCGCACCGACGAGAAAGGGGAGACCGTCTATCTCGTCGAGCTGGGAAGCCTGGCCGTGGGCGAGGAGCTGCCCCTAGCTGCGATCGTAACCCTGAGCCACCTGCCGACTTCTCGGCGGGTTCGGACCTATCGGCAGAAGTCGAGCGCCAAGCGAGCGGCGCAGCGGATGATCGAAAGGGTTCTCGGAAAGGAGAGCCCATGACTGGCCCTGTTCTGTTTCGTACGAAACAGATAGACTCGAAGGCGATGGAGGGGACTCGCAGCCCGACGAAAGTGCAGTTCACCGCCTACGAGCAGATGTTCGGTTTCTTCAACCGGCGGCTTTTCGGGGGCGGGTTGCCCGCCTGCCTCCTCAACTTCTCGCGCAAGGCGAAGACCTACGGTTTTTTCGCCCCCCAGCGCTGGAAGCACGAAGACGCCAAGGAGGTCCGGCACGAGATCTCCCTAAACCCCGCATCCCTGCGAACCCGCAAGCCGATCGACGTGGCTTCGACGCTCGTCCACGAGATGGTTCACCTCTGGCAGCAGGAGTGCGGACGCCCGAGCAGGACGGGCTACCACAACGCTGAATGGGCCGCCAAGATGGACGAGGTGGGCCTAACTCCCAGCTCGACGGCCGCCCCTGGTGGCGCGCGCGTCGGCCAGGCGGTTTCGCACTACATCGCGGCAGGCGGTCGGTTCGCGGAGGCCTTCGCGGCGATGCCCTCGAAGTTTCTTCTGCCCTGGTCGTGCGAGGAGCCGGAGGAGGGGCAGGGCAAAAAGCCGCCGAGCCGCAACAAGGTCAAGTACACCTGCAGCGGCTGCGCGACGAACGTCTGGGGCAAGCCGGGTCTGTCTGTGGTCTGTGGTGACTGCCAAGAGACCTTCGAGGAGGGCACTTGATGAGCGGAGGTCGGGCGGCCGAAGGATCGCAGGATCCTGGCCCTCTGGTGAAATGTCATGGTTGCACAAAACCGCAAACCGTGTCACTATGACAAGCAGGTTACGGGAGCCTCTTCGACCACCGGCCGCGAAGGCTTTACTGGGCGAAATCCTCGAGAAGGGGAGGGTGGATATCAGTCCGCACGCCTGGAAGGAGATGCAAGACGATGGGATCAGCGTTCAGGACGTATATCAGGTGCTCCGGGGCGGGATCGTCGAGCCGGCCGAGTTCACCAACCAGTCCTGGCGCTATCGCGTCCGGCAGGGGCGCCGGTTCGTGGTCGTGACCTTCCGCTCGGAGTCATGGACCGTCGTCGTAACCGTCTGGAGGACGAAATGAATCGCACGAAGAAGAACGCCGACAATCTCTGCGCCGACTGCGGAGGCCGCGTCGAGCACCGGATCGAGAACTACCGGCTGCCCCTGGTCGGCGAGTGGGGGGTGACCCTCGATCATGTGGAGACGACCTTCTGCGCGAGCTGCGGGGGCAGGGGGGTGTCGATCGACCGCATGGCTCCGCTCATGCGCGGGGTCGCTGCCGCGGTGGTGCGCAAGCGCGCGCGCCTGGCACCAGCGGAGGTAACGTTTCTGCGGAAGCATCTGGAATACACGGGGGCGCGCCTGGCGAAGGCCCTCGGCGTCACGGGACCGACCGTCTCGCGCTGGGAGGGCGGACGGGAGCCGATCGGACCCTCGGCCGATCGGCTGCTGCGTGTCCTGGTGCTGATGCACGATGGGGAGACGGAGCGGTTCGATCCAGCGCAGTTCGAGGCTATTGAAAACGGGAGCGCTCCGTTACGATTGACTCTCCGCCGGGACTCACGTGGAAACTGGGCGGAGGCCGCCTGAGTACCGGTTTCTTGGAGCTCCATCAGCGAGGTGAACCATGGCCGATTCCGACAATCCTGGCTGGTACGATCCCGAGGACACCTTGCCCCCGCTTCCAGATGAACCCGAGGACTACGGCCCGTCGATCAGATCCGGAGGGGGAGATTTTCGTTTCAGTAGGACTACAGGTGGCGGCTGGTCTGACCCAAGCGGTGTCGCGATTAGGCTTCTGTCTGAAGAGGGTTACGCCGTCCATTTCAAAGTTGACCTACCGCTCGCGGCACGACTGGCCTATGAGCTGCGGTCGCACTTGGCCGCCGACAAACGGAACACTTTGTCGCCCGTCTTCGCTCCCCCGCAGTTACCGAGCTGTCCACCTGCCGCTCACGACATCCCGCTTGGGTTCGATGCGAGTGACGAGCCCCGGTTGGCGGTCAAGAAGGATGTGCACGACGATTGGTTTTTCGTGGGCCTCCGGAGCCGGCGCGCGTCGCTGAGCATTCAGATGCAGCAGGGCGTTGCGTTCCATGTGCACAGGTGGCTATCCGACGCTCTGTAGACGCCACTGAAGCTCGACTGCCAAGCCCGAGACGGCCCGATGTCAGATGTCGATCAGCCGTATCCGCGGTTAGCCACCGCTGCAGCGGCACTCGTCGCCGAAGCGCGCCGAGAGGGAAAGCACGCACGCACCAGCCGGTACATCGGCGTCTCGTGGTCCGTAGCGACTGAACGGTGGCGCGCCCAGATTACCCACCTCTTCCGGAACATTCACCTGGGCCTGTTCAGGGACGAGCGCCGGGCAGCGGAGGCGTACGACGCCAAAGCGATCGTTCTGCGCGGTCGGCGTGCACAGATCAATTTTCATCCCTGCACGGGCGATGTCGTCACAGGCCAGCGGCTCGGCGATTTCGCGCCAGACGCTGGCGCGTGACGTGGTGCAGATTGACCCGTCGCCCAGACGAGTAGAAAATCAACTCCCAAACCCGTGGGATCGAGAACTCGGGCGTCGTGGCTACTGAGGCGTGATCCGACGAGCGTGCTCTCCGGCAATGGCGGTCAAGTGGGCTTTCTTCCGGTAAGCCGACCTGATAGGATTATGCGCAGTTATGCCGCTGCGTTTCCGCCGTTCCCTCCGCCTCCTTCCTGGCGTGAGGCTGAACATCAGCAAGACCGGAACGAGCGTTTCTGTCGGTGGCCGCGGCGCCACGGCGAACTTTTCGAAGCGCGGAGTCTACGGCACCGTCGGCCTTCCTGGAACGGGAATCAGTGTGCGAGAGCGCTTGGACGCGCGCTCGCCCGCGAGGCGAAGGTCGGTGCGTCCTTGGTTGATCGGAGTTGGAGCTGTGGTTGCCGCCATCGTTTGGGCCATGCTGAGGGCGCAGTGATGTCGGCTACGGAGCCATCGGGAGATTTCGAGCATGTCTGACCCTACCGAGCAGAAGCCGTTTGCAGATCCATCGCCTTTCGCAGCGGCCGAATTCGTGGACAATCCCGAGCCGCGGTGCCCTTGTATCCTGCTCGTGGACACGTCCGGCTCCATGGGTGGCGACCCGATCAACCAGTTGAATTCCGGGCTCGTTACGTTCAAGGATGAACTGGTCGCGGACGGACTCGCAGCGAAGCGAGTCGAGGTGGCGGTCGTCGGCTTCGGCCCGGTTCGCGTCCTGTCCGACTTCCTCACGCCCGACAATTTCCTACCACCGAGCCTTCTAGCCGAGGGCGACACACCGATTGGTGCCGCGATCATCCAGGCGCTCGACATGCTCGACCAGCGTAAGAAGTCCTACAAGGCCGGCGGGATCTCCTATTACAGGCCGTGGATATTCCTCATCACCGATGGTGCGCCGACGGACGCCTGGAACGAAGCCGCACGCCGTGTGCGCGAAGGTGAAGAAAAGAAGCAGTTCCAGTTCTTCGCGGTGGGCGTGCAGGGAGCGAATATGGACGTGCTCTCCAAGGTCTCGGTCAGGCAGCCGCTCATGCTGAAGGCGCTCCGCTTCCGGGAGCTCTTTGCGTGGCTGAGCCAGTCATTGCAGAACGTGTCTCGCTCGCAGGTCGGCGAGCAGGTTCCGCTCGAAAATCCCACGACCCCCAATGGCTGGGCCACGGTTG
This sequence comes from Polyangia bacterium, assembly GCA_035648655.1. Taxonomy (GTDB): domain Bacteria; phylum Myxococcota_A; class Polyangia; order Fen-1088; family Fen-1088; genus JADGRB01. Next base: position 15,633 of record DASRLC010000048.1, read on the forward strand.
CTTAACCTGAATGCCTGCGCCGAACGCGAGGCTCCGACCTTGGCGGTATGCCCTCGCCTCCGTGATGGGCACCTCGCATGTGAAGAGCGGCGATCCTTGTCAAGATGCCGGCGCGTGCGAAGTCGTTGATGGGCCAGACGGCAGCGACGTACTCATAGCAGTCGCGTGCGATGGTGCAGGGAGCGCGAAGCTTTCTCAAATTGGTTCCGCTGAAACCTGTCGCTTCACCGTACAGCGAATCAAGGAGCTGATGAAGAGCGGCCTTCCGGTCGTGGACATCACGCAAGAGGTGGCGACGCGGGTCGTTCTCGAGGCGCAGGACAACCTGCGTGCAACGGCCGAGAGCGCTGGGGCCACAGCTCGCGATCTCGCGTGCACCCTAGTGGCGGGGATCATTGCCCCTGACGCTGCGGCGTTCTTTCAGGTCGGCGACGGCGTCGCGATCGTGGGACAACGTGACGAGCCGGTCAATGAGTTCTGCTGGGTCTTCTGGCCGGAGCGCGGCGAGTACGCAAACACGACTACCTTCTTGAGCGAGGATCGGGTCGCGGAGCACCTTAAGTACGACGTTGTTCGGCGCGGAATCGACGAAGTCGCTCTTCTGACCGATGGCATCCAGGCCCTGGTACTCGACTACAAGGGACATGCCGCTCACGCCCCTTTCTTCAGCCGCATGATGGCCCCACTCCGGGCGCGGCAAGATGCAGGCCACATAGGCAGCCTCAGCTCCGCGCTCGCCGTCTATCTTGACTCGCCTCCGATTAACGATCGGACAGACGATGACAAGACACTTATTCTCGCGTGTCGGCGAACCACGGACGATGAATGAACACGCGGCTCACCACTCCAAAGGGCGACCCGCTTCGTTTCGGGCGTGAACTTGGTCGGGGCGGAGAGGGCACGGTGTTCGACCTCGCCGACTACCCGGAGTTCGTAGCGAAGATCTATCACTCGCCGCCGGACCGATCGAAGGCAGAAAAGCTGGCAGCGATGGCGAACGGCAGCACCGATCGCCTCCGTCGAATCTCCGCCTGGCCTCTGGACACCATTCACGACGCGTCCAGTGGTGTAGTCCGCGGCTTTGTCATGCAGCGCGTTGCGAGGCAGAAGGACATTCACGTCCTCTACGGCCCGAAGACACGGCTTCGTGACTTCCCGGATGCGACCTACCGATTCCTCGTCCACGTGGCGGCGAACCTCGCACGCGCGTTTGCCGTCGTTCACGAGCACGGACACGTGATCGGCGATGTGAACGAGGGCGGCATGTGCGTGTCAGTGCAGGGCAAGGTTACCCTCGTCGACTGCGACAGCTTCCAGGTGCGCGGTCCGCAGGGTGAATTCACCTGCGATGTAGGCATTCCCATCTATCAGCCGCCGGAGCTTCAGAGCGTTCGCAGCTTTCGTGGCGTGGCTCGCACACCGAACTACGACAACTTTGGTCTGGCCGTCCTCGTCTTCCGAACGCTCTTCCTCGCGCGGCATCCGTTCGTGGGTCTATTTCAAGGCGACGGCGACATGCCCATCGAGCGGGCGATCCGAGAGCTTCGGTTCGCGTATGGCCGCGATGCGGCTCAACGACAAATGAAGCAGCCCCCCGGCAGCCTCGGCCTTGGGGCTGTTCCGCCTTCGGTCGCTGAGCTGTTCGAGCGAGCTTTCCTTGAGGCAGGCGCCCAAGGTAACCGACCAGCCGCGATTGAGTGGGTAACGGCCCTCGATGGATTCATATCAGAGTTACGAAAGTGCTCACGGAATCCTGGCCATGAGTATGCCCCATCCCTGACGCAGTGTCCGCTTTGCGAGATCGAGGGTCGCGCCGGCGTATTACTCTTCTTGCCATCTCACGAGGCCAGCGTCCAGGGGCCGACAGTCAACATCGACGATATATGGCATGAGATGGTTCCGATAATCGCATCGGCTCGCTTTCCCGTAGTCTCCCGTGCGAGCGTACCAGCCCTTCCACCGCCCGATAGCGTCGTGGAGTTCAAGCGACGACAATTGCGGGCCTCAACGATTTTGTGGGTCGGCATTGGCGTGTCGGTCCTGCTGGCGATGATTTGGAACCCTGTTGCCCTTGCGGGTGTCGTGGTCTTTCCCGCTCTCGCGCTCGTTGTACGCGGACGTCCACCCGACGAGGCACGGAACGTAGGCAAACGACTGTCCGCCGCGCAGGAGCGGTTCAACGCGATTCTTCGCCACGTCGAGAGGGAGCGAGCCATTAGCGCCCTACCCGGGCTCGAAGCCAGGGCCGAGGCACTGTACCGGGGGCTCCGAAATTTCCCACAGCGCCGGTCAGACCGCCTTGAGCAGATGGAGCACGGCCGCTTCGAGCGTCAGATGCGCCGCTTCCTTGACCAGTTCCAAGTGGAGGACGCTCGCCTGAAGGGTTTCGGTCGGAGTCTATTCACAACGCTCGAGTCGTACGGAGTCACGACGGCTGACGATGTCACCGAGGCAAGGCTGACAGTAATCCGTGGCTTCGGGCCTAAGCGAAAATCTGCGCTTCTCGACTGGCGTCGAACCATCGAAGCCAGGTTCAAGTTCAATCCATCCGACCCAGCAAACGCGCAGGAGCGGATTGGCGTCGAACGAGAACTTCAACTCGAGTACGCGATGGAGGTCGCCGAACTTCGACGTCTCGCGGAGCAGATCAAGGGCCATGCCGGCCCTCTTTGCCAGCGTATCGCGGCGCTCAACGGGGAGCTCGGGCAGGCAAAGCAGGAACTAGCGACAGTGCAGGCCGCGGCCGCGGCACTCGGCAAGGCAGCGTAACTATGTGGCGAAAGCTACCTCCTAGTGTTCAGGAAGTCGTCTCGGCGATCTGCGACGGTGCCGCGGGGATCTTGCAGCAGAATCTCTTCCTCGGACGTGGCGATCTGGCCCGGGAGAAGGCGCGGATATTCGGCAGCGTACGGATGGGCACGAACGTCGTCGTTGTCGCGGCCGTCAATACCCGCACCGACCTGATTGTGTTGCACGCCCTGAGCGCCGCCGACGGTAGCCAAATGACTTGGAAGGGCGTGGCAGCATGATGCATCCCATCCAGAGGCGCTTCGAGGCGGAAGACCTGGTCCGCCGTCGCCGGTCCGACGAACAAGCCCGAACCGCTTCCTCGCAGCGCCAGGGCCGGATCGATCCGAACCCGCACCAGATCGACGCGGTTATGTTCGCGCTCGGTCGGATCCCCGAGGGCGGCTGCATTCTCGCCGACGAGGTCGGCCTCGGGAAGACGATCGAAGCGGGACTGGTCCTCGCACAACTCCGCGCGGAGGGAAAGCGGCGACTTCTTATCATCGTGCCCAAGCCTTTGCTCGGCCAGTGGCAGAACGAGCTTTTCACACTGTTTGGGATCGAGGCCCGGGTTGGCAGCGCGCGTCCCGATGGGTTCGACGGCACAGGCGTGTTCATCGTCGGACGGGAGCTGGCGGGTACAGAGACTGTCTCGAGCATCCTGGCGAACGGTGAGCCGTTCGATCTCGTCGTCATCGACGAGGCACATGAACTCTTCGCCGGCATCTATCGCCGCTATGACCGGCGCGGAGACTACCGGGAGGAGTCGAAGGTCGCGCTTATCGCGCAGCGGATACGTGACGCGATCGGCCCCGCACCGGTGCTGCTGCTAACGGCCACTCCGATTCAGAACTCGCTCGCCGAGCTCTGGGGACTCGTCCAGTACGTGGAACGGACGGGAACGCTACTGGGCAGCCTGGATACCTTCCGCAAGGTCTTCTGCCCGGGCGACGAAGCGATGATCGCGGAGGGTCAGGACGACGAGCTTCGCAGGCGCATGTCCTCGGTCTGCCAGCGCACGCTGCGCCGGCAGGCGGAGGAGTTCCTCGAGCGACCGTTCGCTAAGCGCCTCTGCCGGCTGTTTAAGTACACGATGGACCCCGACGAACGTGCGCTCTACGAGGACGTGACTCGCTGGCTGCTGGAGCCCGATCTCGTCGCGTTTTCTGGGGGCTCGCGACATCTGCTCCTCCTCGGGTTCCACCGACGGATGGCGTCGTCGACGGCGGCGCTTGCCGCCAGCCTTGAGCGCGTCTGCGCACGTCTCGATTACATCGTGCGCGGTGAGCCGGTCGAGGACGTCGCGGTCCGAGAGTTCCTCGCCGATCTGGAAGAGGACGAAGAGGACATCGAGCCGGAGGTCGCCGCTGCCTCAGCCGCCCAAGCCGATTCTGGGCGTGCCCGCATCGTGCTCGAGCGGGTGCGCACATTCGCGGGCCGCGCGCGCCGCCTGGGACCGGGCGCGAAGGCCGGGGCACTTCTGCAAGCGTTAAAGCAGCTTGGGGAGCGCAAGGTGCTCGTCTTCACGGAATCCATTGCCACGCAGGACTTCCTGTTCGAGCTGCTCGTCGCCAATGGATTCGCGCCAACGGATGTAACGCTCTTCCGCGGTACGAACGACTCTCCGCGGGCCACGCAAGCCCTCGAGTGGTGGCTGAGGGAAAATTCTGCGCGAGAGAAGGTCGGTCGCGACATCGCTGTGCGCCTCGCCCTAGTTCACGAATTCAAGAATCGTTCCCGGGTGATGATCGCGACGGAAGCTGGCGCCAAGGGCCTGAACCTCCAATTCTGCGACGTGGTGGTGAACTATGATCTTCCCTGGAACCCACAGCGGATCGAGCAACGCATCGGCCGCTGCCATCGCTACGGCCAGGAGCACGACATCGTCACCGTCGTGAACTTCATCTCTACCGACAATGAGGCCGACCAACTCACGTTCGAGATTCTCGCACGGAAGCTGGACCTGTTCGGGCGTGTGCTCGACGCTTCGGACCACGTCCTGCATGAGCCGGCTACCGATGCGCCCGAGGCGATCGCTGGCTCGCTCGGCCTTGCTGTCGAGCGCGAGCTGGAGCGAATCCACGAACAAGCGCGGTCCAAGGAGCAGCTCGTGCGCGAGCTCGAAGGTCTGCGCGACGACGTGGACGGTCGCCGCCGAACGGTCGAAGACGGATGGCATCGCGCGGCGAGTCTCATCCAGAGCCGGCTCGACGAGGACGTGCAGCGCGTCTTCCGCCGGATCCGCGACGCCCTCCCGGAGAGCCTCGCCGGCGTGGATCGCGCGGTTGAGCGTGTCGTTTCCGCGTATCTCGAGGCGCGCTCCATTCCACACCACCGCAGCGAGAAGGACGGACGGATCCTTCTCGACGTCGACGGCGCACGATTAGTGATTGGCAGCGCCAAGGGGTTCGAGGGCGCTGAGCCGTTGCACCTCGGGCACTCCTTGGTTGGGGAGGCCATCGAGGATGCCCGCCGCGTCAGCGCCGAAGTGAAGGGGATTCTGGTCATCCCGACGAATGCCTCGCGGAGGGTACGCGAGCTTCACGGCCGGCGCGGACGCCTGGTCATTGCGAAGGTGGCCTACGCTGGGTTCGAGCCTGTCGATCGACTGATCGTCTTGGCTGCATCTGAGCGGCGCATGCTCGATAGCGAGCTGGCGAGGGAGCTCGTCACGCTTCCGATGGAGTCTACCCCCTCAGACATTCCAGCGGACACTCCGGACGAGTTAATTGAAGATGCCATAGACGAGGCTGTCTTCCTCGATCAGGAGGAGGTCGAAGCCGGCGAGCGCACACGGTTCGATGCGGCGCTCGCTCGCCTTGAGCGCTCGGTGGAAGACCGCATGCTCATTCTGCGGCGTCGCCTTTCGGAGCTTGAGCAAAGGAAGGGAAACGCCCTGGCTGAGCGAAATCGGGCGCTCTCGGTCGAGGCACGCGAAGGAGCAGAGCGCACCCTGGGGAAGCTTGAAGAGGAAGGTTCCGAGCTCGAGATGGCGCTGGTCGAGATGGAGCAGCGCACCGAGGAGGCGTACCGCACGCGGCGCGAGTCGCTCACGCTTCGCCGCGCGCCGGCTCCCTCGGTTGAACGACTCGTGGACGTCAAGTTCGAGATCTCATGAGTGGGGAGGACGACGTGGCATTCCGATTGCTGCACACCGCCGACTGGCATCTAGGCAAACGTTTCCCGTCATTCGACGAGTCCGCGGAGAAGGACCTTCGCCGCGCCCGGCTCGATGTCCTCAGCGAGGTCTTCGCCGCCGCCACGCGCAACGTCGTCGATGCGGTCCTTTGTGCAGGCGATCTCTTCGATGAGCCTAATCCGCCCGCGGACTGGTGGCGTGGGCTCCTGCACATCCTGAGACGGTTGCCGTCGGGCTTTCCGCCCGTCTTCCTACTTCCAGGAAACCACGACCCCCTGCTGTCCGACTCCGTGTGGATGACTGGACACCCCTTCAGGGCCGGTCTTCCGGGCTTCGTGCGAGTCGTCGAGCGCGAGGATTTCCGCGAGGAGATCAAGCCAGGGCTGGTGCTCTACGCTGTCCCCTGCTTTTTGAAAGCGGGAGCAGACGATCCGGTCGACAAGATTCCCCCACGGATGCCTGGCGATGAGTCGGTGCGCGTGGGCCTCGTGCACGGGACAACGTTCGACCTCGCGAACTGCGAGATCCACTTTCCGATCCGCGCCGGTGGCGCCCGCGCTCGCGGGCTCGACTATCTCGCAATAGGCGACACGCACGGCTACCGTGTGGTGCAGGACGATCCGCCGGTGGTCTACCCTGGGGCCCCGGAACCGACGGCGTTCGACGAGATCGACGCTGGGCATGTGGTCCTCGTCTGCTTCACGCGAACTCGTGGACGCCCACACCTGCGGAAGGTTCCAGTCGCGCGCTGGAAATGGCGGTATGAAACGATTCGCGACCTGGGCACGCTGCGGGCGCTCGCCGCCGATGACCTGCACGCGACGGTCCTCCGCATCGCGTTTGACCTCGACGTCGACCTCCGGGAAAGAGACGAGATAGAGCGCATCCTCGACGGTCTCGCTGGGAACGAGGCCCAACATAGCCGAGTGGGCGTCCTCGACGCTGACCGAGCGGGTATCCGCATCCGGATTAGCTCGGTTGCCGGTGCATTTCCGCCCAACCTGCCACCCGTGTTGCAAACCGTCGTCGACAACTTACAAGCGATCGCTGCGGACCGTGATCCAGATGCGGCGCGACGCGCACGGATCGCGCTGTACAAGCTCTCGGCCCTTACCCAGCCACGGAGCCCACGCTGATGGAGCTCGTCTCGCTGGACATCGAGCGCTTCGGCCGCATCGCGCGCGCGGGAATCGGGTTCAAGCCGGGACTGAACGTGCTGCACGGCGCGAACGAGGCCGGGAAATCGTCAATCGCCCAGGCGATCCGGTTCGCTCTTTTGCTCCCATCGTCGTCCAGCGCGGCCGAGCCGTGGATCCCCTGGGGCGGCGGCGGCGACCCGATGGTGACCCTCGTGTTCAGGAATGGGGCCGACTACTACCGGGTGACGAAAGTGTTTGGCACGAGCACCGCGTCGCTTGAGCGATCGTCGGATGGCAGCGGATGGGCGAATCCAACTCGCGGCCGCGAAGTTGAAGCTCGGTTACGCTCGCTGCTTCAATGGGGGATTCCCGAGCCCGGCGGCGCGAAGGCGCCGAAGGGCCTGCCCGAGAGCTTCCTCGCGAGCGCCTTACTCGCCGACCAGGACCACGTGGCCAATATCTTCGAACAGGATCTCGATGGAGACGGCGTCGATTCCGGGCGGGTGCGCGTGCGCGCCGCGCTGCAGGCAATGGCACAAGATCCACTCTTCAAGTCAGTGCTCGATGCGGCCCAAGCGCGCGTGGATGAGGCGTTTACGTCGAACGGCGGGCGTAAGCGGGGGGCAGGTGACCCGTTCAAGAAGATGGCAGAGGAGGTCGCCAAACGGCAGCGAGAACGGGATGAGGCCGAGCAAGCCGTCACCACCGGTCGGGTGCCAGCGCAGCGGGTCAAGGATCTCCGGCGCGACACCGCCCAGGCAGAGAGCGATCTTCACGAGAAAGCCGCCCAGCGGGAGGCACTTGAGCGCAGACGCGCTCGGCAAATTACGCTCGCTAAGGCGGCTGATGAACGGAAGAAGGGGCAAGCACGCGTCGACGCAGTGACTGAGGCCGAGAAGAACGTGAAGGCGGCCGACGACGTACTTGACGACGTCAAGTCCAGCCTTGCGGTCCTGCGAAAGGCAGAGGAGGATGCGCGCCAGGCGCTCGAGGCCGAGACTGCTTTCGCCTCGGCGGCCAGGGAAAGGCGCAAGGGAGAGCTTGCACAGGAGGAGGCGGGGATCCTCCGGGAGCGCGACGCGCTTCGCACGAGACAAGCGCGCCTCGCCCTGGCACACGATCTCCGCAAGGCAGGCGACCTTCACCAGCAGGGCGAGGCGATCGAGAAGACGCTGAAGACTCTCGACAGCGAAATCGTGGCGCTAGAGGCTGTGGAGCCCTGGACCGAACTCCAGACCACCAAGGTGTCGCTCGAGACGGCGATTCAGCGCGAAGCGACCATTGTTGATCTTCTGACCAAGGCGACGGAATTGCGGTCGGAAGCGGCAACTGAGTGGCCGGCCTCGAGTTCGAATCGGCTTCCGGATGGTAAGCGTCTAGACGAACTCCGCGGCCTGTGCCACAGGCTCGATCTGGCGGAGGCCAAGTTGGACGTCGGCCTTTCGGTCGAGGTGCGCGGAGCACCAGCTGCTTTGGTGTCCGTTGACGGTGCCGCGAAAAAGGCGCAGACATCGCCTTTCGCAGTCCAAGCCCAGAAGGCTGCCGAACTTGACTTTGGCGGTGGCATCGAGGTCGTTATCCGTGGCGGTCAGGCTGCCCACCGTGCGGAGGCCGAGCGGCTGCACAAGGAATGGCACGACGGGACAAAGTCGTTGTTCGCGAGCGTCGGTGTTACCGACTTTCTTCGGCTCGAAGACGCATGTCGGCTGGACGCCGAGAAGAAGGCGCGCGCAGAGACCCTGATGGGCGAAGCGGCCAAGGTCGATGCGGAGCGAACTGCTTTGGGGAATCCGGCAGGAGAGAGAGTCCGGTTTGTCGAGCGAATCGCAGACCTGGAGGGCCGCATCCAAGGAACCGGTACCAGCCTGATCGAAGCGGCCGCGAAGGCGCATGGTTCCAAGCCGCGGGCGGCTCTCAGCAAGAGGATCGCCGAGCGCGAGTCAAAGCGGTCGGAGCTTGCGCAGCTCCGGGGCCAGGAGTCTGCTTTGCGGGAGCGCTCGGCACCGAGCGCGGATGGAACGGTCATCGAAGATGTGGATGCTGAGGCGAGGGCCCTAGCGCGAGCAGCGCAAGATCTCGATAGGCGCGAAAGGGAGATCGACGGGAAGCGCACGGTTCTAGATGGGCCGCCGCTCGAGAGCAGCGCGCTTGACGAAGTGGCTAAAAAGTCGAAGCAGGCTTTGGAGGTGGCGCTCGCTACGATCGTAACCGCGACCAGCGATCACGACAGCTGGAGCGCCCGACTGCAGGAGCGGCGTATGGGATCGGCCAACGTAGACATCACGGCGCTCACGAGGGAAGAGGAAGCCGCGCGTACGGCCAGCAGCAACGACGGTGCTCTCGTCGAGGAGTCGGCGCTCGCCGAAGCACGAAACGCCGAGGAGACCGCGAGGATCCATCACGAAGGGCTTCTCGGCGAACTCCGGAAGGCTGAGGGCGCCCTTCAAGCGTGCGGTGGTGCCGCCGCCGATGAAAAGCTACGCGAGCTGGAGGATGCACTGCAGCGCGCGTGTGAAAAGCAGGCGACTGTGGAGGACGAGTACGAGGCCTGGAAGCTGCTCGCCGAGACGCTGAAGGATGCCGAGCGCACTCAGGCGACGCACCTCGGGAACGTGCTCGCCCCCGAGCTCGCTGCCCGCTTACAGGCCCTCGCCGGCGAGCGGTATAGCGGGATCGCGCTCTCGCCACATCTCCGCTTGGAAGGAATCGATGCTTCTGGGGGACAGCGCGAGCTCGAACGGTTGTCGATCGGCACGCGCGAGCAGATCTCGACGTTGTTCCGCCTATGTCTCGCCGAGCGCTTACGGTCCGCATTGCTCCTCGACGATCAGCTGGTGCAGAGCGACCCCGATCGTCTTCGCTGGTTCCGCCGCGCGCTCCGGCAGACGGCCGCGACGGGCGTACAGGTAGTGGTGCTGACGTGCCGTCCCGACGACTACCTCGAGTCGGCCGAGACGCCGCCGCCCCACGTAATCGATCTCGGCACGGTAATCACCGTCTGAAAAGCTGGCCGTTGTTTCTTTCGTCGTGCCGACGGAATATCGGCAAAATTCTCCATGAAGGTCGCGAGGGGAATGCGGCACGCCGACGTCGCGGGGAGAAGAAGTTGACCGCGCCCGTCGGGGCGGCGCCGGGCGAGCCGAAGATCCCTCGGCTAGTGATTGAGCGCTTTCGCGGTATCTTGTCGCTCAGCTGGAACCCCGGAGCCGCCGTGAAGGTGATTCTCGGAGGTGGCGACGCTGCAGCGGCGCCTCCCGCGAAGTGGGTACTTCGGTCTTTAGTTGACAGAACCATTAATATCAACAAAACCCACATGATTCAAAGAGTTAAGTTGCGCACGAAGTTGTCGCGGGCCGATCACAATCTCTCTCTATAGAGCCTGGGCTGGACCTAGGTTCGGAAAGGAGGACCCAACCCATGACCAAATTCAAGTTGCTCAACGTCTGGACGGCAGAACGAACTCTGCCGGTCCCGCTCGCCGTGCGGCTCATCGCGCTGTTTCGGCTCACTGGCAGGCCACACGCCTTCGCCGTCAACGCCGGCCCATCACCGACCGTGACCGTCACGTTCGAGATGGCGACCCTCAGCTAATCCCGCGCCAAGGTCCCGAGGCCGCCGGCATCGCGCTGGCGGCCGTTTCGGGCCGACTACTTGTTCTGCAGCCGCTCGGCGAGCGCCAGCGTCGCCTCGACACCTCACTCCGCGCCGATGCTTGGATCTGCTGCGCACCTTCAGTAGGAAGGTGGCGATCTTATGCTTTCGGCGGATGCCAGCGTTGGTTGGCCAGTCTAATAGCGGCTTCCTTCAGCCCGCAACCGCAGGTCGTGGCGACGGCTCCAACGGCGGGCCTTCGGGGGCAGGCCTTAAGGTGTGACACACTAAGTCACGATGTGCGACTTCTTGTTTTGCGTCCTCACTTGAGGTACAAAAACAGGAAGTCGCCAGCCGAGGAGAGCCAAATGAGCAAAGCCATTGTCGTTCACGAGGAGTCTAGCGCCGTCAAATCCAGGCTCGCTGAGTTGGGGGTTCCCGACGAGCAAATGCTTCGCGACGCCGTCGCCGAGGGCGAGGTGACCAGGGCGTCGTTTCACAAGAACGTGCCGGGGATGGCGGTCGGTTGCGCCAAGTGGGGCACCATCGTGGGTGGCGTGCGCACGAGGCTCGTCCCGCACGGCTGGATCTCCAGCGGCCGGGGCCACCTGGAAGAGACCCTCAACCCCGAGACGAAGGTCTCCATCGTTGTGTCGACGGGCGACGATGTGACGGGCGTCAACGGCGACGCCGACCCGAAGACGAAGTATCCGAAGGGGATGGCCACGAAGGAGGCCATCAAGCAGAACAACGCGCAGTTGGATCTGTGGTCGAGGCTCTACCCGGGCGATCCGGCCTATATGCCCGGGTTCAAGCCAGACATCTCGCCTGCCGTCACCGCCAACGACGCCGGGACCGCCGCCGACAGCGACGGCATCATGACGTGGGTGCTCTTGGTCGTCCGGACCGACGACGAAATCCGTTGCGAGTTGTCGCTCCCATACGGCATCGGAATCGACAATGTCGTCGAGTCGTGGGCGGAGCGGATCATCCTCAAACCCATCCCGCTCGACGGCTCGTCGAAGGTCGAGGTCGTGCCGGTCGAGCCGACGCCCGAGATCGACGTGCTGGTCACGCGTCGGAAGTTGTAGGAGAGCTGGTCATGTTCAACCCCGAACGTCTGGCGCTAGCCCGGCGCCGACGGGGGATGACGAAGAAGGCGCTCGCCGACGCCGCGGAGATGTCCGTCAAGAGCATCTCCGACTACGAGAACGATCATGCCGTTCCGTCGGAGGCGGCTGTTGCCGCCATCGGTCAAGCGCTTCGTTTCCCCGTCGAGTTCTTCGAGGGCCCGGACCTTGAATCCCCCACAGCTGACAACGCGAGCTTTCGCGCGATGTCGGCGATGACGGCCTCGCAGCGCGAGGCTGCCCTCGGCGCGGGCACGCTCGCTATGGTGCTCTGCGACTGGATCCAGGCGCGCTTCGACCTGCCGAAGGTCGACGTACCCACCTACCGCGAGATAGACCCCGAGGCCGCCGCGGCATCGGTGCGCTCGGAGTGGAAGATCGGCGTCGCGCCGATCCGCAACATGATCCACCTGCTGGAAGTGAAGGGCGTCCGGGTCTTTTCGCTCGCCGAGCAGTGCCGCGAGGTCGACGCGTTCTCGCTGTGGTGGCGTGGGCAGGTGCCGGTCGTCTTCCTCAACACGATGAAGACGGCCGAGCACAGCAGGTTCGACGCTGCCCACGAGCTGGGGCACCTCGTGCTTCACAAGAGGGGCACGCACGGCGGGCGCGAGGGCGAGTTGGAGGCCGACGCGTTCGCTTCTGCCTTCTTGATGCCGCGCGAGAGCGTGCTCGCCTCCGCGCCGAAGTTCGCGAGCCTCGACGCGATCGTGCGTCTCAAGAAGACGTGGAGTGTATCGGTCGCAGCCCTCAATCGAAGGTTGCACGACGTCGGTGCCGTGTCCGATTGGCACTACCGGAGCCTCTGCATCCAAATCGCGAAGTTGGGCTATCGGAAGAGCGAGCCGCAGGGCATCGAGCCCGAGCGGTCGCAGGTCCTCGAAAAGGTCCTTCAGGCGCTCAGGGAGGAAGAGATCGGCACGGCGGAGATCGCGCGCGAGCTGAAGCTCTCACGGCATGACGTCGACGAGCTGCTCTTCGGGCTGGCGACAGTACGAGTCGAAGGGGGAGGGCAGAAGACGCCGCGATCGAGAGACCATCTCCGACTCGTCTGACCTAGGGGTGTGCGTGCCCGGAGCCGATCCCTGAAACGTCGACGAACTGGTCGCCTGGTGCAACAGGAACCCCGACATGGGGGCCGGGCTCATCGGATTCCTCTCATGTTTCGTTCGACGTCTCTGTCATCACCCGCCCGCCGTCGTCGTCTGCTTCGTTCTGCGCTCTTCCCAGGTCGCCACTAGGAACGCAGCCAGCGAACCCGCGAGGTTAACCGTCAACTCAGCGTGTCGCGGCGCCGGTCGGACGGCTGCCTTTCCTTTTCCGTGCGCGTCGCTGAGGCGGTTCCGGATCCCCGCTAGTCCGTTTACGACCGTCGCGCAGCCCCCGAGGATCTGCTTGAAGACCTGCTCGGTGTGCTGACTAGGTGCAAGGTTGAGCGCACCCGCCGTCGCCGTGTATAGCCCCGGCAGTTCGACGTTGTCGCTGTACGCGACCTGAAGGTCGTCGAGGATGTGCTTGCACACCGTCTCGACGAGAGTCCGCGCCGCAGTGATGGCGCCCTCCGGGTCTCCCGTACGTCTTTCAAGCATTCGACGCCACGTATCGTGAACACCCTGCTCGTCTAGCGTCCTCAGTGCCAGGTCGGTGGTCCCGGCAAGTGGGGTCGTTTCCCCGCTCTCCAAGAACGTGAGGAGCGGGTCGAACTCCGCTCGGATGAAGGCTCGCCGCTCCGCGTAGTGCCTGAATTTCCCCTTGATGTATTCCCAGAAGGCACCGGCATCGCGGCAGGTGCGAATGAAACGAGGGGCGCGGGCGGTGATCGAGGCGTCGGCGAGCATCTCCCGGCGGATTTCCCAAAAGAGGCGAGCGTCGCTTTCTCCACCGGTTGCGGCAGCGATGAGCATGTTCTGGAACTGCTCGATCCGTTCGAACTTGGAAAGCTCGGTCACTATTTCACATCTCTCCCGCGTCTCCCGACCTGCTTCCGTAGCGTTCCCGCGCTGATTCTTGTCCAGTCCGCGCGTTCTTCGACGACAACCCTACTCGTCGTTCTCGTCCGCCGGTTCCGGGACGTAGACCCGCTTGAGCGGGACCATGGCTTTGTATTTCGAGTCGAGTTGCTCGTAGTGCTCGAGGATCAGCTCGACGAGCTCGTCGCCGTCGATGAGGCGCAGATTCGACTTGTTCCGAGCGAAGGTGATCGCCTGCGGGCTGAAATATCCCAAGGTGACGACAAGGCCGAACTCGGTGGATCCGACTTTGCCGTAGAGCGCGCTCACCTCGGGATCACCGACCTTGCCCTCGGTGCTCTTGACCTGGACTTTGACGATCGGAGGTTCGAATCCCAGCTCGTCCCGGTGCGCGACGATGTCAATCCCACCGTCGGTTCCCTCGGGCGAGACGCGCGTTCGGTAACCCATAGTGTTCAGCACGTGGGCGACGAAGGTAGCGAACGGATGACCCTTCGTCTCTTGCGCGAGCGCCTTGACGATGAAGTCGCGGGTCGTCTCCTCGACGTCCTGTTTAACCGCGACGATGGAGGTGTCTTCCTTGGCAGAAGCAACCTGCGCCACCGCCTTTCCCTCGGCGACGGCGCGGTACTCGTCCGCGTAGTTCTTGATCTGGAAGAGGCTGAGCGCCGATCCGATCTCGTACAGCGCTCCCTGCGAGAAGTGCGTACGCGGGACGGCATCCAGCCACTTGACCTTGCGAAGGTTGGGATAACCCGGGTCCACCGACGGATCGTATCGGTACTCGTCTTCGACTCGACCGATGTGGATCTTTCGGTCCCGTTTCGAGGGGTAGGCGACCAGATCGCCCGTCTTCATGACCTTGATGAAGCGGAACATCTGGCCCCCGGTCGTCACCACCCAGAGTGGCTTTTGCTTCGCTCGGTCGGGCCAGGTCTTCGCGGCCAGGGCCTTGAATCCCTCACGGTCGGCGACCTTCGAGAGATCGCCAGCGTCCGCCCAGCCGATCCCGATGTAGCCCTTCGAGAGGAAGAGCGTGTCGGCGTCGCCGCTCTTCCCGCCGTGAATGCCCCAGATGACCGTCTCGCCCATCGTGGGAAGGAATCTTACTCCGATCGGCGGACCTGCGGGTATGGCGCCAGCCGGCGCCCGATAGGTGGCTATGGACCGTCGAATTCGGTATCCTCCGGAGCTCGTGTCCCCCAACAGCGGCCTCTCTCCCCGCGATCGTCGCCGAGCCCTGGAGCAGCTTTCCCGCGAACGCCTGTCTGAGTTGACGACTCGGTTTGAGATCGACGTCGCCGACCGGCGGTCCAACGATTCTCACATCGATGCCATCGTCCGAAAGCGATCGTTCGACTTTGGCCGCGTGCTCGAGGTCCTTCTTCGCGAGGAGCTCCAGGGGGCCTGCGAAGCTCTAGGACTCGACTCCCGGGGGCGCGAAAAGGCGAAGCTAGTCGAACGCATTCTTGGGCGCGACCAGCACATCCCGCCGGACGAAGCGCCGCCGCCCGTGGATTCGTCCGAGGTCAAGACTCCCCCCCCGATAGATGCTGTCTCGACCGGCGCGCTGAAGTCGGAGTTGAGACGCTTCGTTGTAGAGGTGGCGGGCGGCTACAAGAGCCGCGACGCGGGCACGCAATTCACCTCCCGGCTGCTCCGCTGTTTCGGGTGGCCGGATGGGCAGGCCCCGGACGCCACGATGCCGGCAACCCTTTCGATCGTAGCGAACGGCGAGCGCACCACGAAGGACGTCGCGCTGCTCTGGAAGGCCCGGAGCGTGCTCGTCGAGGTGGTCAAGCATGACGTCATGCTCGACTTCGCGTGGAAAGACCTGCTCCGCGTGTGTCTTCAGATCGATCCGGTCCCGCAGTACGTAGTGCTGACGAATCAGCGGGATCTGCACCTCTACGACCTCGTTCGGGACCGCGAAGCTCCTCGGTTGTCGATCCAGGTCGATGACCTGCCGAAGTACAGCGAGGCTTTCCCTTACCTGTCTACGGCCTGGGTGCCGGGGATGACGCCGAAGATCATCAACGTCTCCAAGGTCTCGCGCGAGGTTGCCGACCTCGTCGCCCGTCTCTACAGGAGCCTGAAAGAGCAGCACTCGAACCGCGAGAAAGATGTCGTCCAGTTCACACTTCAGTGCATCCTCACGATGTTCGCTGAAGACATTGGGCTGCTGCCTCAGGAGTACTTCACGACACTCTTATACGACGGCGGGCGCGGAGGTGACGCGGAGAAGCGATTGCGCGAGCTCTTCGGCGTCATGGGCACCCGAGACGTCCCGGGACCTCGAGCGGTTCCGTTCTTCAACGGTGGCCTGTTCACGGATCCGGTCACGCTCCCGCTCGGGGACGCGCAGCTTGGCGCGCTGACGAAAGCCTCCGAAGCGAACTGGAAATACGTCGACCCGCACATCTTCGGCAGCGTCTTCCAAGGCATCATGAACGACGCCGAGCGCCACAAGAGCGGCGCGCACTACACGGCACACGACGACATCATGCGCGTCGTGGGGCCCACGATCGTAGAGCCGTGGCGCCAGCGAATCCGCGGCGCAAAGTCACTCACCGAGCTACTCGAGGTCCGCACGGCACTTCTGAAGTTCCGCGTTCTCGATCCCGCGTGCGGTAGCGGGAACTTTCTCTACGTCGCCTTCCGCGAGCTCTACCGCCTAGACACCGAACTTCTGGCGCGCATCCGAGAGTTTCCGTCCACGCAGTCGGACGGCAAAGCGAAGGTTACTTGGGGCGTCGGCATCCAGACCGCGAACTTCTACGGTATCGACATCAACCCCTTCGCCGTCGAGCTAGCGAAGGTGACGTTGAACATCGCGAAGAAGATCGCCTTCGACGAACGTCGCGAGTTCGCCGCAGACATCGCGGGGCAGATCGAGCTCGATGTCGACCCCTCCCTTCCACTCGACAACCTGGACAAGAACATCGTGTGTGCGGATGCGCTGTTTTCGGCGTGGCCGGAAGTGGACGCGATCGTCGGAAACCCACCGTTCCTGGGAGGGCAAAAGATTCGGAAGGAGCTTGGTTCCGACTATCTGCAAAGGCTTCAGGAAACGACTGGTATCGATGGCGTGGTCGACATGGCTTGCTACTGGTTTCGGCGCGCGCATGACTGCCTGCGCGAAGGCGGTCGTGCCGGCCTAGTCGGGACGAGCGCTATCCGTGTCGGCAAGGCGCGTGAAGCGTCCCTTGACTATATCGTTTCTCGCGGCGGCACCATCACGAATGCTGTGTCTTCACGTATCTGGCCTGGCGAAGCTGCTCTCAATGTCTCCATGGTGAACTGGGTGAAAGGGGATGCGGTGGGCCCGTTTCATCTGATCGTTGATGACGAGACCTATGCCGTGGCGCGAATCGCTAGCCACCTTCAACTCCACAGCGATGTTAGCGAGACGCGCGTCATCAAGGCCAACGAAGGCGGCACCACCATGGGCGTGATCTTCGGACATGAGGCCTTCAGGTCAGATTCGGACGGGTTTCCCGTTCCCGACGAATGGAACAGGACGTACGTGCGGCCTGTGGCGGGCGGTGATGACATGCTGCGAGGGCTGCTCGATTCTCAGCCCGACCACTGCATCTATCTCGCTGGCTGCGTCAGCGAGCAATCGGCGCGGGCAGCGGGGGGCGGCGCTTTCTCGCATCTCAAGAAGCACCTATTCCCATGGCTGCAGGAGCGGGCCGAGAGTGGCAAGGAAACAAACGACTACGCAACGTGGTTTCGCAAATGGTGGAAGCCACAGAAGCCACGCGAGGATTTCTTTGCCAGCCTGACGGGCCGAAGTCGCATGATGGTCTGTTCGAGTCCCCAGGCTCGGCCGATCTTCGTTTTCCTGTCGACCAAGTTCGTGCCCACGAACACCATGCAGATTTTCGCCTTCGACGACGACTACAGCTTCGGCATCATCCAGTCTGGGCTGCACTGGGAATGGACGAAGGCGAAAGGCGGGAAAGTTCGGGCAGACATTCGATATACGAGTGCCGTGTGGACAACCTTCCCGTGGCCGCAGGAGCCAAGCGAGAACGAGGTCGCGACCGTCGCCGAAGGGGCCCGGAACCTTCGCTGTGTCCGCGAAGCGCTCATGAAAGAGAACGGTTGGTCGCTCCGAGCGCTGTACCAAGCCGCCGAGATTACCGGTCGGCATCCGCTTAAGGACGCGCAAGCGGCCCTGGACGATGCCGTTCGGCAAGCGTACGGCATGCCAGCTGATCAAGAGGCGACCGAGTTCCTCCTCGAGCTCAACAAGCTCGTCACGGAGGACGAAGCGGGCGGCAGGAAGGTTCAGGGCCCCGGCGTGCCGAAGGGGCTCGACGCACGCGATCCACGCTGGACAAGTGACGACTGCATCGAACCGCCTGGTGCGTGATGGGGGCAGAACGTGGCTGACTCGATCGTCGATAGCCCGCAGCTGAGCAAGCTCTGGGACGACAAGAAGAACGGGGCGTCGACGGCGGTCCTAGTGCGGAGCTTTCGCCCGGCCTGGTGGCGTTGCGAAAACGGGCACTCGTTTCAGCGTTCACCGCGGAGCATGCTCAGCGACTCTTCGTGCCCGAGCTGCCGCCGCGGCCCGACCATGAGCTCCATCGCCAAGGCGCGACCCAACTTGGTCCCGCTCTGGAGCGCCGAGAAGAACGGCAGCCTTTCTCCTGAGACAGTCGACATCGCGCACTCGGCGAAGGTCTGGTGGCGCTGCCCCAAGGGGCACGACTTTCAGCGCCCGCCGGTCATCATGATGAGGGACGCCGATTGTCCCATCTGCGTCGGCGCCAAGACGTCGCTTAAAGCGATGAACCCGTCGGTCGCGGCCGAATGGCACCCGACGCGCAACGGCGAAGTCACACCTGCTCAGGTGGATGCCGAACACGTCATGAACACGTGGTGGCTCTGCCCGAATGGGCACGAGTACCAGGCGACCGTCCGATCCCGAACGCGGGGAAGCCGCAGCTGTCCCACCTGCTATGGCGGTTGGTCGCTCGAAAACCTGCGGTCGTTCGTTAAGTCGCTCCTCTCGCATGTCGGCGCGTTCAATCCCAGCGAGATGTTCGCGCTGGCCATGCAGGCGGGGGTCTTCGCGGACAAGGATTCACGGCCTTTCGTCATGGCGATCTCCACGGGGCGCTTCCCGCGGGACGAGCTGGAAAAATTTGCCGAGGGCAAGCCCTCGCTGGTCGACGCGTTTGGCGGCGACAAAGAGCTGACCCTGGAGATCATCGACGGCCGGAGGCCGGATAGACCTGTCGTGCCGGCGGATCCGTTCGCGCTACCGTCGGCGCCGGAGCCGGTCGACGCCGGTGAGCGGGTAGACGTGGATGTCAGCCGCGAGGTCGACGCCACGGGAGCGACGGCGGCGGTGGCAGCCGCTGACGACGAGATGCCGATCGTCAAGACGCGGGACGCGCTGGCCGCCCTGGATAGCGACCTCGTCGCGAATGCCGACGCGGAGACCGTGAAGTTCTTGCTCGACAGCGCGAAGGCCAAGCTCTGGCGCCACGCCTACGTCGCTCCGACGGAAGCCCGCGAGCAAGCGGCTTCGTTCAACGGGGATGTCTACTCGACGCTGGTTCGCGATCGATTCCTGGCCGAGTTCGACGAGGCTGACGCGCTCCAGCCTCCGGCCGGGTACGCCTTTCGCCCTGGCCCCGGCGCTCCGGTGACCCCGCCGAACCTCATGCAGCGCCGTGTGGCCGTCTCCGTGCGCAACGATCGGCGGTTCGGCAACTGGTCCGGGATGGGCGCCGGCAAGACTCTGAGCGCGATCATCGCCACCCGGGTCACGGGCGCCAGTCTCACGGTCATCTGTTGTCCGAATGCGGTCGTCGACAACTGGGATCAAGAGATCAAGATGGCCTTCCCCGCGTCCGAGGTCGCCAAGAAGACCTGGTATCCCGAGTGGCGCGACCCGCTGGGTGCGTCGCCGAGATATCTGGTGCTCAACTACGAGCAGTTCCAGCAGCCCAGCTCGGAGAAGGAGCTCGTCGCCTTTCTTGATCGCAACGTCGTCGACTTCATCGTCGTGGACGAGATTCACTACGCCAAGCAGCGCGAAGCTGGGGCCGAGATGTCGAAGCGCAAGCGGCTCGTACAGGGCCTCATCCTCGAGGCTGGGAAGAAGTGCCCGGACCTCTGCGTGCTCGGCATGAGTGGGACGCCGGTCATCAACACCCTGCAGGAGGGAAAGAGCCTCGTCGAGATGATCACGGGCCATCTTCACGACGACCTCGACACGCGGGCCACCGTCCAGAATTGCATGCGGCTCTACCAACGCCTGGTCACGCTGGGAACGCGGTGGAAACCGGACTACAAAATTCAGCTTGAGGTCGTCAAGGAGGAGATCGACTGCGAATCTTCGCTCGATGAGATCCGCGCTGTGGGCCGCGGCACCGTGCTCGAGCTGGAACAGGTCCTCACCCGGCTGCGCGCGCCGACGATCCTGAAGCATCTGTCCCCTGGCGAGAAGACCTTGATCTACACGCACTACGTCGACGGCGTGGCGGATGCCCTGAGAGACGTGATCCAGAGTGCCGGCTACAGGGTCGGGCTCCTCACGGGTGATACGGACGGCGACCACCTCAAGGAGTTCCTGAAGCCCGACGGCAAGATTGACGTGTTGGTGGCGTCGAGCCGCATCGGGACTGGGGTCAACGGGCTTCAGTACGTCTGCAACAAGCTGATCATCAACTCGCTGCCTTGGACGAACGCCGAATACGAGCAGCTCGTCGGCCGGCTATATCGGCAGGGCAGCCGGTTCGACAAGGTCCGCGTCGTCATTCCAGTGACGTTCGCCAATGTGAAAGGCGAGCGCTGGTCGTACTGCGATTCGAAGCTGCACCGCCTGGAGTACAAGAAGTCGATCGCCGACGCTGCCGTGGATGGCGTCGTCCCCGAAGGCAATCTTCGGACGCCGGCGCAGGCGCAGCAGGACATCATGGGCTGGCTCACGCGTCTGGAGACAGGCAAGGTCGCCGAGGTCCGACGGCCGGTCATCAAGATTCCGCTGTCGGGCGAGCCGAGCGAGGTCGAGCGCCGGGTCGCACGCTACGGTGACTTCTCCAAGATGAACAACCGCTGGTACTCAGCCTCCAGCGAGTCCACACACGCGCGGCTCGCGCAGAACCCCGAAGAGTGGGCTCACTACCACACGATGTACCAGCAGCTTCGTGAGTCTTGGCCTGTGATTCCCTACAAGGAGGAGATTCGGTGGCTCTCCGAGCGGGAGGGTCTGGTGGTCGGCGACTTCGGCTGCGGCGAGGCGCTCATCGCGGCGGCCGTTTCCGATCGCCACCAGGTCCACAGCTTCGATCACGTGGCGATCGATCAGCGCGTCGTCGCCTGCGACATCGCGCATGTGCCTTTGGAGAAGGGGACGCTAGACGTCGCAATCTTCTGCTTGGCCTTGATGGGCACGAACTTCTCAGACTACCTCCGCGAGGCTCACCGCTGCCTGCGACTCGATGGCTGGCTGCACATCTGGGAGCCCGCCAGCTACTTCGACGACGTGGGCAAGTTCTGCTCCAGGTTGATCCGCCTCGGCTTCGACGTCATGGCCCCCCAACCCGAAGGCGCCTTCGTGGGCATCTACGCGGTGCGAAACGCGAAGAAGCCAGATCCGGCGACGGTGCTCCCGTTCCGCGGGAACGGCCAATAGGACGGGGAGCTTCTTGATGCTCAAGTTGACAGAACTATGGCCATCGACAACTCTTGCCAGCTAACCCCTGAGTCCGCGCGGACTTACGAATGTCCGATAACAAAGATTCTGTAAACTACCTTACTATTTTTCAATATGGCAGTATTCTAACGGGGATTGTTTGCGTCAGCCACGCGCACCGCCGAAGCTCGGGGCTCTCGCACCGGGTCTAGTGTAACCCGTCTACGAGGGGCGTCCTGAAAGCCCTTGCGGGCTCAGATCAGCCGGGGTAGGCGGGCGGCGGCGTCGATGGCGGACAGGTACCCCGCGATGGGATCGTCACGGACCGAGTAGAATCTCAGTCGATGCCACGCAGCCGCATGTTCGTGCTGGGCGTTGATGGTACGCCTCTCGAGTGTACGGAGGACCAGTACGACCGGTGGGCCGCCTTCCTGCATTCCATGCACGACACCGCCGGAGTGAACGGACGCGGCCTCCGCCACGAATGTGCAGACATGAGAATCTTGACCTGGTTTAGGGCTCTTGATGGCAGGCGAGAGGAAGACCTCTCTGGGCCTCCTCTCCTTTGGGAGACGGCAGTAATCAGAGCACACAGGTGCGGAACAGAACCTCTGCTCGTTCAACTTCACCCGACCGCCAAAGCCGCCCGCGAGTGGCATCTGCGCGCGCTCCTCGCTTTCACGCGACCGGACCGAACCTGGCGCCGCTGTGACACTGCTGCGTCGTAGGGTGCCGACCGCCGCGGCCGCCGCCCTTGAGGCTCAGTTGTCGTGCGTCCGAACCGCACTCCCCACCGGGTGGTATTCCCCCGCTCGCCGATAGAACGGAGCGGGAGCGACGGACTCAATGAACTTTCGGACCGGTGTACTCTCGCCGGGGAGCAGTGTCACCAGCCTGAAGAGGTTAGGTCTCGCCCCCTCGATGTTTTGGACCACCAACGGCATGCCCTTCACCACCTGCGACAACTCATCAGGAACATCCATCTCCATCACGACGAGGGGTTCATCGATCGCTCCGCCTGACCGTGACCGCGCGACGAGCACGTACGCTGCCCGGATTCCCGTGTGTGCTTCGAATAGAACGATCTAAGAGCCGCCAGCACCGTCTCTGGCACGGCGTCCCGAGACGGCGGAAGGAGCTCCGACTCCATCGGATCGAAGAACCGCCGTGTCGACCCCTGGCGGGGCCAGGAGTGCCGCCACGTCCGCCGGACAGAACGTCCACTGTTCGTCGTCGCCGGCGTTCAGGACGCTGCGCGCTTTGCTCGCCATGCGAAAAAAGTCCCGCGCCTGCAGCCTGACCCGCCCTACTAGGTGCTTTTCCAGGGCTCCCTCGAGCTTCTTCGCCGACGTGTAGAAAGGTACGATCATCTCGCCGTTGCTTTCGAACACCACGAGCTTCAGTCCTGCCGCTCCAAGACTTCCCTTCCGTAGCTCCTCCTGAGAGTTCGCGGAGTGTACCGCGGCTAGTATCACCTCGCCGTACTGACTCGGGCGGGCGCCGCTAGCGCTGCAGCGGCGGCCGGCTCCTGAGTCTTCGCGGGATTCGGCGCCGGCGCCGCTGCAGCTCCGTCGGTGGCACCTTCTATCACTTCGCGCCGACGATCATGTGGATGGTGACTGCGCCCGACGCGACAGCCAGGACCCGCGAGACGGGGTCGGCCTCGCCGCTAGGTCGAGAATCCTGGCGAACAACCGGCGGTTCTGGCTTTCAAGGTCGGGTGACGAGATGTCGAAACTCAGGACGGGAGCCGATCGCCGTCGCGAACCCTTCGCCGTCCCGGATCACCTTCGTGTCGAGGGCAAGGAGGCCTTGTTGGACCATCCGTTCCAATTCTTGGCGGGTGACCACCCGCGCCGGGTTCCCGGTGTCTTGAGCAGCCATCACCGGGTAACTTATGACGGGGCTGAGACGAACCCTCAATAGGTACTAAAGGCAACCCCGCGAACGGGCCGTCGCCACCCGGCGCCTAACCCGCGTGGCGGACTCGGCCGACGCGCGGCTTGGCCCGACGCCCGGCTTCGATGCCCGCGAGCTTCACTCCTTGGCGGGCCGCGGCCAGCGTGTTGACCACAGAGATCGGATCGTGGTCGATGAGCGTCAGCAGAGCGCGCGCGGGTCCCTCCGGACGGCGCCGCTTCTGCTCCCAACCCTGCAGCGTGCCAATTGCGACGCCGAATGCGCGCGCGAAGTCTCCCTGCGACAGCTTCGTCTTCGCGCGTACTGTCGCGACGTCGAGGTCCGGGAATTCATGGATCGTCAGGCCGTGCGCCTCGCCCTTGGCGTGTGCGATCGCCTGGCGGAGGCCAGAGGCGATGCCCTCGAAGTTCTCCTTACGCATGTCCTTCTCCTTCTTCATCAGCCCTTACGGGCGGTCTTAAGCTCTGTGACCAGCCTTGCGAGCGTGTTTACCTGCGCCTTCGAGAGGTTCTCCTTCTCGTTCTTGGCGAAAACCTCGAGCAAAAGGACAGGCCACGCGTCGTCTCGCTCATGATCGCGTCGGCTCGCTTGGAATAGTAAGTCGTCTCGGCTATCGCGATCACAGGCAAAGTCTACGTCAGTGACCGATATATGTCAATGACGTAGTAGTGGCCGAAGACTTCCTGTCCGCTCCAAATGCGGGGAGGCACCACGACGGCAGGGAGAGCAGGTCTCCGCCGGAGCGCGTCGCGTCATGAGGCCGATTCGGCACCCACTCGAATGTTAGGAGAGCCTAGCTGGGATCGATCGATCGCGGACTCGACAGCGCGCGGGAACGCTCGGGATGGGCAAGATGAGCAGCGTTCAGCGCAGCGAGGCTCTCCGGAGATATCGCCGCGGAATGAAATATCGCCAGGGTGGAACGTTAACGAACCGATGGGAGCACGGTTCGCCATTCTCGAACGTATCGGACGTCGATCCGCGCCTCCCTTCGTGTCTCACAACAATCGAACCGGCTTCGCGATTGCGGGTGCACCGTCCGGCGCGCCTGCCGAGGGTGGGAAGACTGGGAGGCTGTCGCGCAGTTGACGGATCGGAGATTATCGGGCGTTCGGATACCGGCTCGGGCGGGAAAAACCGCGCTTCTTCCGCCTACCCCTAGTAAAACCAGGATCTTCGCAGCTCGAGGAGGGAGAAACCAGTGACTCGCACAAGACGACCTGACTCTGACGCGATCCACAGCAGCAAGACGTTTCAGCTGCCACCTCGCGATTGGAACCCCCTCGACGCAGCCGACGATGTCCTTCTAGGGTACGGCTATCCTCGACGGCCAAACCCTCATACGCATCCGCGAATCGCGCAACTGTGGACAGAAGTTATGGCTCGGAGGCCGGATATCATCCGGCCCAAGTCGGGCGACCCGATCAGGCCAGGTCAGAAGCCCATCCGACGGCGCCAAGGACGCGATTTCGGGGTCGCGCAATACAGTTGGGGTGGAGTCCAGGTTGATACGAGTGCAAGCCGACCAGCATATTATATATCCGCTAAGTGGCAGGTGCCCGCTATCTGGCCAGCAGCCGGAGATCCCGCAGAAGAGATGTTTGCCGGATTCTGGGTCGGCCTTTCAAGTGGCGTTGACGACTCGTTGCTTCAGGCGGGTATATATGTGGAGGTCCAAGCCGATCCTTTGAGCGGGCCCCCCAAATGGTCGGCATTTACCGAGTGGTACCCCGCAGATTCGGAGCCTATAGACTTCGAGATGTCGACGGGTGACCTGATTAGTGTCGTGGTCTGCGCCGACTCTCCGACAACGGCCAAAGCGTGGTTCTACAACTACGGCACCAATAAAGGAGCGCCGGCCTGCCCTATTTATGCTCCCACTAATGTTCGTCTCATCGGCTCGTCCGCAGTGTGGGCCGCTGAGGCCGGCTCAAACGAGTTGCCGGCGTTCTGTCCGGTGAGCTTCACCGAGTGCATCGCAGCAACTGGAACACAAGAGTTCAACGTGGCGGAGGGAAGTACCTTTGAGATCGAAAACGATACCTACCAACAAAAGCTGACCAAGACGTCGATCGTGTCGCCCACGACTGTGGTGATTGATTGGGTCGACTTTTCGTGACTTCATGCGGAAGCTGGGCTTTATTCATCCTAGCGATCTCGCTGTTCGAAAGGGGGCGTCACCGTGACCAAGGTCGAGATCACTAAGAACCACCCGCTGGACCTTGACGCCATTCGGGCGGCCGCCCACGATGCTCTCGTTAGGATGCGAGCCTCGTTGGGTCTCGATGGATCCTGGCACGGTGATGTCTATGAGTTCAGCAAGCCAACAACGGGCAAAATAACGATCGCTATTGGCTTCGTCCGTGTTGAGCTCGCCCTCGGCTCGGAAGTCCAGGTGGCCAAAGGCACGGTCGAAAAGCGAATTCGTGGTGCACTCGAAAGACTGCTTGGTCGTTGATGGTCACTATCGAAGACACGGTGAGGTCGGTCCGGGGAGCGGGGAGACTGGCCTCGTAGTCTTCGGAGCAGCCGAGTCGTCTGAGCTACCGCGGGGGTCGCGGCGCGCCTCGTCAATCGACGAACGACTGTATATCGCCATCGCGAAGGAGCGGGAGACGGTCGAAGAGGCGGCGGACGAGGTGGTCCGGATCGCCCGGCAGCGTGCCGACCAAGTCATCCAGACGGCGCGAGACGACGCCGATGGCGAGCGCCGCCCGCAGTCGACGGCCGCCGAAGCCAGTCCGAGCTCGAGCGCACCCGAGCGGACGACCTCCTCGAGGACGAGCGATCCAACGCGGATTCCGTGGTCGAGCACGAGCGCGTGGAGCGGCGACGCTACCCGGACGACTTTCTGGCGGGCGAACGCCAAACCACCCCATCGCGATATCAAGCCGCTACGGGTTCTTCCAGTAGTCGGCGCCCGGGACGTTTCTAGAGCGCCAGTTGTGACTCGGGCTGACGGAGAGAAGCGGTCGTTGGTCCGTTCAGCGATAGGTGACATCCAGTCCGACCACGCTCTGAACGTACGCGAATGGCTCTCCATCTGGGGCGCCGGCCGGTTTTTTCGTCTTCTGGTGGGAGATACCCAATGTCGCTCCGGCCCCCAGACCGGCGCCAACGACTTTGTGCGTAGGTAAGGCAATGGCGCCCAGCGCCGCCCCGCTTCCGATGGCTACGAGGCTCCGCACGCTGCGAATGATCGAGACGGTGAACGACTCGCTCATGCTCTTGCAGAGGTCGGCTATCGCCTTATCGATGTGATCCATCACGGATCGCATCTGCGTCGCCTGATCACCTGCCTTCAGAACTGCTTCCCGCAGACCGTCCATGTGGACCCGGAATGCATGGAGTTCGTCCTGGCGCCTCCGCTTGAAGTCCAAGATCGCCGCTATGGGTACCTGTACCGACGGGACAGGAAGACATTCCGTTAGATCAAAAGCCAGCGCCTCGGTGTCCGGGAAAGGTTCCGGCCAGACGCCCGAGCCGCCGCTGGTCTTCGCGACCGCCCAAGCACCCGGTTCAAGCTGCCGACGCTGCTGGTACACCACCCCCTCGGATTGAAGAATGGTGTCGCCGAAGATCACGCCGCGGAGGAAGTGGTCGGGAACCGGTGTTCGACTGGCGATGCCTTCGCGCACCAATTCATCCCACTCGGCGCCGTACTCGATGGGAAGAACGCTCACTAAGGGAGCGTCGATCCGATCCCAGTAAGTGACGAGCCGTCTCAGGGCGGCTCCCATCTCCTCGCGCCGCTGTTTCACGGCGCGACCCGCCCCAAGGTCGACCCCGAAGAATGAAATGATTCCCCGCAACCTCATGCCGTCACCAGAGACCCAGTGTCCGCTCCGACTGTGACGGTCACTTCCAATATTCCCTTTCCATCTCGGCTCGGGTGTCTTCCATCGTGCCCAGAGCGTCGTACCACTCAATCATGGGATTTAATTTAAAGGGGATGTAGCTCGCCCGGCTGTTCCTATCCATCCGCCTATCCTGCGGCCTGGCGGCGTTCATGAGCGCGCGCTGGAGTCCCTGCAATCTTCATGGCATCGATCCCGGAAAGGCTGATCGGGGACGATTCCTCTGGAGGGTCTGATCGGACCGCGCGAATTTCGGCCATGATCTTCTCCGCATAGTTCCGCGATATCCGTCCGGCTGCGATCATCCGGGTCAGCGACAGTACCCGCAGAATGAAATCGTGTTGGGGGGAGATGACCTGATCTCCACATTCCCATTTCGCGACGGTTTCACGCACGATTCCCATTCGGCTCGCAAGTTCTTCCTGAGTAACCCCGAGCCTGCGCCGGAAGTAACTGGCCTCAATCCCATTCAGCCGTCTCGGAAACCCTGCGAAGGTGACGACCATGTGATCCATGGCGAGGTTGATCGCGTGCCCGTCAATGGTCTCCCAGCCGCACTTGTCGCATTTCAGCCCGTCCATTCCCGTGAGGGTGACCTTGAACCCTACGTATTTTGAAAAGTCGTAGGATGCCAGCTTCGCGGGGTGCAGATGACCGCCGCAGTCGCAGGCCATGGGCCGAGCTACCTTCTTCTTTTGAGCGGCAACTTTCATCGCTTCTCCCGTGGAGGAAGGACCGTGCAGAGGACGATCTCCTCCTGACCATCGTTGCCAATGAATGCTTCGAATCCCACCGCTATCTCCATCGTCCCGTCGACATTCGAACCGTGCGCCCGCCAACAGGTTCCGTCATGCCTCGACGGCTCATCAAACGGCTCGATCGATCTGCATCGCATAAACACGATTGAAACGTCGACGATCGTGACCTGACGCTTCAGGCAGCGCTCGTCGAAATGACGCGACGCGCGGAACCATCCCTCCTTCATCGCTGTTCGTGCCCATCTTCGTGCCTCCTCCCGCGTCTTGGGCCCTGGCATCGCTGTAGTTTAAAGCTACACCACATGCACTGGATTTCAAGCTCAAAAGGTGGCCTTCGGTGAACGGATCCGGCCGTGCCCGCCAATCGGCCCGCCCATAAGGTGAATTCGTAGAAGAGCAACTAAGGATTGACCCGCGCGACCTGAACATCCGTATAGTACGCAGCCATGACACTCCTGATACACATCGACGCGCCGAGGGCGAAGCTCGTGATCCACCTCCGACCCCGGCCGGGCGCCGCCGTGGCGTGCAACGCCAGAGGCCGACGTGGCAGTCGAGGACTGGCCGCGATCGCCGACGCGGTCTGGTGTGAGAGGCCTCGGCGCGCCACCAATGTGCCCGCCAAGTTCTCGACGGCGGCCCAGTTGGACGAGATGGCAGTCGCTGTCGCCTTGACGTTGAACTCGACCCCCTCTTTGGCATCCTTGGTCCCTCGGAAAAAGTCGGCGACGATCCCGAGGTCGCTGTAAGCGCCGGCGAAGAGTTGCCAGTACCATCGCGAGCGGCAAAGCCGAACCGCGACGATCCCACCAAGCGCGATTCGGACCGCCTCGTCGTCGCCGCGGCGAACGCTGATTTGGCTCATGGCTCCGTTGGTGTCGGCAGTTCTGGCGAGCGCAACTTCTGCGAACGGACATCCCTCTTCGACCGCCATCAGCACGTGACCCCCCTCGTGAATGGCCGTGCGCCATCGTCGAGACCTATGGTTGTCCGAGGTCACGTCTTTTGGCCCCAGGCCCGCCTACCCGCCTCAGTTCACGACTTCCAGGGCCTTCTTACCCTGAAGCCGCTCGACCCATCGCAGCGCCGACTCGCCCCTGGCCCGCGTCTGGAGGATGACCTGCCCATCGGACTGGACGACTATGTCCGTCTTCATGCACCGGCCGTGGACATAGTCGGCGTCAAAGTGGAGCTCGCCCCTGACGAACGACAGGCAGTCGAAGAGATCGGCAACCGTGAACTCGTCCTTTTCCACGAAGTCGGCGTCAGAGTTGCCGCGCGGCCGAGCGTCGTTGAACGACAGTGCGGCCAGCGTGAAGATGACCCCGAAGGCACCCCATTCGACTTGATCCTCGCCGTCCCCGCCGTCCAAGCCGCCGAGTTGAAGCGCGATCCGCACGAACGAGGTCTCGCCGTCAGCCGCAGGCTCAACCTTCGTATCGACGATCTCGAACTCGACGAGCGCACCTGTTTCGATGAGCTTGTAGCCGGCGGGACGGTCAGAACTGGACATGGGATGCAACTCTAGCCAAACGTTCCGCCGTTCGACAGTCCGATCGTCGCGTCGGCGTCGGAACGACCCGCTTCGTCGAGCGCGACGAGAATCTCCTGGTGTTCGGGCTGCCCGGCCGAGGCAAAACCCACGTCGTCGCCGCCATTGGACATGAGCTCGTCCAGCGTGGCTATCGCGTCCTCTTCAAGCCGACCTTCGCCCTCGACCAGACGCTGCTCGCCGCCAAGCGGGACCTACGCCTCTAACGCGAGCTCGCGTCCCGGGGCGCCTAGGCGATTGCGTCCTTCACGGCCTTGACCGGTCGCGCCTTCACGACCTTCCTCGCGGGCTTCGCTTTAAAGACGGTCGGCTCCTTCGTGAAGGGATTGATTCCCTTTCGTGCCTTCGTGGCGGGCTTCTTCACGACCACGAATTTCGCGAACCCAGGTACGACGAACACGCCGGACTTCTTGATCTCCTTGTGCCCCACCGTGACGAGCGCCTCGACGATCGATTTCACCTGGCGCTTGGTCGTGCCGTCCGTCTGGAGGTTTGTGATGGACTCGATCAGCGCGGACTTCGACAGTGCGGTCGGCATGCGGTGTCTCCTTAGAGGTGGAAAAGTGCCGGCGATGGTGCGCGAAGACCTAAATAGCTGTAAAGGGGCCGCCCAGGCCCCAGTGGCTCTGGCTCCTCTGCCGGCGGCCGTTCCATCGTTCGCTTCGGTGACCGACACCAAAGGTGCCCTGGTCAATAATTTCGCCGCGGATCTCGAGCTGCGAAATCGGGAGAACGCACTCTCGTCCTCGATCTCCTTCCAGGCGCCGGCACCGGGAGAGCGCGCGAGGGCGGCATGAGGAGAATTCCGGCGGCGCCAGAAGTAGCTCCGCGACGGCTTCAGGGTCAGTACCTTCCAGCTCCGAGTTCTGCGAGGCGCGGCCCGTGCGCGCCACCGCCCAACGCGATGGTGTTTGCCGCCGCGATTAAGCTCGCCGAGCGCCTCCGGCATCGCTGACCCACCGGCTATCCCAACTTCGTCACGGGCCCCCCTTGAATGGGCCTGCGCAGCCGTTCAGTATTGCCGGTTCGTGCCTGTCAGCCAGCCCACCCATAAGGTGACCTCCACCAATTGCGGCCGTGCCCGGCGCGTCGACGCGTTCTCCGGAGCTTGGTCGAGGGTGGCGTGCCCAGCTTGCCTCGAGGCCTCCAAGCGGCCGCCGCCACCGTCCGGGCCGAACAACCACAAGGTCCGCTCGACCGCGTGTGGCCTCGCCCGCACTGACGACGTTTTTTCCGGGGACTGGTCGAAGGTCACCTGCGCCGACTGCATCAAGCTCTGGCCCGGCGCGCCCGTTCCCACCTGTCGGCACTGCCACGCTCTGGTCACCGGTCGCTGCATCCATGTCACCCTCAAGGACGCATGGCTGCATGACACCTGCGTCGACGAGTTCAAACTGACCCCTGAAGGGATCGCCGCTTTCCGGCCTGGGGCAGATCCCTACCTCAACGCCAAGTGCCCTCGCTGCGGCCGACCCGGAGTCCACCCCGACGGTCGACCCTGCACGGGGCCCCCCGCGCGCTGACGATCGCCGGCCCGTGCGATCGGCAAAGTCGGCCCGATCACGATCGAGACCCAAGCGGCGCGAGCCGACAGGACACCCGCTCCCATGACGAATTACCTCAAGTCGACCCACCGGCTTGAGGTGATTCGTCATCTTGTTCGACCAGCTTCGACCGGAGCTCGATCGCGCGGGGGGGCGG
>DASRLC010000049.1:0-5711 GCA_035648655.1 Polyangia bacterium
GGTGGGCGTCGAGCCGCGGGCCAGCTTCTCGAAGGACGGGCTCCTTGGGCGCGAGGTGCGCGTTCCGGTCGATGTCGGGCTGCGTCTGTCGCGCGCGCTCGCCGGGTGGGAGCTGGACGGCGAAGCGGCCATCGCGGCGGCGATCTTCCACGCCGAGGGACTGAACACGTTGATGCCGCAGTCGGGGACGCGGCTCGATCTGGGCGCCCGCCTGGGTGGGATCCTGCGCTTCGGCCGGCCATCGGCGCGCGCCGTGCCGTTCGTGGGCCTGGCGGCGCTGGTGTTTCCGCACCGCTACCAGATCGCCACCACGCCGCTGGGGGCGACCCTGGGCGACACGCCCGCGTTGTGGCTGGGCGCGACGCTCGGGCTCTCGGCTTCGTTGTGAAGCGCCGGTGCTATTGGCCGTCGGGCGCGGTCGACGGGACGCGGGTCGGCATGTTGGCGGTGAGCCCGTCGCCGAGCGTGACGTCGTTGCCCGAGCCCGACGCGTCGAGCGCTTGTCCGGTGTCGCCGCCGTCGTCGAACGTCCAGTAGGCGACCAGCCCCGGGACCGCACCCGGCGGGCTGTGCTTCATGTCGGCCTGGATCTCTTCCCGCGACCGGACCAACGTCCAGACGCGGATCTCATCCAACTTTCCCGCGTAGAGTTGGCTGGCGCCGTCGAGCGTTCCCAGCCAGACCGAGCTGGGCGTGCGATCGTCGGTTGGGGTCGTCTCGGCGTCGACGGACACGCCATCGACGTACAGGGTGTTGTTGGTCAGGTCATAGGTGTAAGCCAGGTGGTGCCAGCTGTTGGCCGACGGCAACGCCGGAGCCTGCGCCAAGACGCGATCGACGTAGACCCGCCAGACGGCCAGCGCGCCGTCGTGGATTCCGATCTCCATCCCGCTGGTCAGATCCATCCGCATGGTCAGAAAGTCGGCGGTGGTGGTGGCGGTGGGGGCCGGGAAATCGACCCACATCTCGACGGTCTGGAGCGCGCCGGCGGCCGGGAAGCCCCCGTTGCCGGCGGTCGCGTACTGGGTGACGCCGTCGAAGCTCAGCGCCAAATTGGCGGTGCCGAACGGCGACGCCGCGGGCGCGCCGCCGCCGCCGCAACCGAGCGTCAACCACAAGCACCCGAGCGGCCAACCCAGCAACGGAGACGCCACCCGCCGCGGATGCACCATGCCGCTACACTACCGATTGT
The DNA here is from genome assembly GCA_035648655.1 of Polyangia bacterium. GTDB lineage: Bacteria > Myxococcota_A > Polyangia > Fen-1088 > Fen-1088 > JADGRB01. The sequence goes on from DASRLC010000049.1 coordinate 1,193, forward strand.
GCGCGCAGCGATCGACTAGTATGAGAGCCATGGTGGTTGGTTGGCGCGTCAGGCTCGCTCTGGTGGCCGCGGCTGCCGCCGCGCCGGCCTGCTCCCCGCGGCTGAATCTGGGCAGCGAGTTTCTCTGGCTGGCCCAGCACGAGACCGGCGATCTGAGCGAGTGGACCGAAGGCGACAAGGGCGGCACCTCTGCCGACATGCCGGATACCTCGCTGGCGGTGTCGACCGACTTCGCCCACAGCGGGAAATACTCCGTGAAGCTGAGCAATGCGGCCGTCACCAGCTACGAGACCGCGCGCCTGTGGCGCTCGGACGACTACCCCGAGGAGGCTTACTACAGCGCCTGGTACTACCTGCCGCGCGCCTACCAGACCACCGACGACTGGATCATCATGCAGATCCGCGCGCCGGTGCCGCAGGATCCCACCACCATCTCGCAGCTCTTGGACGTCGACATTCGCAGCGTGCCGGGCGGCGACATGATCCTGACCGTCTTCGATCACCGGCCGCAGTATCTGCGCGCGCCCACGCCGGATCCGGCGGTCCCGGTCCCCGTCGGCGCGTGGTTCCAGTTGGTGGCCTTCTTCCGCAACGTGGCCGACGATACCGGGCGGTTCACGTTGTGGCTCGACGGGCAGCTCTTATACGATCTGCACCGACCGAGCGGCTTCAACCAGACGGTTTACTTCACCCCCTGCAGCGTCAGTGAAAATCTGTCGCCGGTCGACTCGGTCATCTATATGGACGATGCGGGCGTCAGCCTGGCGCAGGTGGGAGCGGTCACCACACCCTAGGCGGCTGTAAGCGAGCGCGCCTGGTCACGTTCCGCCGGGGACCGAACCCTGGCAAAATCAAACGCACCACTCCCGGCGCGTGCTGCCCTTGTATCAACCAAGGAACGCATGAAGCTCTTTGCGCGCATCGGCACCCTGTTGGGCACCATGTTGGTTCTGGGCGGAGCGCTGGGCGCCTGCAAGGGGACCATCGGCGCCGAAGGCAGCGGCGCCGGGGCCGGCAGCGGCGCCGCCGGCAATCCCGGCTCGGGCGCCGGTACCGGCAGCGGGGGATCCGGAACCACCGGGGCGGGCGCCGCCTATGGCACCGACGGCGGCGCGGCCGGCAACGGCGGCGGGTTCACGACCCCGCTGTCGAGCTTCGCGGCGCTGCGGAAGATCAAGAACGTGCTGACCGGCCTGCCGCCCACCGACGCCGAGGTGGCGGCCGATACCGATCCCACGGCGCTTCAGACGCTCATCAATGGCTGGATGGCGTTGCCGCAGTACCAAGACAAGATGATGTTCTTCTTCTCGAATGCCTTTCAGCAGTCTTCGCTGGCGGTGCTGAACTTCGAGTTCCAGCTGCGCATGCGGCCGGGGGCCTTCGACTTGCCGTACGGCATCTTCGGCGACACGGCGTTTCCGATGTTGTTCCAGAACATGCAGCAGAGCTTTGCGCGCACCTGCCTGCAGATCATCTCGTCGGGTCAGCCGTTCACCAACATCCTGACCACCCAGCAATTCATGATGACCACGGCGCTCATGAGCATGTACATGCAGATCGAGATGCCGTACGACATCCACACCTTCAACTGGCAATTCAACCACGGCACGCGCCCGGCGCTGGCCGACACGCTGAACCCCGCCAGCCCCAATTACATGATCTGGGGCTACGCCGCACCCACGACGACCACCGGCAAGGGGCCGAGCGGTACGACCTGCGCCGGAGATTCCACCAAGATCTCGACCTATCCCGGCAACACCAACCTGTTCCACGTCCTTCTCGGGGTGGTCGATCGCGACTCGACCAACAACGGCCAGGGATCGACCGACCTCGGCTGCTTCGAGCACGCCATCCAGCCGTATATCACGCCCGCCGACACTTCGGACTGGCGCCTGGTCACGATCACCAACACCGGCACGCCGATCAAGTCGTACGATCTGCCGGACCTGCGCGCCGCGACCACGCTGCCGTCGAAGTTGCCGCGGGTCAGCTTCTTCACGACGCCGTCGTTCTTGGCGATCTGGAACACCAACGACAGCAATCAGCACCGCGTGACCGCCAACCAGGCCTTGCTGGGCGCCCTCAACGAAGGGTTCACCGACGCCACGGCCGCCATCCCGACCCCGCCCAGCGCGATCGGCCTCGACGGAACACACGCGGTCACCGGCACGGTCTGCTACGCCTGCCACAAATCGCTGGATCCAATGCGGCAGTTCTGGGGCAACTCCTACGACTACAACGACCAAGTCGGCGCCGCGATCTCCGGCAACGCCAGCTTCGGCTTCGGCAACGTCACGCAGAACGGGACCACGCTGGTCGACTTCGGCACCTTTGTCGGGCAGGTCACCGACACGCAGGTGGCCGGGCAAACCGTCAACCGATTCGCGATGGCGATGACCCAGAAGCTCTGCTTCTTCGCGAACTCGGCCGAGTGCGAGGAAACCGACCCGGAGATGCGCCGGGTTGCGCTGGCATTCCAGAATGCCAACTACGACTTTCCAACGCTGGTGCGCCAGCTCTTCTCGTCGCCGCTGGTGAGCTCCGCCGCCGACACGGCCACCTTCGACCAGGACGGAGTCACGATCAGCATCACGCGCCGCGATCAACTTTGTGCGTCGCTGTCGAACCGGCTCGGCAAGCCCGATATCTGCCAGATCCTCATGCCGACCCCGACCGGGGTCACGACCGCGCTCAACCGGCTGGCCAGCTCGATCGACGCCGACGCCTTCAGCCGCGGGTCACAGCTGCCGGTCACGTCGTCCGAGCCGAACCTGTTCTATCGCGCCGCCAGCGAGCTGGTCTGCGAGGCGGTGGCGGCCCAGGTCGTCGACGCCACCTCCGGCACGGTCTACTCCAGCACCAGCTACCAGACCGCCATCTCCGACATGGTCGTCAACATCATGGGCGTGCCGGCCTCCGACCCGCACTACGCGGCGGTGCTCTCGGCGCTGCAGGCCCACTACGCGGCCGCCATCGCGGCCAAGGCCACGGCGACCAGCGCGCTGCGCTCGACGTTCTCTGCCGCCTGCCAATCCCCGACCTCCTTGGCCCTGGGCATTTGAGAAGGAAACGATGAAACCCCTAAACCGACGCGAGACGTTGCTGACGGGCCTGTTCGGGGCCGGTTACGTGGGCCTGCGCGCGATGGCCACCGGGCTGCCGGTCTGGTTCCTGGCCAACCCGCGCAAGGCCTCGGCGCAGGACATGACCTGCGCGCTGTCGAACCAGGGCAAGGCGCAGTACCTCATCATGAGCTGCTCGAGCGCGGGCGATTCGATCTCCTGCAACTGCCCCGGTACCTACGGCAACGCCGCCATGATGCACCCCACCGACGCCACGATGGCGCCCACCAGCTTCATGCTGGGGGGCAACTCGGTGACCGCGGCGGCGCCTTGGGCGGCCCTGCCGGCGGCCACGCTGGCGCGCACCAACTTCTTCCACTATGCCAGCGGCGCCACCGTCCACGGCGATCACCCCAAGGCGATGCGTCTGCTGGGCCAGACCGCCAACAACGAGATGGTGCCGTCGATCTACGCCAAGCACCTCTTCCCCTGCCTGGGCACGGTGCAGTCGGAGCCGGTGGCGGTCGGCGCGGCGGGCAACGCGCTGGAGATGATCTCCTTCACGGGGCGCACGTTGCCGGCCATCTCGCCGACGCAGCTCAAACAGCTCCTGACGGGCTCGGCCACCGACCCGGTGGTCAAGCTGCGCTCGCTGCGCGACACCACGCTGAACCAGCTCAACGCGCTGTTCAAAGCCGACGGGACGCCGGAGCAGTCGGCCTTTTTGGACGCCATGGCTGCCAGCCAATCCCAAGTTCGCCAGCTCGCCGAGAGCCTGGCCACCACACTGGCATCGATCACCACCGACGACGTCCACGGCCAGGCGTTGGCGGCGGCGGCCCTGATCGCCGCCAAGGTCGCGCCGGTCATCACGCTGCACATCCCCTTCGGCGGCGACAACCACACCGACGCGAACCTGGCCTCCGAGACCTTCGATCACACCGACCACGACAGCACCGGGCGCGGTGTTCCCGGCATCGCGGCGGTCCAAGCGGCCCTGGCGTCGCTGAGCCTCACCGACAGCGTCACCTTCGCCACCATGAACGTCTTCGGCCGCGATCTCAGCGGCACGGCCAAGGTCGAGGCGCTGGGTGGCCGCGACCATTTCGGGAACCATTGCGTGATGGTGATGATCGGCAAGAACATCGCGCCGGGGCAGACCGGCGGCACCGGCGTCATCACCGGCAGCGTCTACGGCGCGACCGGAATCGACTCGACCACCGGCGCCGCGAAGGCGACCGGCGGCGACATCGCCCAGGCCGACACCGCGGTCTCGGCGGCCAAGACCCTGGGCGCGGCTCTGGGCATCGACCAGTCGATCCTGACGCCGAACTTCGTCGACAACGGCTCGATCAAGCCCGTGCAGGCGACGCTCAGCGGCGTCACCTTGTGAGCGGACGGCGGGCGTCCGCGGGGCGTGCCGGGCGTGCGGCCCGGGCGCTGGCGCTGGCCGCGGT
>DASRLC010000050.1:0-8715 GCA_035648655.1 Polyangia bacterium
CGGCGAAGGCCTCGCGCAATGCCTGCGCCTCGGGACCGAGCCGAATCACCCTCGAGCGTTCGAGCATCAAGAGCCGGGGCCGACGCGGCGGATTGACCAGCCCCAAGAGCGCCCCCAGATCGCTGGCCCCCACCGGCACGTTCATCTGTCCGAGGACTTCGCGAATGGCCGTCCCGAAGGCGGCGGCGTCCGGAAAACGCTGCGCGGGATCGGCCGCCAGCGCTCGATCGAGGAGCCGCTCGATCGCCACCGGCAGATCGGGCCTAATTTGGCGTGCCGACGGAACGACGCCGGAGGCGACATGGCTGAAGGCGGCCACCTCGTTGGTGATCTCGCGCAGCCGGCGTCCGGTGAGCATCTCGAACAGCACCGCTCCCAGCGAAAACACGTCGGTCCGCCGATCGAGCGTCCCCTGCATCGCCTGCTCGGGCGACATGTACGACAGGTTCCCCTTGAGGCTCCCCACCACCGATCGATCGTGGCGCCGCTTGGCGAGGCCGAAGTCCGACAGCTTCACCTCGCCCGCAAACGAGATGAGGATGTTCGACGGCGTGACGTCGCGGTGAATCAGCCCCAGCGGCAGCCCGTCGGGATCCCGCATCTCGTGCGCGAAATGCAGCCCCTGCGCGATCTCGGACGCAATGTGCAGCGACAGCGCCTCCGGAATGATCTCGCCCTCCGCGGTGAGCTGCTCGCTGATGATGCGCAGGTCGTAGCCTTCGACGAATTCGAGGACGATGAAGTACTGCCCATCCTCCGAGATGCCGAGGTCGTGGATCTGGACGATGTTGCGGTGCGAGAGCGCGGAATGAATCCGCGCCTCGGTGAGCAGCATCTTGACGAAGCGCTCGTCCTCCGCCAGGTCGGGGAGGATCCGCTTGATGGCGACGAACTTTTCGAAGCCTTCGGCGGCGACCACCCGGCCTTTGAAGACCTCGGCCATGCCGCCGATTGCGATCGGCTCGAGGAGCTCATACTGGCCGAACTTCATACGGGGAGCTTCGCAGGCTAAACCGGAACCTGGGGGCGGGTCCATCACAACCCACGCAGACCCGACGGCCGACGCCGAGGGCGGCCCGCCGGTAACGGTCCCCCACGACCGGCGCGGCGGACAGCCCGGAGCCCACCTGTCCGGCAGCTGCCGTATAGTCCCGGACGGTGAAGCTGAGGTTCGATCCCGCGCGGCGGCTCTGCGAGGAGGCGGTGACCGACTGCACCGTCCCCGGCCTGGTGCTGCTGGTGGCGGCGGAGGGCCAGACGGTGTTCCACGAGGCGTTCGGATCTCGCCAGCTCCTTCCGCGGCGGCTGCCGACATTTGCCGATACGGTCTACGACCTGGCCTCGCTGACCAAAGCGCTCGTGACCAGCGTGCTGGCCATGGGCGAGGTGGGCGCCGGCCGCTTGGCGCTGGAGGCGCCGGTATCGGGCTGGCTGCCGGAGTTCGCCGGGACCGGGCGCGACGCGGTGACGGTGCGACAGCTGCTCTGCCACGCCTCAGGCCTGCCGGCCCACCGGCCGCTCTGGCGGCGCGCGGCCGAGTCGGCCGCCGGGCGCTGGGAGATCTGCCAGCTCGCCGCCCGCGAGCCGCTCGAATATGAGCCCGGCTCTCGGGCAATCTATTCCGATCTCGGCTTCATTTTGTTGGGTTGGCTCCTAGAGCGGAGCACCGGGACGCGCCTCGATCTACTGACGCAAAGCCGCATCGCCGACCCGCTCGGCCTTTCGGCGACGACCTTCGTGAACCTGGCCGATCCCGAGGCGCCCGCGCGGCTGCTGGGCGATCGATCGGTGGCCGCCACGCAGCTCTGCCCGGAGCGGCGGCGGTTGGTGCTGGGCGAGGTCGACGATCTGAACGCCGCCGCGATGGGGGGCATCGCCGGACACGCCGGGCTGTTCAGCAACGCCGCCGAGATTGGGCGTATCGCGGGCGCACTGACCGCGGCCTGGCGCGGCGAGGCAACCCACCCGCCGCTCGTCGAGCGCGACGTGGTGCGGACCTTCTGGTCCCCCTCGGGGGTCCCTGGATCGACCTGGCGGCTCGGCTGGGACGGGCCGGCGCAGACCAGCTCGCAGGCGGGCGGGCGGCTCCCGCGCGAGTCGGTGGGCCACCTGGGTTTCACCGGCTGCTCGCTCTGGATCGATCCGGCGCGGGCGGTCTGGATCGTGTTGCTTTCGAACCGCGTGCACCCGGCGCCCCCGACCGACGATCGCTTCCGGCTCTTCCGTCCGGCCCTGCACGACGCCGTGGCCGAGGCGCTCGGCTATGATGGTTGACATGAGCCTGCGCGCCCCCATCGCCGTTCCGGTCGAGATCCGCGCCGAAACGCGCCGGGTCTTCCGCCTGGCCTGGAACGTGGGCGAGGACGGATTGCGGCTGGCCGCGCCGTTGCCGTTCGAGCCCGGGCGCCCGATCGAGGCGCGCTTCCGGTTGCCCGACGGAGAGGGCTTGGCGCTGCGGGCGCGCCTCGAGAGCGACGGCGACGAAGAAGAGCGCGACCACCCGCGCGAGCTGGTCTTCTTGGACCCGCCGTCGGAAGCGCGGCTGGCTTTGCGGCGTTACGTTCAGATTCGATTGGAGCTTCCGGTATGAGCAACGCCGATCGCTTCGAACGGCTGGCGGCCCTGGAGCGGCAGGCGGCCGAGGCCGGCGGCGCGGCGCGGGCCAAGCGCCAGCACGACGCCGGCAAACTCAACGCGCGCGAGCGGGTGGCGCTCTGCTGCGATCCGGGCAGCTTCGTCGAGCTCGACAAGTTCGTCACCCACCGCTCCACCGACTTCGGCCTCGGCGACCACAAGGTCCTGGGCGATGGCGTCGTGACCGGTTACGGCACCATTCACGGGCGGACGGTTTTCCTGTTCGCGCAGGACTTCACCGTCTTCGGCGGCTCGCTGGCCGAGGCGCACGCCCGCAAGATCTGCAAGGTGATGGATCTGGCCATGAAGGCCGGCGCGCCCATCATCGGGCTCAACGACTCGGGCGGCGCGCGTATCCAGGAGGGCGTCGTGTCGCTGGCGGGCTACGCCGAGATCTTCCTGCGCAACACGCTGGCCTCGGGCGTGGTGCCGCAGCTGTCGGCGGTGCTGGGGCCGTGCGCGGGCGGCGCGGTCTACTCGCCCGCCATCACCGACTTCGTGTTCATGGTCGAGTCGTCGAGCTACATGTTCATCACCGGCCCCGACGTCATTCGCACCGTCACCCACGAGGAGGTCACCAAGGAAGAGCTGGGGGGCGCCGCCGCGCACGTGCGCTCGGGCGTCGCGCACCGGGCGTTCGCCGACGAGCCGTCCTGCATGGAAGGGCTGCGCACGCTGCTGTCGTTCCTGCCGCAGAACAACCGCGAGGATCCGCCCCGGCTGCCGACCAAGGACCGCGCCGATCGCGCCGACGCCGCGCTCGACGAGATGGTCCCCGACGAGCCCGCCAAACCCTACGACATGCGGGCGCTGGTGGCGCGGGTGGTCGATGACGGTCACCTGTTCGAGATCCAACCCGACCACGCACGCAATATCATCGTGGCCTTCGCGCGCCTCGACGGCCGGCCGGTGGGGATCGTCGCCAATCAACCGGCGCACCTGGCGGGTTGCCTCGACATCGACGCCTCGGTGAAGGCGGCGCGTTTCGTGCGCTTCTGCGACTGCTTCAATCTGCCGGTGGTCACCTTCGTCGACGTCCCGGGATTTCTCCCCGGCACCGCGCAAGAGTGGGGCGGCATCATTCGCCACGGGGCCAAGCTGCTCTACGCTTTCGCCGAGGCCACCGTGCCCAAGCTGACCGTCATCACCCGCAAGGCCTACGGCGGCGCCTACGACGTCATGTCGTCCAAGCACATCCGGGGCGATCTCTCGTTCGCCTTCCCGTCGGCCGAGATCGCCGTGATGGGACCGGAGGGCGCGGTCAACATCGTGTTCCGCGAGGAGCTGGCCCAGGCGGCCGATCCGGCCGCCGAACGCGCGCGCTATGTCGCCGAGTACCGCGAGAAGCTGGCCAACCCCTATCCGGCCGCTTCGTTGGGCTATGTCGACGAGGTCATCCGCCCCCGCGACACCCGGGCCAAGCTCTGCCGCGCGCTCACGGTGCTCGCCAACAAACGCGACACCAACCCGCCCAAGAAGCACGGAAATATACCGTTGTGATGGATAGACAGTCATGGAAACCCTGAAAGGGTTCCCAGACCCTCCCGCGGAGAGCCCGCGCCGGCAGAGCCGTCGTTCCCCCACGCGATCGGGCTTTCTTCCGGGCGCTTCGGTGCTGGCGATCGTACTGACGGTCGGGTGTGCGACGGCGCCGCAGCCGATTACGAAGATTGTTAACGGTCGGGTGGTGGAGACGCGGGCGGTGAGCCCGGATGCGTATGAGCACGTGGCGCGCGCGCATCTGTATGAAGAAGAGGAGCGCTGGCAGGAAGCCGCCGACGAGCTGCAACGGGCGCTGCCGTTCGATCCGGAGGCGGCCGAGATCCGCGCCGAGCTGGCCGAGCTGTTTTTGCGGCTGGGCCGCAACGACGACGCCGCCGATCAGATCGCGCGTTCGCTGGCCACCGCCCCGACAGTGCCGGGATATCTGGCGCAGGCCCACTTAGCGGAGGCCCGCACGGCCGGCGCCAGCCCGATCCCGCCCTTGCAGCAGGCCGCCCGTTTGGCGCTGGCCGACGAGGACCCCGAGGAGATCGAGACCACCCACCTCGAGCTGACGGAGGCTCAGATCGGCACGCTCGATCTGCCGGCCGCCTTGGAGACGGTGCGCAGCCTGGTGCGCGCGGTGCCCGATACGCAACGGGGGCGCGTCCAATTGGCGGCGCTGTCGTGGCCGCTGGGCGGGCTCGACGAAGCGGCCGAGGCGCTCAGCTCGGCGGTCGAGGACGAGCCGGCCGACGTCGAGGCGCGGATTCTGCTGGGCGAGCTGCAGATCGCCACCAATCAAACCGCCGCCGCCAAGGGGAGCTTCAAGGAGGCCATCGATCGGGCCGACGCGCCGCTGGAGATCGCGGACGCCTACGCGGGCTGGTTGGTGCTGAGCGGCGACCTGACCTCGGCGCAGGAGCTGGTGGACGGCCTGACCGCCGATCTGCCCGATGCCCACGCGCTGGAGCTGGCCGCCACCTTGGAGCTGACGGTCAAACGACCGGAGCGGGCCTTGGCCCTCATCGAGCGTGCCCGCAAGCTGGGCGTCGGCGCCGGCCGGATCGCGCTCATGATCGGCGCGACGCAGGCGGCGCGGGAGGACTGGACCGGCGCCCTCAAGAGCTACCTCGCAATCGGGAAAACCGAAGCGGAATTTTTCGAGTCCCGGCTGCGCGCCGCCGACATCGAGCGCGAGCACGGCAAGATCGACCAGGCGGCCAGTCGGCTCGACGAAGCGGCGGGGGCGACGCTGGACGCAACGCGGGGGGTCGATCTGGCGATCGCGCGCAGCCAGCTCGACGAGAAGAGGGGCGACGCCGCGCTGGCCGTGCGCCGGCTCGACGAAGCCTTGAAGTCGCAGCCCGACGACAAGCCGCTCGAAGATCAGTTGGCGGATCGCCTGATCTTGGCGCGGGCGGCGGTCGATGAACGGCGCGGCGACTGGCGGCCGGCCATCGAGCAGGTCGACGCGCTGCTGGTGCGCGAGCCGCGCAACATCGAGGCGCTGAACTTCGCCGGGTTCATCGCCGCCGATCACGGCCAGGATCTCCCGCGCGCGATCAAGCGCCTCCAGGCGGCGGTCGCGCTATCCCCGGGGGCGGGCGGTGTGGTGGACAGCCTGGGCTGGGCCTATTTTCGCGCGGGCGATCTCACGCGTGCCGATATCTTCCTCGAGCAGGCTGGGCGCCTCGAGCCCGCGGATCCGGAGATCCTGAGCCACCTCGGCGATCTGTACGCCCAGCGGCAGCAACGGGACCGTGCGCTCGCCACCTACCGACGGGCGCTTACGCTGTCGCCCAGCGATCGGGTCGCGCGCGAGCTCGGCGAGCGGATCCACACCCTCGACGCCAAGAGCGCCGCTGGGCGATGACGGTGCGCTCCCACGTCGGTCGCGGTCATGGCGTCCGCGTCCTCGGCAGCAGCGGATGGATGGTGTTGGTGGCGGTCTCCTGTACGCATGCGCCGCCGGTCGTGCGACCCTATCCGGCGCCCACCGCCGACCTGTTGCTCGCGGCGCTCGCGGCCCAGCAGCACGCGATCTCGGGGATGAACGCCCGCGCCCGCGCGACCAGCTGGCTGGGCGGCGAGCGCGTACGCGCGACGGTCAACATGCTGGTCGAGCGCGACGGGCGCCTGCGGTTCGAGGCCGAGGTGAGGCTGGAGGGGACGGTCGCGACGCTGGTCACCGACGGACCCACGTTCGCGCTGCTCGACGCGCGCCGCAACGAGCTGTCGCGCGGACCGGCCTGTCCGGCCAACGTCGCCTCGTTGATCCGGATCCCGCTGGCACCGACCGAGGTCGCCGCGGTGTTGCTCGGCGACGCCCGCCTACCCGAGCCGACCGGCGCCGCGCCGCCGGCGGTCTCGTGGGACGACCGGCGCGGGTTGGATGTGCTGACGGTGTCCGACCGCGACGGTGGGGCATTGCAGCTCCTCTTCCACGGTCAGGACGCCGGACGCGAGCTGGTGGCGGCCGTTCGCGTCGGCGCCGACGGTCGGCGCCGCTGGCAGACCGCCTACCAGCGGTTCGAGACCGTCGCGGGACGCCGGCTGCCGGGCACCATCCGCTTCGCCGAGCGAGACGCCAGCTTCGACGATGGCGTCGAGATCCGTTTCGAGGATCGCACGCTCGACGAGCCACCGCCGGCCGCCGCCTTCGTTCTGGCCGCCCCGCCCGGGGTGACGGTCAAAGAGATCGGCTGCGGCCCAGGTCCCTGACCTCGGCTGGCCGCGCAATTTCGCCGAATTTTTGCCGGCTTCTTCGGACGCGGGGCTCACAGTCGTTGACTCCGGGCGCGCCCGCTGGGAAGCTTCCGCCGCCTTTCGTCAATCCGCCAATCCGTTCTGTCGGTTCTTCCCGGTCCCCGTCACCCGTCGTCCATTCGGTTCAAGGAGTCTTCGATGTCCGAGTATCTGTTCACTTCCGAGAGCGTCACCGAAGGTCACCCCGACAAACTTTGCGATCAGGTTTCGGACGGGATCCTCGACGCCCTCATCAAGGGCGACAAGGGCTCGCGGGTGGCGTGCGAGACGCTGACGAAGACCGGGTTCGTCATGGTGGCCGGCGAGGTGACCTCCGCGGCGCAGATCGACATCCCGAAGATCGTGCGCGGCGTGGTCAAGGAGATCGGCTACAGCCACTCGGACATGGGCTTCGATTGGAAGACCTGCGGCGTGATGGTGGCGCTGGAGCAGCAGTCGCCCGACATCGCCCAGGGCGTCGACGGCAAAGGCGTCTATACCCGTGACGAGCAGGGCGCCGGCGATCAGGGAATGATGTTCGGCTACGCCTGCGACGACACGCCGGAGCTGATGCCGATGCCGATCATGACGGCCCATAAGCTGGCGAAGCGGCTGGCGGAGGTCCGCAAGAAGGAGAAGGGCGCCATCGACTTCCTGCGCCCCGACGGTAAAAGCCAGGTCTCGGTTCGCTACGGCGCCGACGATCGCCCGCTCGGCATCGACGCGGTGGTCATCTCGACCCAGCACAGCGAGGAGGTGAAATACCGCACCCTCAAAGAAGCGGTGATGGAAGAGGTCGTGCGGCCGGTGCTCCCCGACGGCCTGGTCTCGCTGAAGACCAAGTTCTTCATCAACCCGACCGGTCGCTTCGTGGTCGGCGGCCCGATGGGCGACTCCGGCCTCACCGGGCGCAAGATCATCGTCGACACCTACGGCGGCATGGGCCGCCACGGCGGCGGCGCCTTTTCGGGCAAGGATCCGTCGAAGGTCGACCGCTCGGCCTGCTACTACGCCCGCTACATCGCCAAGAACGTGGTGGCGGCGGGCCTGGCGCGTCGCTGCGAGGTGCAGGTCGCCTACGCCATCGGCGTCGCGGAGCCGGTCTCGTTGCTGGTGCACACCTTCGGCACCGGCAAGATCGCCGAGGATCGTCTGGCCGAGATCGTGCGCGCCAACTTCGACTGCCGCCCAGGCGCGCTCATCCGCGAGTTGAACTTGCTCCGCCCCATCTACCAGAAGACCGCCGCCTACGGTCACTTCGGCCGTCAGGACAGTGACTTTTATTGGGAGAAGACCAACAAGGCCGACGCGCTCAAATCGGCGGCGCGAAAGTTCTACCCCTCGGCGGGAAATGGCAACGGCAACGGCAACGGCGGCAGGTCGAGCGCCGGCAAGAGCAAGCGCCGCGCGGATCGCCCGCTCGAAGCCTGAGCGCATCGTCGCTCACGCGTAAGAAAAGGACCCGAGAAGGGTCCTTTCAATCCCCCGCGACGTGCGCCTCTTTCCCCCGCGACGTGCGCCTCTTTATCGCCGCTCGGCTTCGCCGGGCGCGGCTGCTTTAGCGCGGCACGCCAATTGCCGATAGTTGCCTGGTGGTGCACCCACCACCGACCCAATCCGCGAACCGCGCGCGCGGTGGCGCGCCCCCGGGCACGTCAAGCCTCCCGCGCGGACCGCTGATCCGCGTCAGCACGCGCTGCGTTTCAATCGACGAGCTGGTGGCGAAGTTCGCCGGCTTCGCGTCGGAGGGCGCGCTGGTCCTGCCCGCGGCGGGAGAGCTGCCGATCGGGACCGAAGGGCGCTTCGTGATTCGCTTGCTCGATCAGTCGGTGGCGATGCGCGGCCGCTGTC
>DASRLC010000051.1:0-4433 GCA_035648655.1 Polyangia bacterium
GCCATGCACATCATGTTCGATAGCGTCGACCTGACGCAAGTCCCGTCGACGGCTGGAGCGGTGGCGGGGTACGTCGGAGGAGCGTGGCCGACCGACTCGCACGACGAGCTGCGGGCGAAGTTCCCGCACGCCTACGTGCTCTCCATCGCCGTCAACGCCACGCAGGACGCGAGCTGCCTCGACGTGGAGCAGGGCGACGCCACCCCGGCGGACGCTCGTCCGTGGCTCGAGCGCCAACTCGGCAACGGGAAGAACCGGCCGTGCTTGTACGGCAGCCAGTCGACGATGGGGGAGCTCGCACCGCTCCTGCGTGGCATCCCCCGGCAGAAGTACCGGCTGTGGGTGGCGGCGCCGGACGGCATCGCGTTCGCGCAGAGGCTGCTCAACTCGGGGTTCGGTGCCTGCCAGTTCGACTGGCACTATCTTGGCCGGGACCTGGATGCGTCGTTGTGTAAGCCGGGGTTCTTCACGCCGGCGGAGTACCCGTTCTCGCCTCCCCCGAAGAACGCGCCGCCGCTCGTTCAGGCGTCGGCTGCTCAGGTGCAGGCCGCGACCGACCCGAGTTAGACGTTATGGCAGCGCACGAAGCCCCCGATCCGCTTGAACGCGGCGGGGGCTTTTCGTGTCTCCGGGGCTAGAACCCGCCGCGGTCGACGCGGCGCGGCTCGGGCGGCCTGACGTCAAGCGCAGCCCACTCCTCAGCCGTGAGGCGCGTCGGCTCGTGCGGCTTGTGGCGGGTGGCGGCACCGGACGATGCGAGCCCGAGCGCCATCCACCAGCCGATGATTGTCCAGCCGAGGAGCAGGTTCAGCGTGAACACGCTCCCGGCGTTCGTGGTTTTGCGGGTCGTGGCGATGATGGTGGGCAGGAAGTACAGGATGACGAGCAGGATGGCGATGCCTGTGCTGCTTGATGATGAAGAGGCGGCGAGCATCTAGATTGCCTTTCCGTCGTTCGTGACGAGGAGCGGGGCACCGAACGCCGCGATTTCGTCGACGGCCATCCGGGAGCGGCGGAGGCGTGAGGCTGCCTCGGCGTCGCGCTGGTCGGCTGAGTGCTGTGCGTCGTCGCTGCCGTACACCGCGAAGAGCGCTGAGGCGCGCTCGGGCCCGGTCACGGCTGCGGGGTCATGCCCGCCGGAGGGGAGGGCTTCGGGGATGTACTCCTCGCGCGCGAGTGCGCTGAGGGAGGGTAGGCCCGACCCGATGAGGAGGGTCGCGCGGGTTTCGGGGTCGAGGTCGACGCCTCTCGGGTAGCGGGAGGCGTCTGCGAATATGGTTCCGACGGTCTGCTTGGTGCTGTAGTTTGAGGGTGTCATCGCTGCTCCTAACAGTGGTGGCCACGCCCCCGGCCGCGCTAACGGTGCGGGGGCACATTTGCTTTATGCCGTTAGTATCGTCCCTCCGCACGCGAAACACGAGGGACTCTGGACGGGTGTTGTAGCGCGCCCGAGGAGCCTCCTGACGCACGCGCCGCACGTATCGCGGCCTTCTAGTCGCGCCCATCGCTCGGGCAGGACGGCCCTACGGTCGTAGCGGGAGAGGGCCGTGCGGTGGCAGCGGTCGCAGTGGACCTTGGGGATGGCCTGGTTGAAGTCCCACATGGCGTGGCCCCCAGAGAGCCGTATCGGCCGGCGGGGCGCAAGGGAGGAATCTCACCCCTTGACAGGCTTGGGTGGGGTGCGCTACTTTTCACGTCCGCCCGTCCAACGGGATGTCATAGGAAGCATTGTCGCGCTGAACGCTCGATAATCTATCTGCGGGAAACTGACTCGCAATAGGTGTTGCAGCGGTAGCGCGACTCGAGGAGAACACCTTGAGCCGTCGCAGCCCCTCCCATAGTCAGTCTTCAAGCGCCTCTCGCGCTTGGGGCAGTGAGCGGCCTTCGGGTGCGTTTCGCAACCTCTCCTCCGAGGCCGACTCGGCGCGTTCGCCAAGGGGCGCGCCGAGTCTCGGAGGGCCAGTCAAGTTGACACTCCTCGTCGGGTGCTGCGCCTACTGCGCGCACACGCCGAGTCCCGAGTGTCGCGAGACGTGCTGGCTGAGGTCGCAGAGAACTTCGCCCCAATTGTGGGGCAGGGCGCTGTCGCAGGCGCGGCTAAGGAGGACACGATGAAGGTCGCAATCAAGGACGTGCGACCGAATCCTTTCCGGCGGATCGAGCACTACCCGATCCGCGCGGAAAAGGTGACGGCGCTAAGGGAGTCGCTCCGCTCGACGGGGTACTGGGGCGGCCTGTCCGGCCGCACGGTGAACGGCGAGGTGCAAATCTCGTTCGGCCATCACCGGCTACAGGCGCTCAAGGACGAGTTCGGTCCGACGCACGAGATCGACGTGATCGTTGAGGAGTTGAGCGACGAGCAGATGCTCAAGCGCATGGCTCGCGAGAACTCCGAGGAGTGGGGCGCCGACGAGAGCGTTCACCACGAGACGGTGCGCGCCACTATCGAGGCGTATGCGACCGGGAAGATCGACCTACCAACGTCTCGGGCGGCCGAGAGCGGGGGGCGACTTCGGTATGCGCCATCGTTTGTTGTAGGCGATCGGTCACGCGAAACCGATCGCCCCTACAGCGCGGCGTCACTCGGGAACTTCCTAGGATGGAGCGACTCGAAGGTGAAGAAGGTGCTCGAGGCCCTCGCACTACTCGAGCGTAAGGTGCTCACGGAGGATGACTTCAAGGGCCTCACCGTCGGGCAGACGCGACAGGTAGTCGCCGCCGTCCACCAGGAGGAGAAGCGTGCCACGCCGGCGATCTCGAAGCAGGAGAAGGTCGCAGCCGAGGCGAAGACGCCTGCGGCTCGCGAACGCGCGGCAGCAGCGGCGGAGGATCTTCGGGCCAAGGCTCGCGAGAGCGCAAGTAGGGCGGCTCGCGAGGAGATCGAACGCCAGAAGGCGGGTGTCAAGGCGGCTGTCGTGGCGTCGAAGCCAGCGGCGCCCGGTGAGACGCCGGACATCAACGACTTCGCGCAGCTCCTTGCGCGCGAACTCAATCACCTGTTCACCATCCAGAAGCGCAAAGCTCGCCTCGACGAGCTGGTGCAGTTCGGCGAACATCTCGACCCCGAGGCGAAGACGAGCCTCGTCTACAACCTGCGCAAAGTCGCCAAGCAGGCGACGGCCTGGGCCGACAAGCTCGAGCCCGCACAGTTGGAAGCGGGTGTGCGATGAAAGCCGTCACCCAGTTTCAGCGCAAAGTCGGCGCCGTGGCCCTCGACCTCTACGCGGACGGGCATAACCCCGCTCCGACCGACAAGGAGATCGCAGCCGTGATGCGAGGAGAGATGTCACTTCGCATGGCTACCGAGGAGGTTCGCGGCGCGCTCAAGGGCGCGAGGCAGTTCCTTCGAGACGAATACGGCCTCCTGCCATGCATCGTCACCGACTATTTCTACGAGCATCAATCGGGCCGCGGCGCGCCGGGAGATCCGGAGGAGGCGCGCAACTGCGTGTCTGGGCGCGGGCCAGGTAGTCGCAATCGCGGGATCTATTTCGCGACCACGACGAGCGATCTTATCTGGCGCTCATTTGCAGATCGAAACGCGGTTCGCTCGGGCGCAGACCAGCGCTTATCGCTTGAGGAGTACGTCGGTCCGTTAGTGCGTGGTGAGTTGACGGCCGCGCAGGGGTTGAGGTTGATCCAGCAGGCTCATGGTGCCGCCACGCCGACGGTTCCCGTCCAGTATCGCTACGTCCTGCCGGCCAGGCCGCCACGGAAGAAGCTAGCGGCGTGAGGCGCCTCTGGGTTCCCGAGCCGGGCAAGCTCGCCCAGGCCGTCGCGTGGTTGCCCCGGCGCTACCGCGACCTGAACGCAGGCGTCCCCGGCCGAAGTCGGTCGCGGGCTGAGGTCCGCTTCGCCCTCCGCGGTCGTAGCCGCCGCCCGGACGGGACGAGGCACACGCAGGTGCCGCTGAGTTTTCGCAAGTCACGCAACCGCCGGCGCAACCGCGCGGCACGAGTCGCTAGGAGAGCACGATGACGAAGGCTGAGCAGCGAACGATTGCCGGGGCGCTCAAAGAGTTCAAGCTGATCGCTGGCCCTGGTGCGGAGCAGGACAAGAAGGCGTGTGCGATGACGCTCTTGTCGTGGGTGGCTGGGCGTCCGTGGACGGACCATCCGCCGTGCGCGCACAAGACGCTCGCGGGCATTGTCATCCTCGCGAACGACGCGAACGCCTCCACACCGGCGACCCGCGCATCGCTCGTCAAGGCTGGCGAGGAGGGCGTCCTCGACACGTGGTGGATTCCTGGCGTCGTGATCGCGTGGGCGCAGACACGCCCGAAGGACAAGGAAATGACGCCGCATCAGTTCGCGATCTACGTGTTGAAGCGCATCGCGAAGTGGAAGGCCGCGAAGGGTCTCCTAAGTGATCTTGACCTCAGGGGCGCGTACCTCAGGGGCGCGTACCTCACGGGCGCGGACCTCACGGGCGCG
>DASRLC010000052.1:0-18162 GCA_035648655.1 Polyangia bacterium
GGCACAGGCGAGGATCCCGATCGCTTCGATGGACACGCTGGCCTCCGCAAGGTCCTCGGCCACGGGCCGAAGCTCCTCTTGCGTACGGACACTGAGGATCGTCCTGGTCACGCTTCTCGCAAGGCTTTGGAGCTCGTTGCATCAGCCGACCGGGTGGTCGGCTTTGTTGTCAATGCCATCGACGATCAGCTCAAGGTGGGCCCTGGTCTCGACGTCGCCTACCGCTTCGAGACGGTTAAGGCGCTGCCGGACCTGCTGAGTGCCGCGGCCCACGCCAATCGAGCCGTGCTTCTCGTTGCCGATCACGGGCACGTGCGCGGCGATCGCTTCGAGATCGGGAAACCGGCCACCAACACACTTTCGGCCCGTGCGCGAGAGGTGGTCCCAGGTGATGTCGTCGGTGAGCACGAGATCGTGCTCGACACGGATGCTGCGTGGCGGCCGAAGGCCAAGAACCGTCTAGCGATGCTCTATCGCGAGATCGAGTCTTACGGTCCTGTCCACCATCGAGGGACCCACGGCGGCGCCTCGCTCGCCGAGGTCGTCACCCCGGCCATCCTGATCGCCGCCGATGACCTGGTGCGCTCTATCGGGGTAGAGGACAAAGAGCTGGATCTGCGCAGTTTCCCCCAGCCGACGTGGTGGGGTTTGGAGCCGGAGAAGGGTCCCCGGCCGGCGGTCGCGCCATCCCCGGCGCCGCGCTCAGAGAAGCCAGCCGCCAAACCCTCTGTGCAGAGGTCGTTTCCCTTTTCCGCGCCGCCGCCCGTGCCCGCTTCTGCCGTCGTGGTTAGTCGTCTTGCCGAGTTGCTCCGCGCGAGCGAGCTTTACCGGGAGGTGGCTAAGAAAGAGCAGGAATTCTGGGATCGGCGGGTTATCCCGGTCGTCGAGATGCTGGCTGAGCACGAGGCGGGCTCCATGCCTGACGACATGTTCGCGGCACGTATCGGGGTGCCGAAGTTCCGCGTGCCGAGCCTGATCGCCGAAGTCTCGCAGCGGGTGAACATCGATCAGCACCCCGTCCTGGTCCACGATCGGGCGCAGGGAGTGGTTCGACTGGAGCGGTTGCTTCTTGAGCAACTGTTCGCAGGTGAGGGATCGTGAGCGACCTGTCGATCGTCCGTCGGCGCGAGATCATCGCTGCGCTCCGAGCCGGGACCGTGCCCCGTCGGGGGCTTGAGCAGTTTGCCGTCGGGCTCGAACGCTTCGAGGACGCCATCGACGAGGAGCTGGGCAGAACCGCGATTGGTGAGGGCGTGTTCAAGGCGGTGCGGGGTGACTACGGATCTGGAAAGACCTTCTTCTCCCGCTGGATCCAGCACCGCGCCCAGCAGGCGGGTTTCGCAACATCAGAAGTGCAGATCTCCGAAACCGATACGCCCCTGCACCGATTGGAGACGGTGTACCGCCGGGCAATGGAGAACCTCCAGACCCGCGAATGGGAATCGGGAGCCTTCCGGATCCTCATCGACAAGTGGTTCTTCGCCCTGGAAGAAGAGGTGCTCGGTCGGCCGGAGGTGGACGGCAACGACGGCGCCGCCGTGAGCCAAGCCGTGGGCGAACTCCTTGAGCGCCGGCTGGCACAGGTCAGTGCCACGCAGCCCCAGTTCGCCGCGTGCTTGCGGGCAGCCTATACGGCGCGTGTCGCTGCTGACACCTCCACCGAGGAGGGCCTGCTGGCCTGGCTGATGGGTCAACCCAACGTCGCGGCAGGTATCAAGCGAGAGGCTGGCATCAAGGGCGAGATCGACCATTTCGGTGCGGGCGGCTTCCTTCGTGGGCTCCTTGAGCTTCTCAAGCAGACGGGCCGGAAGGGACTGCTCCTGGTGCTCGACGAGGTGGAAACGCTCCAACGGGTCCGCGGCGACGTGCGCGAGAAGGGCCTAAACGCCCTGCGCCAGCTGATCGACGAGATCAACGCGGGCCGATACCCCGGGCTGTACCTGCTCATCACGGGGACGCCCGCCTTCTTCGATGGGCCCCAGGGCATCAAGCGACTTCCCCCGCTGGCGCAGCGCCTGCACGTGGACTTCGATCCGAGCGGACAGTTCGACTCAAGTCGTGCTGTCCAGATTCGCCTATACCCCTTCGACCAGGCGAGGCTCATCGACGTCGGTAAGCGGGTGCGCGCCCTGTACCCGACGAAGCACGTTGAGCGGATCGGCGGGAAGGCTTCAGACGAGGTGGTCGAGGCTCTCGCCAGGTCGGTGGCGGGACACCTGGGAGGTAAGGTGGGCATCGCTCCGCGGCTCTTCCTCAAGAAGCTCGTCGCTCTCCTGGACCAGGTTGAAGAGCACGCCAACTTCGATCCGACCGTGCACTGGAATCTCCAGATCGCCGCTTCCGACATGAATGCCGAAGAGCGCGATGCCGCCGGTGTTGAGCGTTCGGTCGACGACATAAAGCTCGACCTCGGTGCGAGCCGCGGCGAGGAGGGCGATGGCGGGCCAGAGCAGGGAGAGGCGGGATGAGCGGGTCCTTCGATCGCTTGAGCTCGGCCCTTCAGTATCAGATCGTCAACACCCTGGGTTTCCGGGAGTTGCGTCCGGTCCAGGAGCTCTCGACGGGGCCAATCCTCGACGGGAAGAACGTGGTCGTCCTGGCGCCGACTGCGGGCGGCAAGACTGAAGCCGCGTTTTTCCCGCTCCTCTCACGGATGGACACCGAGGACTGGCGACCCGCCTCGATGATCTACGTGGCCCCCCTGCGCGCGCTGCTCAACAACCAGGAAAGCCGCATCGAGCGGTACGCGGCGACCCTAGGGCGCCGCGCCTTCAAGTGGCACGGCGACGTGGCGGCGGGGCGGAAGGCGGCGTTCCTAAACGATCCGACTGACATTCTGTTGACCACGCCCGAATCGCTGGAGGTGATGCTCATGAGCGCGCGTGTGCCGACCGAGCGCGTGTTCGCGAACCTGCGTGCTGTGGTGATCGACGAGATTCACGCCTTCGTGAGCGACGATCGCGGCGGCCACCTGTCGGCCGTTCTCGAGCGCCTGACCCGGTTCTGTGGCAAAGACCTCCAGCGCATCGGCCTGTCCGCCACGGTGGGAAATCCGGAGACCATCCTGACCTGGGTTGCGGGCAGTTCGACCCGGCCCGCGGAGGTCGTTAGGGCACCAAAGTCGACCATCCTCCCGAAGCTCAGCATGGACTTCGTCGGCAGCGAAGAGAATGCCGCGCGCGTCATCGCCGAGCTCCATCCCGGCAAGAAGCGCCTGGTCTTCGTGGACAGCCGGCGAGGTGTTGAGTCTGTGGGCAAACACCTCCGAGGGCTCGGCGTGGAAACCTTCGTCACTCACTCGTCGCTGTCGATCGACGAACGAAGGGCGGCCGAAGCCGCGTTCGAGAATGCGAAGGACTGCGTCATCGTTGCCACCAGCGCCCTCGAGCTGGGCATCGACATCGGGGACCTCGACCATGTGTTGCAGGTCGATTCACCGGCGACCGTGGCGTCCTTCCTCCAGCGGATGGGGCGAACCGGGCGCCGCCCCGAAATGGTTCCGAACTTCACGTTCCTCGCGACAAAGGATGAATCGCTTTGGGTTGCGACGGGCCTCGTCAACCTGTACCGGTCTGGCTACGTCGAGCCGGTCAAGCTCCGCCAGCGCGCGGCCCACCTCCTGGCCCACCAGATACTCGCACTAGCGATCCAGGAAGGCGGGATCCCGGTGAGCGACTGGTGGGCTTGGGTCGCGCACGCCACCCCGTTTCAGAAGGTGACCGAGGCTGACCGTGCGGCATTGGTCGCGCACATGCTGGAGAACGAAATCCTGCACCAAGATGGTGGGCTCCTTAGCCTGGGAACCGAGGGTGAGCGCCTCTACGGGTTTCGTAACTTCGGCGAGCTCTACGCTGTGTTCTCGACGCCGCAGACGTTGACCGTCCTATGGGGAGCCCAGGAGATCGGCACCATCGATGCGACGTTCGTGGAACAAGAGGAGCTGGGACGACTGACCTTCACCCTGGGTGCGCGCCCATGGCGCGCCACGAGCATCGATTGGTCGAACGGCGTCGTCCACGTGGAGCCGGCCCAAGAGGGTGGGCTCGCTCGCTGGCAGGGCGGCGGCCAGTTTCTCGGACAGTCGCTCTGCCAAGCAATGCGCCGGGTGCTCGGTCCCGACTCGGACGACCCGTGTTGGAGCCAGCGGGCTCGCGATCGAATCAAGGTGATCCGCGAGGAGCACGCAGCCATCCCCCTGGAGGGTCTGAGTCTGCAAGCGGAGGGTGGTGGCTATCGTCTGTGGACCTTCGCCGGTGCCCGAGCGAACAACCTCCTGAGTGCAATCTTCGAGAGCCTGCTCGGCGAGAAGGTCACCTCGAGTAACCTCTACCTCCGGTTCAAGCAGGACGCCGCCAAGAGCGAGGTGGCGATCCGGAAGGCCCTCGACGACCTGTGCGCCGAGAATCGCCCCAGCGATGCCGATGCCCTCCGCTTTGCCGACTCCTGCGCCCGCGGCCGTCTCTCCAAGTTCGAACCTTGTCTCCCCGACTACCTCTCCGCCGCATACATGGCGGAGGCGCTCACGGATCCGGAAGGGGCCGCAGAGATGTTGAAGCAGGGAAGAGCCGAGCGCTCGTAGAAAGCGCTGCTGGCGACGAGAACTCTCGACCGAGGAGCTCCACGTGAAGACAGACCTTACTCAGCTTCATTCCCAGGTCAACGAGCTTTGCAGTCAATACCCCGGTCTGGACGCTCCAAACGCATTCCTAGCGTGGTTCGCGCGTGCGTATCTCGTGGACGACGACGGCGAGGCAGTGTCAACCGTTCGGGGCGGCCCGCACGATCGTGGAATAGATGCAGTGTTCTTCGACGATGCTCTCCGGGCCGTCTACGTACTGCAGGGCAAGTACCGACGTGCGATGGGGCATTCGGAGAACCGTGCAGATGTCCTCGCCCTCGCGTCGTTGGCGCCTACGCTCCTTACCGACGACCCCAAACCTCTTCGGGCGTTTCTCGAGAACACACCTGGGCCCCTTCGATCCACGCTGGAGATGATCCGAAAACGGGTTCGGAATCAGGGCTGGAACCTGCATCTGTACTTCGTGACGACTGGCAAGGTGACCGCCTACGTCCGGCGTGATGCTGAAGCGAAGGTATCAGAGGCGGGCGAGACAAGCGTCTTCCAGTGCTTCGATCATGAGGACATAGAGCGCATATTGAGTGACTACATCGACGGGGTCGCACCGGCGATTCCAAGGCTCCTCCTTCCAATCCATGGTCGGGAGGTCTTCCAGCGGCCGGACGTGCACCTCGGCATCGAATCGTGGGTGTTCTCCATGCTCACCAGGGACGTGGGGAGCCTCTTCAGTCAGGCGGGGCGCCGACTATTCGCGCGCAACATTCGCGGATACCTCGGGGACAAGGACATCAACAAGGAAATTCGGAAGACTCTGCGCGACGAGCCAGAGCACTTCTGGTACTTCAACAATGGCGTCACCATTGTGTGTGATGCCGCGCGGCGAACGACCACCGGCTCGCGCGACATCCTGTTGATTGAGAACCCGCAGGTTATAAACGGCCAGCAATCCACGCGTACTATGGCTCTAGCCGGGAATGGACGAGCCTCGGTCCTTGTTCGGGTCATCGCTGTCAGGAGGGACTCGACTAAGGCGACACGAAACTATAACCGCCTAATTGACCAGATCGTGAAGGCAACCAATTGGCAGAATCCCATTGGCCCTGCGGATCTTCGGTCAAACGACGACGTCCAGGTATCGCTAGAAAGGAGCTTGCGGCGCCTGGACTACCAGTACCTAAGGAAGCGAGAGACCTATAGCGAAGCGATCGACCGCATCGGAAGCAGACCGATGTACCAGATCAAGATGAAGGATCTTGCTCGCCAACTCGCGGCCTGCCTCGTGGACCCCTCTTACTCCCGCGAGGGGGAACATGCGCTCTTTTCAAACGAGTTCTACCCGCGTCTGTTTCCCGGCGACCTCTCTGTCTGGAAGTACCTCACTGTGTACTGGCTGGGCGATGCGGTTCGGTCGGAATCACACGGCGATTCGGACCGGGCTGCCGCCAAGTGGTTCGCCCTTCGCTTCATTTGGGACCACCTTCACGCGAGACCGCTGACAATCGCCCGAGCACGCGTGTTAGTGGAGGCAGCCCAAGCGCGCGCTCACGGCGGTTCTCCCCAACGCAAGCTGAAGACGGCAGCAGCTCACCTTGCTCGCATCGCCCTCCTTTGCGGAATCGAGTATTACCGCGCACGGAGAAGGTCGACAAAGGACGTAATCGACGATTTCTTCCGGCGCCAGCACCTCTTCGATGGGTTCGAGAAGTTTTCCAGATCCTCGAGCTGCAAGCGAAGGCGTGCACTTCGCACGGCGGTCGAGACGCTCCACAAACTTCTCGACGAGTTAATGGAACAGTAGTTCGACTCGGGGGCAACGGCTGAACACTCGCAGGTGGTCACGTGAGGGTCGCTCCGTTGGCAAGCTCTACGCTGACTGGGAGTCGTTCATCCGCGCTACCATCATGGAGGTGGCCCCTTTCCGCGGTAGAGGTGCCACGCAGACTCGATTCTGCTGGCCGTAGTCCGTCGGAGAGTCTCGGGTGTGACGACTACCGCATTCTCGCCGAACCCCAAGACCCAGTTCACCACCTCCACCGTTCCCCGCACCTCCTTCGTCATCTCCAACCCCGCCCCCGTCCGCCTGAACTTCTGCGTCGGGTGCCACATGGCCCGCTCGACGTACCTCGCGACCTTCGCATCGAACAAGATCCGCACCCGCGTCGGCTCCCCGCGGATCAACCCGACCCCTCGGTGACCTGCTCGCGCCATCGCCGGTGTTGAGGAGGGCGCGCACCTCGCCTAGGGGAAACGGAGGCGGTGCTTTTGACCACCGATCGACAGTCTGCGGAGACCAAGGTGGATATTTCAGAAAACCGCCCCGTGGTGGTCGTGCCCGGTGGCGAGCCCGCGCTCACCTACGCTCGCTCAGGCAGTCTTGTTCTCCCGCTCAGGTTCGCGCAGCGGATGCTCGGGTGGCAGAGCACCAATGGGTATCTACCATCCTGGGGCCATCGATCGTGTCCTGCTGCGAGTGGACAAGCGTGTGGCAAGGGCATCTGCGCCAGAGCGGACAGCCTTGGCGTGGTTGTTAGGTCCGCTCGGCCTTGCGTCGATGAGACGTCTTCTGCCACGATGTCCGTCGCAGAGTTGTGAGGGGGAGAACAGGAGTCCCGGCGATGGATGGCGGACTGGAGCTATTGTGTGGTCTGTCGCTCGATGGCGCTCGCCTCACCGAGGTCGAAGATCTCGCCGTCGGGCAGGCCATGGTGGGATGTGCGGTGTTCGGACCTTCCGGCTTCCTGCGCGACCTTGAGCTGCGACTCGGCGTTGCCCCCGTTGTCGCGTCCCAATCTGTACGTATTGCGCGCTGGTCGGCTCGCTTAGCGAAGCTTGCACCTCTCGGCAGGTTCTACTCGAGATCATACGAGGTCGATCCCTGGGGCACCGCCGCCGAGTTGCTTCGCATGCGTGACATGCTGGTCGAGGCGGGGTGGGATGGCGCTGCTTTTCATGAGGGCGGGGAGCGCCTCTCTCAATTGTTCGAAGCGGAGGCGTGCAACGATCCGGCCCTGCCGCCAGGCTCGGGCGACCGCCTGCGGGCGGTCGCGGCTGCGCTTGAAGCTGGCGCAAAGCCCGGCTACGTCCGGATCCGCGTCGTCGAACAGGCCGCACTGTGGCCTCATCGTTGGCAGACGATCTTCTCAAAGGTTCTGCCGACCGGTGCCAGCCTCGAAACACTGGAGGCACTCCAGCCGCACGCCTCCCCCGCGAGTGACCTTGGCCGAATGCAGCAGCACCTCGTCCAAGGTGGGGAGCTCGTGCCGCCTATAGGCGATGGCACGATCATCTTTCTGCGTGGCGAAACGGTCTGGGAGACGGCGCACGCGGCGGCAGCCCTTCTACAGTCGTGGAATCGCGAGCAGGCCGGTCGCTCCGTCGTCATACGAAACGGCGATGGACTGCCCTTCGATCTCGCGCTCGAACGGGCCGGCCTGCCCACTCAGGGAATCTGTAGCCTGAGTCGGCTACGGCCGCTCCTACAGTTACTGCCCCTCGCACTGGAACTCGCCTTCGAGCCGAAGAATCCCTACCGCGTTCTCGAATTGGTCGCGCTTCCCGAGGGTCCGTTCCGAGGAATCGTAGCGCGCCAACTCGCTGGTGCCCTGGCGGAGATGCCTGGGATTGGTAGCGCCGCCTGGCAGGATGCCAAGAGGAAAGCAGGCGAGCAGATCCGCAAGGGAATGCTTTCCGAAGCCCAGGCGGTCGAGACCAAGCTGCCGGCGAGTGATGCTGAAGTCACCTTGGCAGTCGAACGCGCCATGGGACGTGTGGCCGAATGGATCGAGGCTCCGGGCCATCCCCAGGCCGCAGCGCCCCGCGAAGCTCTAGTCACCGTCGTCGAGCGGGTGAAGACGTGGCTTCAAGCGCGGATCATGGGCGCGGGACACGACGCCCAGGGCGAGATCGAAACCGACGCTGGCAAACACGATGAATCCTTGCTCAGGATCGCCTACGCACAGGCTGCGGCTCTGGCAGAGACACTGACCGTTGATCCTCGGACCACCTTCGGCCTCGTCCACGTACGCCAGCTTGTTGAGGCCGTGGTCAGCACAGGGGGCGCGATTCATCTGCGCGATGAGACCGCCGGGCGGATCGATCACGTGGATAGTGCGGCCGCCTTGCTGCGCCCGCGCGGGACGGTGCTGTGGTGGAGCTGCACGGCCGAGGCCGCCGAGGCGCCACGGCCGCTGCCGTTCAGTCGGGCCGAACGGGCCGCGCTGGGGGCAGCTGGCGTCCAGCTCAGTGATGGGCAAGCTCTGATGTCGGAGACCGCCGCCGCTTGGCGGCGGGCCGCGCTCGCCGCGACTGATCGGCTCGTGCTGGTTGCCCCACGCTTCCAATGCGGCGAGCCGGTCGCAGTTCATCCAGTGTGGGACGAGCTCACTGCGCGGATGGGCGGTCAGCGCAGGGATCTGGCTCGCGTCAATCTCAGTGCTCACGACGTTCTCCGCGGCACGTCACCGCTCATTGCACGTCTCGTCGACACGGAGGAGAAGTTGGAGATCTCGCTTCCAGCGAGTAGGCACGAGTGGCGGCTGCCGCCGAAAGACCTCGCACGGGGCGACCACGCGTCGGCGAGTAGCCTCGAAATTCTCCTTGGCTGCCCTCTACGTTGGACTTTGCAATATCGCGCTGGATTGCGTTCCGGCAACATGGTTTCGCTTCCCGAGGAACACAAGCTCTACGGTAAGATCGGTCACCGTCTGGTCGAGCTCCTTCACCGAGGGGGCGCCTTCAGCCTCCAAGCTGATGCTCTCCGCGTTCGCGCCCTCTCGACGCTCGACGACATCTTGCCCAAGGAGGGCGCGACGCTGCTCCTTCCCGGCCGGCGCGGCGAGCGGACGCAGGTGCGTGACCAGCTGACTACTGCCGTCCTACGGTTGGCCGACATTCTTCAACGCTCGAAGCTCGAGATCGTCGATGTAGAGAAGGAGGAGCGGGTCGACTGGCAGGGGCGCGCACTCGAGGGACACCTCGACGTGCTGCTCAACAATCGAGACCAGGAGGATGTCGTTCTCGACCTCAAGTGGGGGCGCACCACCTATTCCGGCAAGCTCAAGGAGGGCACGGCAGTCCAACTTGCCGTCTATGCCTATCTCCGCAAGACAGCGGCAAAAGGGAAGGTGTTCCCGGCGGTTGCCTATTTTTCGCTGTCCCGCGGGGTAGCCCTCGCGACTGACGACAAGACGTTCGTTGGCACACAAGTGTTTGCGGGCGACGACTCAGAGACCACGTGGAGGCGAACCGAGGTGACGCTCAAGTTGATAGAGCGACATCTCGACGAGGGGCGGGTCTCTGTAGCCGGCGTCTCGGGCGCCCTTCCTGTGGTTCAGGCCTGCGGGGGCGACGTCGACCCGACAAAGCACCTCATGCTGGCGCCCGATGCTGCCTGCCAATACTGCGAATTCGATCCAGTGTGTGGGCTGCGTTGGGAGGCGCAGCGATGAATCTGCGCGTCATCAGCGCGAGCGCCGGCACGGGCAAGACCGAAAGGCTTTCGGGCGTCGTGGCAGATGCGCTGGGTGGTACCGGGTCGCAGCGGATCGACGTGGAGGGACTCGTTGCGGTCACCTACACGCACAAGGCCGAGGCCGAGCTTAAGACACGAATCCGTCAGACTCTGATAAAGCGGGGAGCCTACGACGAGGCACAGCGCCTGCCGTTGGCGTATGTGGGGACCGTCCACGCCATCTGTAAACGCCTCCTGGTCGAGTTTGCACTAGCGGCGGGACTGTCCCCAGCCGTGGACGTTCTGCCCGAGACGTCGTCGGAACGCGCCACCAATGAGGCGCTCGAAGCCGCTCTCGATCCGAAGGACCTGCAACAACTCGACGACGTGTGCCGTCGCCTTCGTCCCAACTGGGACGCGACGGTCCGTCGCTACCGCTGGACCCCGGATGCCGAGGACCTCATCGAGCTTGCGCGATCGAATCGCATCGCCCCGGCCGACCTGTCGGCAATGGCGCGTCGATCGATTGAAGGACTGGTTCCGCTGCTCGGACGGCGCGGTAACGACACTGAGGCCATCGAAGACGGGCTCCGAGATCAAATCGAACGCGCATTGAAGCACCTCGGTAGCGGCGATACCACCCAGGTCACGCAAAAGGCTATCGATGCACTCAGGGACGCAAAGAAGACCTTTGCTGTCTCTGACGAGCTGCCATGGGCGACCTGGGCGCAGCTCGGTGGACTGTCTGCGGCCAAGGCGCATGAGGAAGTGATGGTCGAGGTCCAGGCTGCAGCCTTACGTCATCGGGAGCACCCACGCTTTCATGAGGATGTAACCCAATACATCCGCCTGCTCTACCTGGCCGTCGAGAAGGGCCTCGGCGCTTATGCGTCCTGGAAAGAAGAACGGCGGTACATCGACTACGTCGACATGGAGGAGCGCGCTCTCGATCTTCTTGACCGCCTTGAGGTTTCCGAAGATCTGAGAGGACGCTTGCACCTTCTCGTCGTCGACGAGTTCCAGGACACGAGCCCGATCCAGTTGGCCCTCTTTCTCAAGGTCGAGGCTTTGTGCCGACGCTCGGTCTGGGTGGGCGACCGCAAGCAGTCGATCTTCGCCTTTCGGGGGGCCGATCCCGCCCTGATGGACGCCGTCGTCGAAGCGGCGGAGAAGGATGGGAGCGAGACTGAGGTCCTTTCGACCAACTACCGGTCGCGGAAGGCGCTGGTCGAGTTTACGTCGGAGTTATTCGTGCGAGCATTCGCTCCGCAGGGGTATCAAGAGAAACAGGTGCGAGTTCTTGCCAATCGCGAAGCCGAGGCGCCTCGACTCGCTCAGTTACCACCTGTCGGCCTGTGGCTACTCCAGACGACCAGGGTCGAGGCGGACGCGGATGCCATCGCCGAGGGGGTTCGGCAGATGTTGGCGTGCCCGACAGAGACGCCGGTGGTCGATCGTGCAAGCGGGGAGATGCGTGACGTGCGTGCCTCCGATGTCGCAATCTTGGCAGCGACGAATGACGAGGCTACTCGGCTCGCGAAGGCGCTCGGGGCACGCGGGATCCTCGCGGCCGTACCGCGAAAGGGCCTGCTCGAGACCCCAGAGGGTACCTTTCTCCATGCCGCCCTGCGGGTACTGGTCGACGAGCGGGACGGCGTCGCGCGCGCGCACCTCGACGCACTTGATGGCTTCGACTCTGACGGGCCAGACAAATGGCTGTCGCGGTTGATCGAGGCCAAGACAGCGGAGGTTCCTACTGAATCGTCCAAGCTGGTGGCGCAACTCGATGAACAGCGGGCGCATTCGATCCAGCTCTCTCCGACAGAGGCGGTCGACGAGCTGATCGGCCTCTTGGACCTGGGGGGGCGTTGTGCGCGCTGGCCTCGTCCCGAAGAGCGTCTCGCCAACATCGAGGCGTTTCGCGCCCTCGCTGGCCGATATGAGGGCGAGTGTGAGGCGGAGCGTACGGCAGGGTCGATGGTGGGCTTTCTACATTTCCTCGGGGAGGCGGCGACCTCGTCGCGGCCCGACTCGGACCGTGACCGACTCGACGATCAGCACGCGGGTGGCGTCGACGCGGTTGAGATCTGCACCTACCACCGCGCGAAGGGGCTCGAATGGCCCGTGGTGATCCTCGCCAGCCTGCACTCGAAGACGCGAGCGTTCGGAATCCCGCCTGACGCCTCGGCGATGAGGCTCGAGCGCGGGGGGCGGTCCCAGCTCTTCTCGGCTGTCCCCGAGAGCGACGCCAAGCACTTCGACGCCATGGCGCCGCTTGCCGGCCGTTGGCTCCGCTTCTGGCCCTGGCCGTACGGAGGGCTCAAGAACACCGATCTAGTCGATCAGGTCGCTGAAACGCCCGAGTCGCGGCTGGTGGTCGACGCCGCGGCCCGCGAATCCCTGCGCCTCCTTTACGTGGGGTTTACCCGCGCCCGCGACCATCTAATCCTCGCCGCGCGTGCGACGAAGAAAGAAAGGAAGGCGCCGAAGGCGAAGCGCGTCGGCAAGGGCAAGGTACTGGACGTCGTAGACGAGCCAGAAGCCAAGACTATGGACGTGACACTGTCGGCGCAGTGGCTCGACACGATCCACGATGGAAAGGCCGCCCTGCTCGAACTGCCCTGCGGCGAAGACGTTTTGCAGGTACTCTCGATCCGAGGGGTCGACGGGAGCAAGGGATCGGTCCCTGCCCGAGTTTGGTGGTTGAGTGCGATAGGTTCCGCAAACGCGGTGGCACCGGAGGCGCTGCGGCGGTGGTACACAGTCTCCGCCCTTGCGTCGGCGACTCGCTACGCGATCGCACCTTCGCGCGCTGCCGAAGACTGGCCCGAGAGTATGGACGCAACGCCAGATGCGTCGGTGAAACTCCATACCATCGGCCCGCGACTTCCGTTCGCAGCTGGTGGCAAGGCTGCAAACGAGATCGGCAACGCCGTCCACGCGTTCTTTGTCGCCGATCCAATGGATCGCTCGAGTTCGGAACGACAAGGGGTGGCCGAGCGTATCCTCAAGGCGAACGGCTTCTCCGCGGTCGCCCGCCCGGAGGACCTGGTAGCGGCCCACGACCGCCTGCGCGAGTTCCTCGTCGCGCTATATCCCGACGCTGTTTGGTATCGCGAGGTTCCGGTCGTGGGCAAGGTCGCTTCCTCCACCGGCAACCGCCAGGTCACTGGCTCGATCGACCTGCTGCTTGAAGTAGAAGAGGGATGGGTCGTCGTAGACCACAAGACCTACCCCGGCGTCGATTGGGAGACGCGGACGCGGGTCTATGCGCCGCAGCTGATGGCGTACCGCCGAGTTCTTGATGCGGCCGGTACCAAGAAGGTGGCTAGGCAGCTCGTTCACTTTCCGGTCGGGGGCCGAATTGCTGAGCTGCTCCCCACTCCCACGCGCTGAGGTCACAGATCCCCTTTACGATATCTTGGCTGGGTACTTCGGAACACGATCGGCGGCGGGAACTTACGGGCGCGTCTCGGGACGTGGGTAGCGGTAGCCAGGGCGGTGCGCGTCAAGCGGGCTACGGTGCGCCGCGTGCGGGACGGGGGCCGGTGCGCCTCTATTTGGCCCGGAACGTAGCGAAAGTGGCGACGATCTCGGTCGTGGATCTAAAGGCCGGAAAGTACCCCGAGGCCGAAACGTGTCCTCACTGCGGGCGTATGCCCAAGGAAGGCTCAGTGGTACGCTAGCCGAGCGATGGCAGACAGCGATCTAACCGTTTTCAAGAGCGAGGGCGGGAAGACTCGCTTTGAAGATCTGGGCGTGGAAAACGGCACCCGGACATGGAAGGAAGCCGATGTCCAAATGTCCCTCGGGTATGCCGAGGGAGGTTCCTTTCGGAAGGCGATCGGTCGCGCGATGCAGGCGTGCATTTCGATCGGGATACCGACGGAAGAGAACTTCATCAAGACGGACGACGGGTACAAGCTGACCCGCTTCGCTTGCTACCTGATCGCGATGAACGCGGACGCCAAGAAACCTCAGGTCGCGGCGGCACAAGTTTACTTCGCGACGATCGCCGAGACCTTCCAGAATGCGCTGGAGCATGCCGATGGAGTCGAGCGCGTCGCGATTCGGGACGAAATGACCGGTGGCATGAAGTCACTGGACAGCACCGCTAAGGCCCACGGCGTCGTGAACTACGCATACTTTCAGAACGCCGGCTATCGCGGCATGTACAACATGAATCTGAATCGCCTGAAGCTGGCCAAGGGCCTGCCGACCGGCGAGGTGTTGCTCGACAGGATGGGAAAGGTGGAACTGGCCGGCAACCTATTCCGGATCACCCAGACCGAGGAGCGGATCAAGAATCAAAACCTCCAAGGCCAGGGACAGCTAGAAACCGCCGCGCAGGGCGTCGGAAAAGAAGTTCGGAAGCTCATGATCAAGAACACTGGATCGAAGCCCGAAGACCTCAAGCTGTCGGCGCCCATCAAGGATGTGAAGAAGGCCATCAAGTCGACGAGCAAGAAGTTCAAGGAACTCGACGGCAAGAAGCCGGCCGCGAAGTCCTAGCCGGGAGGGAGTCGATGACGACCGAAGACAACGAAAAGACGCTGAAATGGTTACAAGGCGTGCGGGACGGCCTCGAACTCGCGGAGTCCCTTGAGCAGAACCACGGCCTAGAATTTACGGATGCCGAGAAGAACGACCTTAGGGTTCTTCGAGAAGTATTGCCCGCTCTTGAGGCGGTGTTTCGAAAGATCGATACCCATCGCGCGCTCCTGGCTGCCCGACAATCCACATCGCTGCCCGAGAAATAGGCTACGTGTGCCTTCAAAGCCTCCGTCACCACGTCGGCCGCTCCGAGCATCGCCACCGCGTGGTCGCGAAGAAGCCCCAGACCTCCCGGCGCCGCCACCTTCGGCCACCTCGCGGTGAGCCACTGAAGCCAGTCAAAGAACTGGAGGTAGGCCGTCGCGTTGTGTAGCCAGTGCTCGCTTAGCACCTCGTTTGGGTTCGTCGGATTCGGAACGCGCATGGGTGCCGGGGACGCCAGGGTTCGCGTCGTCAGACGGGCCAGGACGCTACGTGGAGACGCCGGTGTCCTTACGCTGGATGTCGGCCCGCGCTGGTCGCCGGCGCAAGCCAGACGGACCCTCGAGCGATCACGCGGACTTTGATTCTCGAAGGGCCGGGCTCGGCGGGGCCGGCGGGGCGCGCTTTGTCGCCGGCGTTTCCACTAAGAGTTCTTCAGCTCCTGTCGGATCATCGCCGAGTACGACTTCCTGACGTACCGCGCGTAGAACCGCTTCGTAATCTCGGGCGAGGAGTGACCGACCGCCGCCGAGACTTCGTCGAGCGGAATACCGGCCGCCAAGTTGCGTGACACGAAGCTGTGACGTGTCGCCTCGTAGAGGGTAAGGTCGAGCTTCAGCGTCTTCGTCGCGTCCGACCACTTCGCCTCGACGTACTCCTTCCGGTAGCCGACCCAGGTTGAGGTCCGGCGCCGGTTCTGCGGCTTGACCGGCTTGAAGTGGAAAACCAAGTCTGAGGGCTTTGCGCCCTCGCTGCGCCGTCGTTCGAGCCAAGGCGTGATCCGGCGTTCGAGATCGCCGGGCGCCGGCGCCGGTACCCACTTCACCTTGCCCGCGCCGTGCTTGTCCTCCTTAAGCGGGCCGTCATAGCTGTGGGCGACTCGGATGATCCCTTCCGCCGTCCAGGCGAAGTCTTCGATCCGGAGTCCCGCCACCTCACCCGGTCGCATGCCGCTGCGATTGCCGAGCAGGAACATGAGATTGACAGGCGTGGGCAAGACGGCCAGGAGCTTCGTCACTGTCTCGTCGTCTCGGATCCAGGGCGCCTCACTGCCCCCACCGGCGCTCGACTTGGGTCGCTTACCCTGCGGGATCATTCGCACCGGGTTGACCTTCGCGTGCCCGCGTTCGATGGCCCACGCGAAGAACCGGGACAGCAGGTTCAGGTTGTGACGCATCGACTGCTCGGAAAGCTTCTCCGAGGCCCGCATCTGGTCCAGCCACCGCATGACCACGGTCATCTCCTGGGCCTCCTCGAGCGGTACCTTGGTCCAGACGGGGATCAGATGGAGCTTGGCCCGGCTCCGGTCGTCATCGGCGTTCCGATTCTGGAGGCTTTCTAGCCACTGATCGAAGAGCTGCCGGCTGGTCTGTACTCCAATCCGTACTCCAACCCGCAGCGCGGAGTCGATGCCGGGCTGCCCGGCCGCGACCCGGCCTTCGATAGTCGACAGGCGCTCCTTGGCCTCGCGCTTGTTCTGGGCGCCGCGCAGGAGCTTCGTCCTGCGGGTGCCGTCGAAGTCGTAGTAATCGGCGTAGAACTTGGGGTTGTCGCGCGTGCCCCTCGACAGGATTCGTCCCATGACTGCTGTCCTCCATTATGCAGGTTTTGGAGTACCTGCAGAGTACGGCAGAAGCGGAACTCGGACCGCAGTCCATAAAACCAAATGATTTCAGCGGGGTGGACGGGACTTGAACCCGCGGCCTCCGGCGTGACAGGCCGGCGTTATAACCAAGCTTAACTACCACCCCAGATGTTGCTTGCGGCGGGCTTGGTGCTGCCCGATGCGGCGCTGGATCTACCTGTTGATGACTGGAGTGTCAACCGGAGGGTGCGGTCGAGGCGGGCTGTGGTACGGTGCGCGCCACATTTCTAGGAGGCACTCCATGGCGCATCGGAAGATTTTTGTTGGCCTGACGCTCGCGGCGGCGCTGGGGTTCTTGGCGGCTTATGTCCCCGGCATGACGGCCCGCGCGGAGAACAAGCCGGCGGCGGCGGCGGCGACCTGCAAGCTGCACGGCAAGAAGTGCTGCGATCCGGCGATCGCGGCCCACCTGCCGAAAGAGGCGGTCTACAAGGCTTGCGGCGAGTCGGACGCGACCTACTTGGGCGAGGATGGGTCGGAGAAGGACACCTGTAAGTACGTGTTCAAGGTGGCGGGCGAGAAGGAAGACAACACCTACGTGCAGGTCTACGCGCCGACCCAGAAAGAGGTCCTGCAGGAACCGAATGACCCGTTCTTCAGCTACAAGAAAGTCGGCAAGGTCTACGTCACCGAAAAAGCCAAATCGCCCAAGTCGGCGCCGATGCTGGTTGCGCAGACAGGCCTCTACATGCCGGGCAAGGGCTACTCGGTCAGCGTGAACGCCTCGGTCAAGGTCTGCACCAAGGTCGAAGCCAAGAAGCTCGCGCCCAGCATCAAGTAGGGAACCCTGGGAGGTTTCCGTGGCCCTCCCGCGACGGGTTTCCGTCGAGCAAAGCTGGCCGGTACCCAGGCGAAGCAGTCGTTTTTCGGGCGACGTAGGCCGGGCCCAGGGCCGGCCCTACTCCGGCTTTTCGGCGGTCCCGAAGAGGCGGTCCATCCACGGGAACGTCACGTTGAAGTTGACGTGCGCCATGCGTCCCAGGACGTGGTGGTGTCGGTGGTGCGCCTGACGGCGGCGAAAGGCCCGTAGACGGCCGATGCCGGCGCGATCGAGGGTCGCGTCGCTCAAGTGGTAGAGCGCATGCAGCGCCTCGTACATCAAGAAGTAGGCGACCGCCGCCAGCAGAAAAACGCCCGACAGGCCGGGGCCGCGCAGGAATCCAGCCAGCAGCAGGATTGGCGACGCGATCGTGAAGATGCCGAGCATGGTGTACCAGGGCATCATCACCAGGCCGAGCTCGCGGGGCGAGGTCACGGGCAGGTTGATCTCCGTGAAGGCCAGGTGGTGAAGCTGGGCGTGGTTGCGGTACATGATCCGCGGGGGCAGCGGGCGGTGCATGGGATTGCGGTGGACCATCCACTCGATGAAGTTGGCGACCACGAAGAAGACCGGCATGAGCAGCCAATCGGTCGCTCGGGCCCGCCAGGCCAGCGCGACGCCCAGGCCGGCCAGCGCGGCGGCGATGGCCAGGGTCTGGGCGATGTGGCGGCCCGGCCGGTAGTTGGCGGGCAGGTGGTCGGCGCGGACGAAACGCGCCACGGCGGGCGGGGCCGGCTCACCGGACGGGCTCGCCGCCGATCTCGCGCTGATTGGGCCCATCGTTTTCAGTATGGCCGCCATTCCTGGATATCGGCCAGCCGCGCCGCGCGCTTTATCCGTCTCGCCGGCAGCCACTTCCGCCTACACTAGCGGAGATGCCTTCTTTCGACGCGGTCTCGAAGGTCGATCTGATG
>DASRLC010000053.1:0-5858 GCA_035648655.1 Polyangia bacterium
CCCACGCTGAGCCCGATCTCGCGGTAGCTCAGCCCCAGCTTCCATTTCTGCCTCAGGATCTCTCGCGTCTTCGTCATGGACAGTCGCTCCGTGGCCATCGGTCCTCCTTGTTGGAGGCCGGTGGGCCGTCAGGACCATCCAGCGTCGCTTCCTTCCCGCCGCCCGCACCCCGGGCGGCACACTCGCCGCCCCGGCTCCTGCTGTCAGGAAACCGAGGTGTTCACGATGACCGATCTAGGCGTTCACGATGGACCGATCCGCGCGTTCACGATGAACCGATCCGCGCGTTCACGATGCGCCGAAACCCGCAGCCTCTTCCAGCGTGACCTTTTCCATCAAAGATCACCGCATCCTGATCGCCTCCGCCCCGCTTCAGCAAGAAGCTATTTCTCCACAGGATTTCCCGATCGATTCCGATCCCTTGGCCGCTATCCGATCGGCATTGGGCTTAGCCAGACTGTCCGAGCCGTTGCGTTACAGACAATGGTTCTGTTGTCTGCCCTACAACACCTGGTGTCGCCGCTACCCAGTCGAGGCCGATTCCATGGCTCTTCAGCGAAAATTAACGTTGGCCCAATTACTGCTCTATAAGGTCACGTGTCCTTCGGACATCTTGCGAAAACGGCAAACCCCGAGCGATCGGGCGACGCAAAGCCTACGGGACTCACGGAGTCGGCCGGGCCGCCACAAGTGGAGAAAAAACTCAAAATGCGCCAACTCGGGAAACGAACCATCCAAATCAGCTTCGCTCTGGGAGCCATCGTGGGCCTGGTGGGCTGCGGGGAAGAAGGCGGCAACGTCCAGACCTCCAGCCCCGAGGACTACGGCCTGTCGTCGATCAACGGCTTGTCGTCGATCAACGGCTTGTCGTCGATCAACGGCCTGTCGTCGATCAACGGCTTGTCGTCTATCAACGGTCTGTCGTCGATCAACGGCCTCATGACCACCTCGGCCGGTCGTAAGACCACCTCATACCTGGTGCGCTGCGCGCTGGCGGCGGGCGACACGCTCGTCAAGCAGGACCAGAACGGCACCAACTACACCTTCGCGGGCGCCATGGGGCTCTGCCCCGCCTGGAAGAACAGCGGCGTCGAGACTAGCGGCACCTGCCAGGAGCTGGTGTCGGCCTGCATGATGGCCCATGTCAACACCGCCGGCGTCCATATCCCGCTCTGGCTCGATGCCGCATCGCCGGCCATCGGCTGGGGCCTGAGCCCGGCCTTCCCGTTCCAGGAGGGGACCTTCTTCGGCAACATCATCGACACCGGCCCCCTGAAAGACACCGGCAAGCCGAACGTCAACGGTCCAGCCGCCTACTACTGCGACGGCGACGGCTTCGCGGCGGGCTCGGGCGGCGAGGTGGCCGGCCGCCTCGGCGCGGGCTCCTCCAACGCCCCCTACCTGAACCCCTTTGGTGACAGCGTGCTCTGCAAGAACAGCTCGGGAGCGATCAAGCAGTGGAGCGCGGGCTCGGTCAACCCCGACGGGACCGCTAAGGATCCCGACGGCTATAGCACGCTCAACACCGGCACGGGTGTCTGGAACAACGCCATCACCGTGTGGCGCAACGCCAACTACACGCCGGTGTTCGACCCGTCGTACCGCTACGTCATCTACACCCTGCTGACCCGCTCCAACCCGATGGTCATCGACGGCGGCGTGAGCCCCGTCGTTCAGCAGGCCATGTCGGCCAACCTGGCCAGCTCGCAGCTCATCCTGACTGCCTCCGGGGCCAACTGGACCATCTCGTTGAGCAGCGCGCCGACCAAATGCCTCGACGTCGGAACCGGCGCCACCAAGTCGTCCGTCACGCTCCAGACCTGCAAGTGCGGCGCGGCTTCGCAGCAGTGGACCATCACGCCGCTCGGCAACTCGTACGGCTCGTTCGAGATTCAGAACACGGCGACTAAGAACGCCCTCAACCTGACCAACCCCGGCTCGAGCACCCTGCAGAAGGCCGCGGGCGTCGGCTTCGACGTCGAGGCCTACGCCAGCTGGAGCAGCCAGCAGTTCCGCATCCAGGCGGTCGCGACCGTCAACTAACCCCGCTCTAACGGGATCTCACCCGGCCGGCTCGCATCTGCGAGCCGGCCATCTCTATTTTTGGCATCGCTCAGACGTAGATGTTCCCTCTTCCGTTCGGTGGAGCACGCTAATCGAGGTGTCGCAGCGGCGACGCCGATAGTGGCGTTGTTTGGGCGAAGCGCCGCCCGGAGGGCATCATGGGTCATCGGTGCTCCGGGCGAGAGGAGGGCGACCTGGTCGGCGACGCCGGCGACGAGCGTGTGGCGCGCCGCGGCCAAGCAGGAGGTGAGCCGAAATTCGCCTGCCGCATTATCGCGGGCCAGAAGGTGTTCTGACGACGAGGAAGAGGGAGTCTCGCATGCGAAACCCGAAAAAGAGGCCGCCGCTACGGTCAGACGTCGCCGGCTAATGTTGGCGGCGCACAGGCACTCCACATCGTCCCGTCGGGAAGCGCACGGTCGGCGAGCGCGAAATGACGCCACGCCAGATACGCATTGGAACTCGTGGTCGTGTTTCGGCGGGACGGCCCTGGCCAAGGCGAAGAACCGACCGTACGAGCTGCTCCCTCGCGGCTGACCCAGGAACGCAGCTGCTGGGCTTCCGGCCGACCAAGGTTACGCGGACCTATCCAATCGCCTTAAAGGTCTCGACCACCTTTTATAGCGGGCGAGGAAGCGCTCCTGCTCGGGGAAGAACTGCCGGAACCCCTCTCGGTCCCAGCGGTCCGCGCCGCGCCCGCCGCAGCCACTTCGAATATTCGTTTCGTCCGTGCGCCGAGGGTGGAACTGCGCTGTATCAGCGCGCCGGATTTATGCGGGATTGCGTACCAAGGTGCTACGTCCTTCTCGAGTTGACGCCGGCTGAGCCGCTCCAGGCGCGTGCCGTGGGCCACGACCAGAGCCGGATCGGCGTCCGCCGTCCGCTCTTCGATCGTGAGGCCGAACCGCTCGCGAAATTCTCGGTCCAGTCCCCTCCTTCCCCGCGGTCTTTGGCTGGGTGAGATGCAGATGCTCTGTGTTTCCGCCACCGCGGCTGTTGAGGCTCTAAAGCTTGGCGGTCGCCCTGATCCTCTGCGAATTTCCGACGAGAATGTGCGCGTGATAGTTGATTCCCCGTTTTCGTTCCGCGTATGAACGGGCGACGACTGCGGTGTAGCGCTTGTCTCCGTATATCGCGTCCAGGGACCTTGAGCCTCCGTGTACATCTCGGCCTTGGCCTCCTCCGCGTCGCCCTCGGCGAAAAGGCTGGCCTCCCTTTGGCAGGGTGAAGGTGAGACTGCCTATTGGCAGCGGTCGCCCAGCGGTTGTGGGGGACACGCCACTGCTCGAACGCGTCCACTATTTGGTGCTCGTCAGCTTCCCCTCTCAGCTCACCGATGCCGGCGAGCGGCACGTGCGCGCCTTCGAGGTCGGTCTTCCAGCCGTCGCGCATGCCCGCGATATACGTGAGCTCGCCATCGGATGGGCCGGGGCGGGGCGATAGCGTGAGGATCCATAGCGTGCTCCGAACGTCTGCCTCTGAATGCCTTTCGACACGGGATTAACGTCACGCGTCACAACCTTCACGTCGTACAGGGGGCCGGCTCCCAACCCCGCGAGTGGCTCCGCCACCGTGGGGAAAAATACGCGGCGGGCGAATTAACGCCCGCAAAGTATGATGTACATCCCCAAACCCGATTTACGGGGTTTGGGAGCCGTCGCGGAAGCGCCGGGGGTCTGGCTGTTTCTGGGCTCTGAAAATGGGCGCCGGCCGAATTTCCCTCACGGCGGCGCATCAACGACGGGCGCAGCACAACGGGCGATTGGCTCCCGCTCCGGGGCGAGGTTCCGAACGGGTTGTCCTCCCGACCGACCAGCGGCGCCGCGTCCTCCGGCTTCTGCCGCTCGGCGCGGAGCGTCCGCGTGGGGCCGGGCCGGCGTCCTCGGCGCCTCAGTATCATCACCATCGCGCGGGGCGAATGCCTGGGACCAGCGGGCGCCGGTGCTGCGAGGTAGCGCTCCTTTGGCGAGGAGCGCCGTATCGGATCCGGAATAGAGCGCTCCGCAAGGAGCGCCAACGGGCGGCCTACTGCGGTGACTCAGGTCGTGGCGATCGCGCCGCGCGTAACGGGGTCGCCTTGTTCAGAACGAACTGCGCATCGAGTCTCCACCCCGCCAGAGGCTAGCCGCCGTGGGGTAAAATGCTTTTGGGGCGCATTCTTGGACCCTGGAAATAATGACGTCTATCCCCAACCCCGATTTTCGGGGTTCGGGTGCCGTCGCGCAAGCGACGGGGGTGTGGCTGTTCCGGGCCTCTGAAATGGGCGCCGGCCGATTTTCCCTCATGGCGGCGCATCAACGGCGGGGGCAGTGCAACGGGCGATTGGCCCCGGGGGCGCTCCCCTGGGCGCGGATTAGAACGGGGTGTCGTCGTACCTGAAGAAGGGCTCGCCATTCGATATGCTCCTGGGCCGTCCCGGCCTTGTCGGTCCAACTCTCCGTGGTGGCGACCCGGAGGTTTGGCGACTGACCAGTCGCAGCTGCTGTACCTCAGCTCTGGGTCCGCTCCGAGGTAGCCGATGATGTTCATCCCAAAATCCGAATTTCGGGGTTTGGGAGCCGTCGCGGAAGCGCCGGGGTTCCGGCTGTTTTGGGGTTTTAAAATGGACCCGGGCCGAATTTTCGTCACGGTGGCGCACCAGCTGCGGGGACAGTTCAACGGGCGGAGGGCCCCCGTTGCCGGAGGCCCTCACCTGCGCGCTGCTCAGAAGGGGTTGTCCTCCCCACTCACCGGCGGCTCCGCGTCCTCCGGCTTCTGCCGCTCGGCGCGGTCCAGGAACAGCACCTCGCTGGCGATCACCTCGAAGGCGGAGCGCTCGACGCCCTCCTTGTCCGTGAACTTCCGAGTGCGGATGGGACCCTCCACGCTGACCAGCGAGCCCTTCTTCAGGTACTTCGCGGACACCTCGGCGAGGTTCCCCAAGGCGACCACCCGATGCCACTCGGTATGCTCCTGGGCCGTCCCGGCCTTGTCGGTCCAGCGCTCCGTGGTGGCGATCCGCAGGTTTGCGACCGGCTGGCCGCTGGTGGTGTACCTCAGCTCGGGGTCCGCGCCGAGGTAGCCGATGATGTTCATCTTGTTCTTCGTGCTCATTGGTCTCTCCTTTTATTGGCCCCTCAATCGGGGCACGGAGACGCAAAGGGCCGAGCTCCCAAACCCTGGGCCGCGCATTTTTGGGGTAGGGGCCCCAGAACCCGAAGGGCGACCGAAGGTCGAAGCAGAGCGGGCCGGGGTGCCGGGCGCGAGATAAAGCCCTGTAGCAGTGCCCGAGTGAGAGGCCAATAAAAGGGAAGGGCCAACGGTGCACGACGACCGTGGTGACGGGCATCGGCCGCCTCGGCGCGAACAAACCGGGCTGAGATTCTCGGGCGGTCGGCCTCGTTCGCTACTTGCGGGTGCGCTGGTCAACCCCGGGACGGACCGAGCGGGCCGATCGACCGCGGGTGGTTGCCGTCGGGAATCGAGCGGGGGAAATAGGGCGGCCTGAAAGAAGGACTCTCCGGTCAGCGCGCGTTCCCAGCGTTCGAGGTTCGGGACCAGGAGAGCGTGACCGAAGGTCTGCGAGGTGAACGCCCGCGGTGCTTCCCGCTGCGCCGCAGAGCGCAGAAAACCGGCGGACGGCGGCTGCTCGCCGGTGCCGGGACGACATCCCGTCTAGCAGCCCGTTGACGAAGTCGTGTTTCTCACGCGGTGGCCTGAGCGCCGCGGAGTTCGGGTAGCCGCCGCGGCGTCGTGGGAAGTTCGGGGTTGTAGCGCGCTGGAAGGCGAAGTAACGCAGCCATAGTGTCCAGGAG
>DASRLC010000054.1:0-2350 GCA_035648655.1 Polyangia bacterium
GGTCGAGGCGGGCGAGACGCCGTTAGAGGCGGCGCGGAGGGAATTGCGCGAGGAGACCGGACTGGAGGGGGTGTTCCCGTCGGGGCTCGGCGTCGACGGCACGCCCGCGGGGTTGATCGGCTACGAGGAGCACCCAGCCGGCAGCAAGGGACTGCACATGAACTTCGCGTTCGTGGCCGACGTCGCGACGCGCGAGCTTACGGCGTGCGACGAGTACACCGCCGTGCGGTGGGTGGGAGAGGCGGTGGCGGTGGAATGCCCGCTGAATGTGCGGCAGTTGGTCAGGGTGGCGCTGGGGGGGTAGGGAGTTGGCCGAACCGCTAACGCGCCGGTCTTAAGATCTGCCCACTTCGCTTAGTTGCTGAATGATTGTAAGTACATAAAAGGAAACAGGGGTTGTCCCGCATTGTCCCGCTGCTTTCGGTCTCTTCTATTTGGCTTTCTGCGGGCTTAGAGCACGAGAACAAGCTGCTTGACTGGGAACCCGGGACACGGGGTGCATGTTTTCGGGCCCCGGACGCGCCACGAACCGACAGCGTGGAACCGCCACCCATCCAGCGCCCGTCTCCAGGGCTCCGGGCGCCCGATCGTAGGGAGGTACGGGCGCAGGGGATGCCGCCGAACCAGCACCAACCTGTAGCCCTACGCGATTTTCCGAAACCACAGAGATAGGGTGCAGTAGGTGGGGGGCGGCAGGTTGCTCTTGTCGTCCTGGCCGCGATATCGTCCGGCTCTGGAGGGCTTGATGGCTGACGTTGAGGTGTTGCCGGTTGGTGATTACGAGGGCGAAACACACTGGCAAGGTACGGCTGGTGCCGTCTGTGCCCACGAAAGCGCCAGCGCGAAGGTGAGCGCGACCAAGATCGTGCTGAGCTGGGAAGGCTCAGAGGCCGGCGAGGTGACGCTGCAGCCCAGCGGAGACTCGGGACACTGGAAAGGGAAGTATGAGACGGGTGAACCGTGCGAGTTCGAAGCCTTCCGTCGAGGCGACGACGCGATCGTACTCTGGGGGAGATGGGGCGATGTCAACAAGCCTCTTGATCGCGACTGGTTCGTCCGTCTGTACAAATGAGGACGAGTAGCCCCTACAAAAGGTAGGGCGACAGCTGGGGGCGGAGCCCTTTGTTCCTGGATGCGGTAAGCACCTCGGGCTGGGCGAGGACGGCCATGAAGTCGGGTCGGCCTTGGGTGGCGTGGTCGAGTAGTTGGCGGCCGAGGCCCCTCCCGCGGTAGGCGCTCTTGACTTAGGCGTAGCCGATCACGGGCTTCCCTTGTTCGGTGACCCGGCGCAGGACGAACCCGGCCACCTCGGTGGGAAAGCCGGTGGGGTGGAAGGCGGTCAGCTGCCAGGGGGCAACCGGAGCCGGAGGGAGTGTCCGATCAACCGTGTAACGGGCGCATCGTGATGGGCCGGGTTCATTTAGTTTAAGCCGGAATGCGGTCTTTGAAAAAGATCGAGAATTGGCCGAGGACGTTGCTCCAGTCGCGGAGCGACCGCTCCCATCTCTTCTCGATATTGGCGAGCGCGAGGTAGAGGAGCTTGAAGACGGCCTCGTCGGTGGGGAAGTGGCCGCGGTAGTGCAGCAGCTTCCGGAGCGAGCTATTCAGCGACTCGATCGCGTTGGTCGTGTAGATGACCTTTCGCACGTCGGGCGGGAAGTCGAGGAAGGGCACGACGCGCTCCCAGTTCGAGCGCCACGAGGC
Source organism: Polyangia bacterium (assembly GCA_035648655.1). Taxonomy (GTDB): domain Bacteria; phylum Myxococcota_A; class Polyangia; order Fen-1088; family Fen-1088; genus JADGRB01. The sequence goes on from DASRLC010000054.1 coordinate 1,705, forward strand.
TGCGATCATCGGGTACCGGCGTGCCCACTTGGCCTCGAACGCGTCGAGAGCAGCGGCCGCCTCTTCGCGCGAGGCTGCCGTGTAGACCGGCCGCAGGTCCTTGGCCACGGCCTTGCGGTCCTTGTAGCTCACGAAGCGCAGCGAGTTCCGGATCATGTGGACGATGCAGGTCTGGACGACCGTCACCGGGAAGGCTGAGCGTACGCATGTTGTTTGAGGGAGGTGGGATCGAGAAGATTGAGGGACGCACCGGGCTGCGAGGTCTGTCAAGCCGCCCTGCGGGCGGCTCCTTCGCTTCGCTCCGGCCCTTCGGGTGACAGCCTTCTCGCCCGGCGCTGCAAGGCAAGTACCAGCCGAAAGGGGGACCTTTCGGCTGGCCGACTTACTGGAACTACGCCGAGTTCGACGATGGTAATTGGGCATCTCACGGATCGTGAGGGGCCCATCTCAGGTTTCTTGAGGGGCACCTCAATCTTCGTGCACAAAGGATCGCCGTCGACCCTCAAGTTAGCCCTAAAGGGACATTCCGCTCGCGCATGAGCGGCTGAAAAAGCTGGAAGTGGTCTGCACGTTGTGATCTTTGGGTGTAACTCTCATCCTGACAGGTCAGTGGCGCGGCCTGCGTGAGGCGAGGTCGATGACGTTG
>DASRLC010000055.1:0-7688 GCA_035648655.1 Polyangia bacterium
CGCTGTACTGCTCCGACGTCAATCCGCTCTCGCGCCAGCTCTCGACCCGCTCAGCCCACTTCTGCTCGGTCGCTGTCATGCCTCCCGGTATGCATCAGCCCGTCGCTCCACGAAAGCGGGGGGTCCGTGCAGCGCGTACGAATGTTGGAGGCTAGGCGCGCACGCTTCGAAGCTCCGTAGGTTTCCTAGTGGCACGCGCTGTGCTTGACTGTCCGTGATGGATTGGCGTCGTCGTCTGATAGAAATCGGGTTGGCGGGAGGGCTAGCCTCGGGTTCCGCAGCTTGTGTCCAACGGCCCTGCGTCAACTGCGGCTGCGAGCAGAAATACCAGGCGTCGGCCATCGACAACGCGGGATCGAGTTCCTCGAGTTGGGCGGGTTGCCCCATGCCGCAGACTTCGCCGCCGGCACTCTATGGGGCCCCCGGCGGACGGCGGCACCTGTAACTTCTTTGGTCCCGAGCAGCCAGTCGCTCTGGACGATGCGTCGTGGGGCTATAGCGCGCAAAACGTCCTCGACGCAGTGAACAATTCCGCGGTGGGGGATCTGGTCTGGCTGGACGGGACCAAGACCAAGCTGCATTTCAGTGTGCAGGCGACTGACACCGGCGCAGTGCAAGGCGGAGAGGTCGAGGTGAGCAACCCAACTTCGAATGAAGGCTGCGCCCGTGCAATGGTGATCAGCATCTCGGCCAACGTGGTCACCGACGACGGACGCTTCGACGAAACCGTCGGGGGTACAGTAAGCATCTCGGATTCCGGTGCCGGGCAGCTCGATCTCGATCAGATTGCCGTCAACTTGGCGCTGCTTCCCGCTCCCGAGAGCGCAACCGCGGTCGCGACGATCGGAGACGGTGGAACTCATGTTCCGCCCCCGCCGCCCGCTCTGACTGGAACGGCCGGAGCTGTCATTCCGCCCCTCGCCGGCGTTCCAGCGAACCAAACCGTTCAATTCTTGATCGAGCTCGTGGTGAAAGGCGCGACCTGCTCACGTGCGTGCGCTCCCGGGCAACCGCCGTCCGGCGCCGCAAATGATCCCTGCTATCCTCCCTCCGGACGGATCACCATGGAATGGAACTCGACGGATCCCAATCGATCTTTCCCTTGCATAGCGAACTCCGTACACGTGGCAGCTTGGCAGTGGGAGTGAGCTATCTAGATAAGGCTGCTCGTTTCGAAGTCGCCCAGGCGCTCGCGCCCGCTGGCTGGTGCCAGTTCGGAGCCTCAGATCTCAAGATCGCTGCGCAGGCCTGGAGCGCACGCGCCGTTCAAGAACGGCGCTCCGCAGCGGTGTTCGCAACGATCTCAGCTGGCCTGACTTCCTTGCCAGTTTCGCTGGGCCTCCTGTCGGCGCTCGCGCGGATCATCGTCGACGAGCTTGGCCACGCCGATCTCTGCCGGCGCATGGCGGTGGAGCTGGGCGGCACCGTCGAGGATGACGACCTCGGCTCCGCGGAGCGGCGTTTGCGGCCGGGAGGCCGGGGCTCGACGACCGCCGCGCTGTCGTTGCTCCTGATCGAGGGCGCCGTCGGTGAAACGATTTCCGCAGCGATCTTCGCGGCCACGCGGGCGGTCACGGCGGAGTCGCGCACCCGCTCGGCGCTGTCGGCCGTCCTTCGCGACGAGGTCCGGCACGCCAGAATCTGCTGGGAGGCTCTCGCGGCGTTGGCCACGGAGATGGAGCCCGACCTCTCGACCGTGGAGCGAGATCTCTCCCACGAGATGGGGGTGGTGGAGATTCACAGCGTCCTGCCGGCGCTGAAACGGGTAGACGCCGGCGATCTAGGGAAGCCGGAGCACGCGGCCCTCGGCATCTTGCCGCCGCTCAAACGGGTAGAAGTCTTTTACTCTGCGTGGGAAGAAACGATCATTCCGCGATTGCGGAAGCTCGGAATCGACGGCCAGCGGATCTGGGCCGAGCGATACAAGTCGGGCGCCTGATTCACGTCCGGGGAGGAGACTCCAGATGCGACCGCCGCACGTCGGGCGATCCCACGAACCGAACCGGCCTGGCCGTAGCCGGCCGGTCCAGGGGGGCAGCTCCCTATCAGTTGTTCACGAACGCGACGCCGCGGTAGACCGTACCGTAGGTCGGTCCGACGATCGTGCTGAACGATTCGGCTGCCACCGTGCCCGTCGGCGTCGTGGCCGACAACTGGTCGGTTATCACGACGACCTTGTTGGGGTCGGCGCCGTTGTCCCCGGAGGTGCTCGACGTCGAGGTGGTCGCCCACAGCGTCACCTGGTCACCGTTCACGACGCCCGTCAGGTTGCGAAGGCCGACCGTCGTCACGTTCGGCCACGGGCCATCGGCGCCGGTCAGTCCGCTGTCGACCTGTCCGATCAGGCCGTGGGTCAGCACGTAGTCCAGCTGCCAGGTGCCGTTGACCAGGTTCCACTTCTCGAGACCGGCGTGGCTCGCCACGTCGGCGGCATTCCCCGACCCCTCGTCGGACACGTACATCGTCGTCGCGTTGCCGAAGAAGATCGCGAAAGGCGTGAAGTTGCCGCCGGTCGTCTTGGCCGAGTCGGTCGGGAATCCCGGAACGACGCTGATCACGGCCGAGGCCGCGTTCGCCACCGTCGGCAGCGAGGGAATGGTGTAGACCGTCTGCATGCCGTTGCTGCCGCTCCCCTTGGTGAAATACAGCGCCCCGCCGAACTCCGTGACGCCGCGGTAGTTGTCGTCCTTGCCCGGCTTGTCGGGCTTGGCCGTGCCGAACGTGTACTGGATCAGGGGATCGACCTCGGCCGAGTTGCCCGTCGGGATGGCGACGTTCGACGTGACGGCGTTGATGGGCGTGACCACCTCCAGGCCGGTCGTCTCCGTGACGTCCGGATTGGTGCCGTTGGTCGGACCGAAGGCAGCTGCATTGCCGTTGTTGGCGTTGCCGACCGAATAGTAGAGCCCGTTCGAGCCGAGCAGCGCTGAGCGGCCGTTGTTGCCGCCGTAGTTGATGGTCGGGGTGTAGGAGAAAGTTCCGTTTCCGTCCATCGAGACAATGGTGCGCGCGAACGCGTAGGTCGGGCCGAAGGCGAAACTCACCGGGTTCGTCGGATCCTGCCCGGGTACGGCGTCGGCGTTCGACACGTCGATCGCCCCAACCCCGGGGCTGCCATAGCCCACGAAGACCAGTTGATCGCCGGCCACGTCCTTGGTGATGTGCAGGCCCAGTTCCGACTTGGAGGAGAAGCTGGTGACCACCTGGCTGGTCGGGACCGTGACGGTACTGAGGACACGGAGGCTGCTCGGATCGAGATCCGTCAGCTGGATCAGGGAGGTCACACCGAAGTTGGCATCTCCGGCCTCGTTGTTCCACACCGTGACGTAGTTGTTGCCGGTGGTCGCGGTGGTGGTTGCGGTGGCGGTATTGGCCAGGGTCGTCCCCGCGGTCAGCGAGGCAATGGCGCCCTGGGTTCGATCGTAGCTGCTGCTGCTGATGACCAGCGACCCGGGGACGAGCAGCGTGCTCGGCTCGCAAGTGATGGTCACCGACATGGAGGCCGGGCAGCCGGGCGTCGAATCCCCGTCGGATACCGTCGCCGTCAGCGTGACCGGGCCCGGTGTGGTGCAGACGAAGGTCGAGGTGGCCGAGGTGGCGCTGCCGAAGGACCCCGAGGCGGCCGTCCAGCTGTACGAGAGCGGGGCCGGGCCGTTGTCCGGGTCGTGGGCGGCGATCGCCAGTGCCACCGGGAAGCCCACCGCGACATCGGCCGGGTTCGCCGAGAGCCCGTCCGCGACCGGGCAGACGTTGAGCGTGCCGTTGACGGCCACGCTGCCCGTCGTCGCCGACTGGTGGCAGTCGAGCGTCACGTTGACCTTGGCGACGGCGCCCGCCGTCACGTTGAAGGTCGCGTTGCCGCCGCAGGTCGTCGAGCTGTCGGTGCCGGTCGCGCTAAGAGTGATCGTGAACCCGTCTCCGGCCGGCAGGCCCCCAATGATCGTCGAGACGGTGCTGCTCGAAGCGACGTTGATCGTTCCCGAGGTCGCGAAGCCGTTCGGGCCGGTGATGGTGTAGCTGACGCTGGTCAGCGCGACACTACCCGCCAAGAGGGCGATGTCGACCGACCCGGGCTGGGAGTTGTCGGTCGTGGCGGCGTGCTCGCCGCAGCCGTCGAGGCCAACGCTCGCCCCAGCCAAGACCAAGGCCAATCCGACGTTCATCATTGTCGACTGCAGCTTCACGCGAGCCTCCTTGAAATGCCGAATGGTGGCCGGCGAACCGCCGGCCGCGCTGGAGAATCCATCGGGCGACGCCCGAAGTGCTAGCAACAGTTCCGTTACGCCTTCGAGCACCTCCCCCTCGCGCGTCGGCGCACCTCGCCCGCCGAGAACGTTGTTGAGATCGTCAGCGAACCGACCCCGACTACCCGCTGTCTGAGGGCACTCTCATTTTTCCGGCCGGATGGCGACACAGGGATGGCGAGAGCTGGTCGCCGGGAGGTTGGGCGGTATAAGCTCTGCTTTCCCGGCTCAGTCTTCAGAACCGCGGAAGCATCACCGCGATCCCTTGGGCGTCACCAGCCCGTCGGCTTGGGGCTCGACGACCAACAGTCGCCCGTTGCCCGAGTCCTCGACGTAGGCGGTGCCACGCGCATCGAGGACGGGGTTGCGCGCCCCTTTGGCTGTCGGAACGGATGAGACTTTTCGAAGCGCGCCGCCGTCGTCGACGCGGGCGATGACCAGAGTGGCGCCCTGGCCTGAAGCGACGAACAGCAGTCGCCGAAGTGGGTCGTAGTCGAGGTTGTCTACACCGCCGTCGGTGGTGATCCGGCCAAGGAGCTTGCCGCTATGGTTCAGATCGAGGACGCCCGCTCCGTTGGTGCAGGCGACGAACAGCCATCGATGATTCGAGTCGAGGGCCAGCCCACGGGGCCCTTCGGGCACCGCAGCCAGCCGGCCAGTCTCCGACGATCTTGCGGGTCTTGACGTCGATGGCCAGCGTTCGGTCCTTGTCCTCGAGATTCGTATAGAAGATTCCCCGCCGGTCGTCGACGGCGTAGCCTTCGGGCGATCCCTCTACCTTGATCGTGGTCAGCGGGCCAGGCGTCTTGCCGTTGACCTTCGTGAGGGTGAGCGTCTTGTCCCTTGGAGTGGTCACCCACAGCTCGTGGGTCGGCCGCACGTAAGCCAAACCGTCGGGCATTGACGGCAGCTGGACGATCGCTTCGGCCGCCAGGGTTTTCGCGTTGTAGGCGTGGAGTCGATTGTCGCCGCGGTTTCCAATCCAGACCACGCCCTCGCCGACGGTGGCCGAGCTCGGGCCCATGCGCGGCCGTCCCGGCCTGCGCGCCGGCGCGGTAGCGAGGCCCGCAATCGAGATGACTTTCCCAGTCGCCACCTCCACCACGTCGACATCCCCGGTATTTCCAGCCGGCACCCAAACGCGGTTATTCGCGCGATCATAGGTCAAGAAGTCCATCCCGACAGGAGGTCCGCCGGGAAGCGAGATGGTGGTCGCACAAAGAACGATCAGAAAAGATATCGACATGCCCGACCAAGATACATGGGGCATGTGAAGCTCGGACGAAGATCGTGGTTTGTTGATCGTCTCGCATCGGGGCGCGCGGACAGCGCGCGGCCGCTGGCAGACCATCAAGGAAGCTGGCGGCCAGCGGTGGCCGGATGAGAGCGGACGAAGCATATTTTCGCGCGGCTCATCTGCCTGGTTTTGGGAGCTTCGCGGCACCCACACGCGCCTCATGATCACGGTCGGCTCGGTGGCGATGAAGCGGCTAATGAGGCGACTTGCCACCGCGATGTTGCTCGTCGGGCTCGTCCCGGTCGAGGCCCGTGGCGAGGGATCTGGCAGTACACAGTCGATGGGGGCCGACCTTTGGCGCGTGCAATCGGGTGGCACCCTAACCGTGGACGGGGGTTTGGTGCAGGACCTACCGACCGCGCTCGGGCCCGGCCTTTCGAATGGATTCGGGATCGGTGTCACCCGCGGTCACCTTCTGGCGTGGGGGGCGCGAGCCTCTTGGTCGACCGCGACGGAATCGTCCATTCCGTGGACCGTCACGCAATCCGACCTCAGGCTGCGGCTTGTTGGCGTGATTCAACACACAGTTGGCCGCGCGAGGGTCGGCCTCCGATTTGGCGTGGGGCCGACCATCGTTCACGAGACGCGCCTTCGAAATGGCAGCGCGCTCGAGACCTCGGCGTTTTCGACGTTGCCCGCCGGTGAGGTCGAGGCCCTCGTGGCGGTGCATATCTTCGGCCCCTGGCTATTCGACGTGAGTGGCGGCCCGAGCGCCGCCGTCGACGGTGGCAGCCTACGCGATGGCTGGGTCAGTCTGATCGGCGTCGGGTGGCAGCCGTGAGGCGCGCGGTCCTTCTCGCCCTCTTCCTCGCTCTGGCCGCAGGTTGCAGCAATCTGGAGGGGCTCGGCGGTGCGGTTCCACCTCTGGTTACCTTTCAGGTGGAGCTCACGGGAAATCTCGACCCGCTCTTGCCGCCGGGTATCCCCACCGTACGCTCGTTGCAGGTCGCGCTGATATGGGGCGCGCAGTGGTGGACCGAGCCGTTCTGCGTCCTTCCGCCGGAATCGGCCGACGCCGCCGCCGTCATCGCCGCCGGCTGTCGCGATCCGTTCGGATTCGTTCCGAACCTGGTCGCTGCCAGCGTCCCAGCGACGATCGGGATACCCACCCCGTTGCCTCTCTTCGATCCGCCGCCGACGGACGTGTTGGTCGGTGACGTGACCTCGCGGGTCGGCTATGCCAGCCTGGTCTTCTACGACGACCGCGACGGGAGCGGCACCCTCAATCTGTCGGAGTCGCACCCGACGGCCGCCGGCGGCGACGGCGGCCCCGACCAGCAGGACACACCCGACTCGAACGACGTCATTTACGGCGCGAGCTTCCTGACGATGACGGCGCCCGACCAGCGGGTTTCGTTTCTCGATGGGACGTTCGACGAGACAGCTGCCTTTTACCCGCGCAGCGGTTGCCCCGATCCGCTGGACGGATTTCGGGTGCTCGGCGCCGGTGGCTTCTCGGCGGCCGCGGGTCTCGCCTCTGCGGTCTCCGGCACCTTGCCACCCGAAGACCCGAGCGCCTGCACCGGTGCCGACTTAGATCCGGCCACGGTGCTGGTGACGATCGCGGCGCAGCCGCCGGCGGACGTCGCGGAGGTCTCTTGCTCCGAGCGCACGCTCGACGGGACGACCCGCTACCGCCAGCCGCCCACCGACCAGCCCGATTTCACCGGCCGCGTCACTGCCTGCGCCCATCTCCCGTCGTTCGACGCCGGCGGTCAAACAAGCTTGATCCAGCTCGTCGTCTCGGGGCAGCCGACGGATCACTGCAAGGGGCTCACGCACTATACGTTGCGAGGTTGCCGTGAAGACGTTTCCTGCGCGGTTCCCGACTGGGATTTCACCGCGAATCCTCCCGCCTGGTGGCCGTGCTGAACCCGAAGCCCTCTGCGATAGGCAGCACCACCTTCGTGATCGCTCTGGCGCTCGCCGGACCGGCGCGCGCGGCACCACCAATGTCGCCTCCGCCAGCGCCCCCGGGGGCGGCCGGCGTTCCCGCGGCGACCCCACCACCGATCACGGCCACGGCCACCGACAATGAAGGGGAGCCGAAGCTCTCGCTGGCGACCGAGGCCGATCGCGACGCCTGGCGCCGGCCCGGATTTCGGATAGGTCTCGGTGTCTCGTACGGCGATCTGGTCGGCCTGGAG
>DASRLC010000056.1:0-4716 GCA_035648655.1 Polyangia bacterium
TCGCGCAGGTGGCCTGCGCCTCGACGGCCGCCACCCTCCCCACCTTTTCGCGAGAGCTGGTGATGGCGTACGACGACGCGCACGCGACCGGGCCACTGGCGTTCCCGACCGAGACCTACGAGAGCGTGGTCCGTTTCCAGCTTCCAGACGGACAACACAAACCGTTGCGGCTTCGCTTCCAGGCCGAGGCCCCCGGCAAGATCGAGATCAACATCTACGGCAGCACGCTCTTGGAGACGCCCGGCGATGCGATCCGCACCTTCACCCACGAGCTGTCGAAGGCCGACCTATCCGACGGTCGCGACGGCCGCTGGGTGGTCGAGGAGCTGGCCGGCGTGGAGCCGCTACAGGGCACGGTCTGGGTCGGCCTGCGCAAGACCGACGGCACGCCGAGCATTTGGGCCTGCAATGTCACCTCGGGCCAAGCCTTCATGCGCGACAACAACCCCCAGAATCCGATGGGCCTCATCCCGACCCGCCGCACGCCCATGCTCCGCCTGGAAGTCGTGCCCTAGCGGCCGTTCAAGTGGGGATCATTCAACCGTGATTGGGTCTATAGTCGCGCCCAGATCTGGAGGGAATGATGATCGAAGAAGCGAAGCGGTCCAGCCAGTTGCCCGTCGCGATGGTCCAGGATGGGAATCGGCGTTGGTGGACCGACAATACGATGACCTACGATTGGCACGGGGAGATCTCGGCGCCCCGGTTCTCCTCAGAGTGGTTCGACGCCATCGATCAACGCTTCGTCGCGGCTGCCCATCTCTACGCCACCGACAAGCGGCCCTTCGATCGGATCATTCCCTTCGATCGTTTGGCGGGCGCGAGTGTCCTCGAAATAGGCTGCGGCATGGGTCTACATACCGAACTCATGGCCCGGGCCGGGGCCCGGGTCACCGCCATTGATTTATCGCCAACCTCGGTGGAGGCCACCACACGCAGGTTGGCTCTTAAAGGGCTTCCTGGGCGGGTGATCGAAGGCGATGCCGAATCGCTGCCGTTCGAACCCGGCTCGTTCAATTTCATCTGGTCGTGGGGGGTCATCCACCATTCCTCCAGAACCGGCAAGGTGGTTCGCGAGATCGCCCGCGTGAGTCGGCCCGATGGGGAGTGCCGGGTAATGGTCTACAACCGGAACGGCGCGTGGGCGTACTCGATTTTTGTTCGAGACTACCTGCTCAAAGCACAATTCCTGAAGCGCTCGTTCGAAGAGACGCTGTATCACTCCTCGGACGGCTTCACGGCTCGATTTTACATTCAGGAGCAGTTCGAAGACCTGTTCCGAACGTTCTTCGAGGACGTCTCTTCGGAGCTGATGGGCCAAGAAAGCGATGTGGTGCCACTTCCGAGGAAGGCACGGCAATATGCGCTCAAGTTGTTGCCCGTGTCGTATCAGCGAACGGCACAGGCCCGTCGCGGCAGCTTCATTTTCTTGAAGGCTCGACGATCTTCGGTCGCATAGCTCGCTTCGCAGCCGAGGCGCCATCCTCAAACACCGCGGGACGGTAGGCGTCGTTCATCACCGATGTCCACGGCACCCGCGATGGCCACCACCAGCCAATCGATTGAGGTGGCCACCGCGGAGTCTAGAGAGTGCCCGTGCGCGAGCCCGATCGCGATCGCGGTGGCGAGCGCGCAACCGGTGCCGCGCGGGCTGGGGCCCGGCAGACGGGGGTGCGGCAAGCGGGCGCTGCCCTGCGCGGTCGTCAGCACATCCACCATCGATCCGGCGACCTCGGGCAGGTGGCCGCCTTTGATCAAAACCGCGGTCAGGCCCCGGACCTCGACCAGCTGTCGCGCGACCGCCGCAGCATCCTCGGCCGTTTCGAGAGGCCGGCCGCCGAGCGCCCGGGCTTCGGCGGCATTGGGCGTGACCAGCGTGGCCCGTCGGAGCAGCGGGAAAAGCTCGGCCGGCGATCCTTCCCACAGCGCTCCGCCCCGCGAGGTCGCCAGCACCGGGTCCACGACCACCGCGCCCGCAAAGCCGTTCAGGGCCTGCACCAGCGCCGCGGCCGTGGCCGGACCGACCGCCATCCCAATCTTCACGGCCGCCGGTCGGATCGATCCGAGGGCCTCCGCCAGCGCGGCGCCGACCGCGGCGGGTTCCCGGGGTTCGACCCGATGGACGCCGGCGTCTTGCTGAGTCCAGGCTGTTCCGATGGCATAGGCCCGCGCCCCGAGGGCGGTGGCGGTCGCGACGTCGCGCAGGAGCCCGGCGCCGCCCCCCGGATCGAGGCCGCCCACCACCACGATCGAAACGCCGGCCGCCGGCGTTTCTGGCGGCCTCTTGCCCGGCGGCGGGTCATTTTCGGGAACCGACTGTATTTGCGGCAATGTCACAGGATCGTTATCATATGTAGCCTCCGGGAGGCCCCCTAGCTCCTAGGCGCGACCTCGTCCCCCAGGTCTGTTTCCAGGTTCGTCTTGGCATCCCAACTCACCGAGCCGATTCAGTTCGGCAAGTATTCGCTCTTCGAGCTCATCGGCCGTGGAGGCATGGCCGAGGTCTATAAAGGGCGCATCCAGGGACCCGCCGGGTTCGAGCGGACCTTCGTGGTCAAGCGGATCCTCCCGCATCTATCCGACGATCCCAACTTCATCCGGATGTTCGTCGAGGAGGCCAAGCTCTCGGCGCGCCTGGCCCACCCGAACATCGTCCACATCTTCGAGCTGGGCGCGGTCGACGGCGAGTACTTCATCTCCATGGAGTACATCAAGGGCCACGACCTGTCGGAGACCATGCGCGCGATCTGGAAGACCATGGGGCCGCCCCGGCCCGAGCTGGTCGCCTACATCGGCCGCGAGGCCTGTCGCGGCCTGGCCTACGCCCACGGCCTCACCGACGAGCACGGGCGCCTGCTGGGGATGATCCACCGCGACGTGTCGCCGTCGAACGTCATGTTGTCGTACGAAGGGGCGGTCAAGCTGCTCGACTTCGGCATCGCCAAGGCTCTCGGCGACGGGCCCGAGACCACCAAGAGCGGCACCATGAAAGGCAAGTACGCCTACATGGCGCCCGAGCAGACCGAAGGCGACAACATCGATCACCGCAGCGACATCTTCGCCTGCGGCATCGTGCTGCACGAGGTGCTGACCGGCCGCCGCCTGTTCAAGGGAAACAACGACGTGCAGACCATCGAGCGGGTGCGCCGTTGCGAGGTGCCACCGCCGTCGCTGCAGAACTCGGCGGTGCCGCCCGAGCTGGACGCGATCATCTTGAAGGCGCTGCAGCGCAACCCGGCGCACCGCTGGGCCGACGCCGCCGACATGGCCAACGCGCTCGACGACATCGTGCACGAGTCGCGCTTTCAGCCCACCAACCTGGCGCACCTGCTCTACGAGCTGTTCCCGACCGAGGGGGGCTCGGCCCCGCGGGTTACGCACCCGACGACGTCCGTTTCGCACGGCTCGGCGTCGAGCAGCCTGTCGCTTCGCTCGCCGACGGTGCCGCCGATTTCGCGCACCGCCTCGGGGGCCGGCGCGCAGCGGTTCGACGCGGTGGACCCGCCGTCGCTCAAGCCCAAGTCGAGCTTCAAGGGCATCTTCTTCGCGCTCATCGTCCTGGCCGGCGGCGGGGCGGCGGGGTGGAAGGTGTTTGGCAAGCGCCTGACCGCCACCCACGCGGCGGTGGTCAGCGATCCCAGCCGGCGCTTCTTCGTTTACATCAAGTCGGATCCGCCCGGCGCGAACATCTACCGCGTCGAGGGGAGCAAGCTTATGGGCGCCACGCCAATCACCTTGCCGGTCGACCTGAACGGCGTCAGCTCGTTCCGGATCCGGCTCGAGAAGCCCGGCTACGAAAAGTACGAGCAGATCATCGCCAACGATCAGCCGATCTCGATCTCACTCACCGAGCTCGGGGCCGCGCCCGCCCATCCGGCGGTTCCGGACGAGGCCGCGCCAGCTGGGGCGCCGGCGCCCGGCGAGGCGCCTCCGACGGGCGCCGCGCCGGTCGCCAAACCCGCCGCACCGAAACCCGCGCCCCACCCGCACCACCACGCGGCACCCAAGCCCGCCGCGCCGACGGGCGACGACGACGCGCCGGCCACGCCTTCCGGCGAGATCGAGTAGTCCTCAGAGGCGGCCGAGGAGGCGCATCGCGGGCGATCGCCCCGTGTTGGCGCGGGCGACCACCCGAGCGAACAGCTCTGCGTCTTTGGCGGCGAAGTAGTTCGGGGCCTCGTAGTCGTCGAAGAGGCTCTCGAGGGGCGCCTCCGCGTCCGGCAGGTCCAACCCGCCTTCGAGCGTATAATGCAGGCGCCGGATCTCGTATCCGAGGTCGCGCAGCTCCTGCGCGACCGGCGCCAGCTCGGCCGCCTCGAAGATCACGGGCGGGGCATCCGGTCGGCAGAGCGCGCGCCGGCCACCCTGGATGGCGAAGATCTCCGCGCCTTCGATGTCCATCTTGATGAGGTCGACCGGACGAGGTCCGAAGCCCGCCATGAAATCATCCAAGGTCAAGCTCGGTACCTTACGGACCGCTGCGCGCCCAGCGCCGGGTAGTATCGACGAGATCCCCTGGTTGGCGTCCCAGTCCGTCGCGTAAAACGTGACTTCTCCCGTCTCGCGGGCCAGAGCCTCCGGGTGCAAGACGACATTTTCGAATCCGTTGCGGCGGACGTTCTCCTCCAGCTTGCGCCGCATCGGCGCATGCGGCTCGAACGCATGAACGGCGCCGGCCGTTCCCACGAGGCGCGCGGCCATCAGCGTGTAGTAGCC
>DASRLC010000057.1:0-15214 GCA_035648655.1 Polyangia bacterium
GGATCTGGTGGCCTACTTTCGCTCGGGCGCCAAGCCGCCGGCCGCGTTCCGCATCGGCATCGAGCAGGAGAAGATCGCGGTCACCGAGGAGGGCCGCCCGGTGCCCTATGACGGGCCGCGGGGTATCGCCGAGATCCTGGCGCGGCTCGAGCCCCGGGGCTTCGCCCCCACGCGCGAGGACGGGCACACGATCTCGCTTGAGCGGGCCGGCGATCGGATCACCCTCGAGCCGGGCGGTCAGCTCGAGCTGTCGGGCGGGGCGCTCGATACGGCGGCCGCTTGCCGGGTGACTCTGGACGCCCACGTGCGCGAGGTCTCCGCGGTGGCGCGCGAGCTGGGGATCCGCTTCATCGGGGTCGGGGCCCGGCCGTTCGGTGGCCTGGACGACATCGACTGGCTGCCCAAGCGGCGCTACGCGGTCATGCGGACGTTCTTCCCGCGCTTCGGCCGGGAGAGCCGTCTGGCCGCTTCGATGATGAAGATGACCGCCACGGTCCAGGCGAACTTCGACTACCAGAGCGAAGCCGACGCCGCCGAGAAGATCCGGACCGCTTACGGGATTACCTCGATCGTGACCGCGCTCTTCGCCGCGTCGCCCATCGTCGAGGGACGTCCGAGCGCCTTTCAGAGCTACCGCGCCGCGGTCTGGCTGGAGACCGACGCCAACCGCTGCGGCTTGCTGCCGTTCGTATTCGAGCCGACCTTTTCCTTTCGCGATTATGTCGAATGGGCGCTCGACGTCCCGATGTTCTTCGTCCTCCGCGCGGGGGTCTATCACCCAGCATCCGGGATGACCTTCCGGCAGTTCTTGGCCGAGGGGTGGCAGGATCTCTCCGCCACCATCGCCGACTGGGAGGTCCACCTTTCGACGCTGTTCCCCGAGGTGCGGCTCAAGCGTTACGTCGAGGTCCGGGGCGCCGACGCCGGGCCGATGCCGATGGCGCGCGGTCTGGGCGCCCTGTGGCGGGGCATCCTCGAGGACCCCACGGCGCGGGCAGCCGCCTATGCCTTGGTTGCCGGTATTCCCTTTGCCGACCGCGAAGCCCTGCGGCGCGAGGTGCCGCGCGTGGGTTTGGCGGCTCGGTTCGGTGGTCGCGCCGTGCGGGATCTGGCGGTCGAGCTGTGCCGGATCGCCGACGCGGGGCTGGCGCGGCTCACCGGTGGCGCGGGCGATCGGCCGCTGCTCGATCCGCTCCACGCGCGCGCCGAGGCGGGCCGGGCGCCGGCCGCCGACCTGCTGGAGGACTTCGAGGCGGCGGGCGGCGATCCGCGGATCCTGGTCCGCAAGTGGGAGCTGGCGGGGTCCTAGTTGAACCCGTCCTCGGAATTCTAGATTGTCTCGGAGCTGCCGGCGGGGCTGGCGGGTGAGGGCGCCGGCGCGGTGGGTGCGCCGACCCGCAAATAGTGGGACGCCATGTCGAACTCGAAGAACGAGAACATGCGGGTCTCGATGACCTTCTGCCAGAGCTGGTGCGCGTCGTCCGGTTTGCCTTCACCCAGACGCCGCATGGCTTCGTAGAAGTAGATCTCGGCCCGCTTTCCGGTGGTGTCCGCCGCCGCCAGCACCTGATTGTACGAGATCTGGCCCACCGCGTAGCGGGCCAGCAGGTGATACCAGGGGGCGCCGCGGTGCGGCCGCAGCTCGCCGTGCCGCTCGTCGAGCGTGCGCAGATAGGCCTCGGCTTTCGGATCGGCCACCTTGTTGGTGCGCCGTGACAGATCGAGCACCCACAGCGAGGTGTAGACCTTCACGTATTCGGAGATGGCGCTGTCGGGGCGGGCCAGCGCGCGGTGGTAGACGCTGAGCGCGGCGTCGGTCTCACCGGCCTGCACCAGGAAGGCGACCACGTCGATGTAGGTCTGGTCCCGATCGCCGTCCTCTTCGATGGCGTCGTCGAATCGCTGCAGCGCCTCGGCATGCCGGCCGAGCAGGTAGAGCAGCCGGCCGACCTCGACGGTGGCCTCGGCCGACTCGTCGATGTTCTTGCGGCGCAGGTGCTCGATCATGAGCCGCTCCCAGCCGATGAGCGAACCCCGCCAGGCGGCCTCGGCGCCGGCGCGGTCGCCGGTGGCGTCGAGGGTGTCGCCGAGCAGGCGATCGAGCCGGGCGCGCCCCGCCACCGAGCCGATGGTGTCCTGGGCCGTTCCCTTGCCGCGCAGGACGTCGATGCCCTCGCGCACGATTTGCGCGGCCCGCGCGGGATCCCCGCGCTTGTAGGCCAGATTGGCCAGCTCGATGGTCACCTCGGCGGTCGGTTCGCCCTCGTCGCGCGCCCGCAGAAACAGCGGCTCGGCGCGCTCGATGAGGCCGGCGTTGACGTAGCTGCGCGCCAGCTCGAAGTCGATGTCGGCGTCGCGGACCTTCATCTCCGTGCCCGCGAAGCGTCGCCGGGTCTCGACGAAGCGCTGCCGCAGATCGTCGGCCTCGGCGAAGGCGGGCGTGTCGCGTTCGGGATCGAGGCGCAGGCGCAGGCGCACGAACCCCAGCTCGATCAGCTCGGCGGAGATCCGACCCTCGAGATCGCGCTGGGCCGGATTCTTCGACAGGACCACCTCCGCCTGCTCGAGGCGCAAGATGGCCAAGAAATAAGACGACAGCAGGCGGGCCACGTGGCCCGACAGGATCAGCAGATCGGCGTCGGCGGGGTGGGCCACGAGGCCCGCCTCGAGCACCCGCAGCGCGACCACCGGATCGGGTGCGTCGGTGGCGGTGCCCGCCAGAAAATCGATCCGCGGCAGGAACCGCCGCGCCAGCGCCAGATAGTCGGCCGCCGATGCCCCCGGCTTGGCGGCCGCGGTCAACAGCGCGCGCAGCTCGGGATCGTCGCCGTCCTGCCCCGCCATCTGGGAGGTGCGCGCCGCTGCGTCGGCGATGCGGCCGGCCCGCAGATAGGCGCCGGCCATGCTGGTCACCGCCCGCTGCATCTCCTCGCCGTGCGCCAGCAGGAGGTCGCCCAGAGCGCGCCGGGCCGAATCGCCGGTCGGCGGGTGGTGCAGCGCCGCGGCGAAGCGCGCCTGCCGCGCGACGTAGAGCGCATCGAGCCGCGAGATCACCGGGGGGGCCGGCCAGTCGCCGAGCGCGCTCTCGAGCGCGTCGATGGCGTTGCCGGCCTTGCGCATGCCGCTCCCCTCGTCGAAGTTGCTCTCCTCGTCGGTCCAGTGGACCACCTGGTCCAGGCGATCGCTCCACCCGCGATCGTTCGGGGCGAGCGTGGCCAGCACGGCCAGCGCCAGCGTGACCTGCTGGTCGCCGCCCCTCGGCGAGAAGAGGTTCAAGACCAGCTCGGCGGCCGGACGCAGCAGGCGGGTCTCTTCGGCGGTCAGGTGGGCCGGCGTGCCAGCGATCTCCGCCGGATCGAAGAGCCCGAGGGCGTCGCGAAAGGATTCGAAGATCGTGTCGTACAGATCGTCGCTCTGCAGATCGCGCGTCTCGCGGCGAACGTCGTCGGCCTTGAGCGCCAGCACGGGATCGAGCAGGTAGTGCAGCAGCTTGGCGCGCAGCGGGACGCGCTCGGCGGCGGTCAGCGGCAGCGCCTGCAGCACCAGGCGGCCCTCGAGGAAGTCGTCCTCGTACGCGACGCTCCCGATGTGGGCGGCGGCGGTGGCCAGCGTGCGGCCGGGTCCCACGGGCGCGGGCGCGCTCCCGTGCGCGCAGCCGATGGCCGCGCCTGCGAGCACCAGCAGGCCTATACAGACCACTGTCCGGGACGCGCGTGGTGTCATGGATCTTTAGTTTAGTTCTTCGCATCGGTGGAGGCGAGCCCCGTCGCAGGAAACTGCCCGCGACAGCGGTCGCCTTTTGCCCGCCCTGCGTCGCGACCGCGATGTTAGGCTTTTGCGGTGTGGCGATCGCGTCGTCCGGGAGCGGGACCGCTCGTCATCGGACACCGGGGGGCGAGCGCGCTCGCGACCGAGAACACGGCGGCGGCTTTTCGTCTCGCGCGGGCCGACGGCGCCGACGGCGTCGAGCTGGATGTTCTGCTCTGCGCGACCGGCGAGGTGGTGGTCTTTCACGACGACGATCTGAATCGCCTGGCCGGCCGCCCCGAGCGCATCGCCGATCTCCCGTACGCGGCCCTGCGCGAGGTGCGGTTGCCTCAGGAGACCACCATCCCGACGCTGGACGAGGCGTTCGAGGCCTGTGGGCCGGAGCTGCTCGTCAACGTCGAGCTCAAGGCGGCCGGAATCGGCCCCCGGGCGATCTCGGCGCTGGTCGAGGCCGTGGCGGGGGTGGTCGAACGGGCCGGCGTCGGTGGGCGGGTCCTGGTCTCCTCGTTCAATCCCTGGGCCGTGCGGCGGTGGATGCGGCGTGCGCCGGCCATCCCGACCGCGCTGCTGTTCGAGCGCGACGCGCCTCTGCCGCTGCGGCGCGCCTGGCTGGCGCCTTGGCTG
Source organism: Polyangia bacterium (assembly GCA_035648655.1). Taxonomy (GTDB): domain Bacteria; phylum Myxococcota_A; class Polyangia; order Fen-1088; family Fen-1088; genus JADGRB01. Next base: position 4,393 of record DASRLC010000057.1, read on the forward strand.
CGCCCGTTTGCGCTCCACCCCGAGTGGGTGCTCTGCAATCCGGCGCGCGTCGCGGGTTGGAAGCGGCGGGGCTACTGGGTGTCGGTCTGGACCGTCGACGATCCGGCCACGCTGCGCGCCTGCCGGTTGATGGGGGTCGACGCCGTCATCACGAACGACCCGGCTCGGTCGCGGGCGGCGCTGGCTTCTTCCTGAGGATCGCGTGGGTGGCGGTCGCCACCGCCAGCGTCAGCCCGTGATCGTCGGTGGCGTCGGCCTCGACGACCGCCAGGCGCTTGCCGCACTTGCGGACCTCGGCCCGCGCCGTGATGGTCCCCGATCGGATCGGCTCCAAAAATCGCACGCTCATCTCGGCCGCGGCGTTGAAGGCCCCCTCCGGCGCGACCAGCTCGGCCACCGCATGTCCCATGGCGGTGTCGAGCAGCGCCATGATCACGCCGCCGTGCAGGACGCCGTGCGGGTTGAAGTGCTCGGGTTTGACCTGATACTCCCAGGTGGCGGTGCCGGGCGACGACGCCCGTGGCAGAAAGCCGAGCGGCCCTTGCGGCACGCCCACCGGCGGACGCTCGGTCACGTGCGCACCGCCGCGCCGAGCAGGTAGAGCCCGGCGTAGATCTTCGGATCGATCGCCAGGCCGGCCGCCGCCGAGCTGGCTAGAAAAGCCGTCAGCCGCGACAGCGGCACCTGGTGGACGGTGATGTTCTCGCTGGCGTCGCCGCCGCCTGGGCCAACCCGGGTCAGGCCATAGGCGCGAAAGAACGAGACCGTCTCGTCGCTGACCCCGACCGCGATGGGCCCCTCGACCAGCGGCTCCATCTCGGCCGCCGCGAAGCCGGTCTCCTCCGCCAGCTCGCGCGCGGCGGCGTCGGCCAGCGATTCGCCGGCGTGCGCCTCGCCGTCGCCCACCATCCCGGCGGGCAGCTCGATGACTTTGCGGTGCACAGCGGTCCGGTACTGTTCGACCAGCAGCAACTTTTCGTCGTCGGTGACGGCCACGATGACGACGATCCCCGTCACGCCGGGGCGGGTCACGTACTCCCAGCCGTGGTCGTCGATGAGCGTCAGATAGCGCCCGGTCGCCAGCACCTGCGCGCCCGCTGGGATCGTCTTTGGGTGTACCCGGACCTTGCTCTCCTCGCCCACGGCCGGCAGGGTAGCAGGAAGCGCACCCCCGCACGACCGCCTTCGGTCGGCCCCTTCGTCGGGCCGCCTTGGTCCGATCTCGGCGCGCGGTCAGTACCCGTCGTACGGGACGACGTCGATGGCGCTCTCTTGCAGCTTGGCGTCGAGCAGCAGCTTTTTCATGACCGGCGCCGTGGCGACCATCGTGATGGCGAGATCCTTGGCGTGGACGTGGCGCTTGATGGCCGCGTTCACCTCGGCCGGCGTGAGCGCCGCCAACCGCGCCGGCGTAGTGTCGACGAAGTCCGGCGGCAGCCCGGCGATCTCGGCGTCCACCCGGGCGGCCAACCGGTGCTCGGGGACGTCCATCTCGGAGGCGTGCGAGCCGATTAGGAAGCGCTGAAAGAACGCCACCTCGGCCGGCGTGAGCCCCTTGTCCATGAACGACACGTAGAGCTTGAGCGCGAGCTTGAGCGTGGCGACGGTCTTGTCGGTGCCGGTGAAGACCCAGCCGGCGGCGGCGCCCACACCGCGCCGCTCATCGAGCAGCAGGTAGGCGCCGTAGGCCAGGCCGCGCTTGCGGCGCACCTCGTCCATCAACGTCGCGTTCATGGCCCGCCCGCCGAAGGCAGCCAGGCCCAGCGACAGCGGCAGATAGTCGCGATCGGCCGCCCGCAGCGCCGGGTGCCCGAACATGAGCTGGGTCTGTTGCCGCTCGGGTTTGTCGACGAGCTGGATACGCCAACCCTTGGGCGGCACCGGCTCGCGCATCTCGAGCGCGTCCGGCGCGGCGACGACGCCCTCGGGCAGTCCGCGCAGGGCGCGCTCGAGCGTGACGTCGAGCGCGGCCTGGTCGACATCGCCCGAGAAGGCCAGGATCAGGTTGCGGCCGCCGAAGCTGCGGCGAAAGTGGGCTGCCGTCTCGGCGGCCGTCGCGGCGTCGAGGGCGGCCTTGAGCCCCTCGGGCGGATGCCCATAGGGGTGCTCGCCGTAGAGGTTTCGCGTGAAGAACCGGGCGCACAGCGATCGGTCGTCGTTGCGGAGCTCGTCGATCTGGCCGAGGATCTCTTGGCGCGTGCGCGCCAACTCGGTGGGGGCGAAGGTGGGTCGCACCAGGATGTCGCCCACGATCATCAAGAAGGCGGGTAGGTTTCGCGCCAGCACCTCGCCTTCGAAGCGGGTGCTGTCCGGTTCGGTGTGCACCTCCAGCGTGGCGCCCAGCGCATCGAGCGCCTCGTCCAGCCGGGCGCGGGTGCGGCCGCCGGCGCCGTGGCGCGCCCACTCGGCCCCTAGGTTGATGAGACCTTCGCGGTGCCGCGGATCCTCCGCCGATCCGGCGCGGGAGGCGATCACGACGTGCACCAGCGGCACGCTGTGGTTGCTCTCGACGATGACCAATGAACCGCCCGGGCCCGGCCGGCGCGTCGCGCCCGTGGCCGAAGGGGGGGTTGCCGCCGGCACCGGACCGGCTCCCACCACCAACGCCGCCGAGAGCATCGCGCCCATACCGCTCACAGCGCCGGCGCCTTCGCCCTCGGTGTCCCCGGGCGCGCGATCACGACCGAGCGCGCGCCCGGTGCCAGATAATCCGCCGCCACCCGCTGAACATCGGCCGCCGTCACGTGCGCGTACTCGGCGCCCCGCGCGAACAGATTCCGAAAGTCGCCTGTCCCGATCTCGAATTCGCCGAGCGCCTCGGCGCGGCCGTGGCTCGATCCGAGTTGCTCCCAGAACGCGCTCTCGAGCCGCGCCGCCGCCTTGCCCAGCTCCGCCGCGCCGACCGGCCGCGTGGCCAGCTCGGCCGCCGCCGCGACGACCACCCTCTCGGCCTCTTCGGCGGTGTGTCCCTTCGCCATCTGGATCCAGATCGCGTACAGCCCCGGATCGCGGGTGGGCGCCACGTCGCCGTGGACCGACGAGGCCCACTGCGTGTCGACCACCAGCTTTTGCGTCAGCCGCGCCGACGGTCCACCGGCCAGGATCTCGTTGGCGATCTCGTAGGCTGCGCGATCGGCCGCGCCCAGTCCCGGCGCCGGGAAGCCGATCACCAGCCGATCGGCGGGCACCGGACGGGTCAGCACGCTCCGCACCACCGCAGTCGGCGCCCGCTCGGGCTTGATGCCGTCCGGCGGCAAGGCGGGCGCGGCCGGGATCGCCGCATAAGCCGCAGACACCGCGTCGAGCGCCACGGACGGATCGAGCTGGCCGGTCACGATCACGATCGCGTTGTTGGGGGCATAGAACTTTCGATAGAAGGCCACCGCTTTGTCCTGCGTGATGGCGCGGATGTCCTTCATCGAGCCGATCACTGGCCAGCGGTAGGGGTGGGTCTTGAAGGCCTGTTGGTACATCACCTCTTCGAGGATTCCGTCAACGCTGTCCTCGACCGAGGACAGGCGTTCCTCGGCCACCACGTCGCGCTCGGTCTCGACCTGCTTCTTGCGCAGATCGAGGTGAACCATGCGATCGGCTTCCAGGCGCGCCGCCAGCGGCAGCTCGCCGGGCGGCAGATCGTCGACGTAGGCGGTGAAGTCGTAGTAGGTCATGGCGTTCGAGCTGCCGCCGGCGTCTTCCATGGCGCGATCGAAGGCGTTGGCGGCGGTGGTCTTGGTCTGCGTGAACATCAGGTGCTCGAACAGGTGGGCCAGGCCCGACTGGCCGGCGGCCACGTCCTCGTTGCGCGAGCCGACCCGGAACCAGGTCATGTAGCTGATGCTGGTGGCCGACGGATCGGGCATCAGCAGGACCTCGAGGCCGTTCCCGAGCCGCCACTTGGTGGCGGTCAGCGTCCCCAGCGAGGCGCGCGCGATCTTGATGGGCGGCGGCGCGCCGCCCGAAGCGGCGGCGGCTTTCGTCGCTGGCGTTCCCGTGGCCCCGGCCGCCGTGCCGGTGGCGCCCCGCCGGCCCGGGGTGGCCGCGCAGGCCAGCAGCGCCAAGGCTGAGATTGCGGTCGCGCCCAAAGCCGAGTCGATCATCAGAACCGCGCGTTGAAGGTGAGGCCGAAGTCCTGCACGAAGCTGGTGTAGGTCCCGGCGGCGGTGGGGCGCGCGCTGCCGGCGTTGCGCGCGGCGCAGGCGTTCAGATCGCCGCCCATGTCGGCGCAGGTGGTGGCGGCGGTGGGATTGAAGACGGAGTTGGTGACGGTCACGGCGGGCATGATGGTAAGGCCGTATCCGGCGCCGAGCCAGAATCTGCGGCTCACGCGCACCTCGATCAGTGCCACCGGCTCGACCTTGAACCCGTCGACGGCGGCGGCGTTGACGCCGCTGTTGTCGACCGCGCTGGTCTCCACCCGCAGCTCGCCGCCGATGTGCACCCGCTCGCGCCACCAGTAGGCGATGCGCGCGCGGGTGTCCCACACGTCGTGGAAACCTCGGTAAAGGACGATATGCTCGGGCAGGCCGGTGGCGTCCAGCGAGGGGCCGACGAGCCGCACGTCGATCCTGTCGTGTAAGTGCATCCAGACCCAGCGCTCCATCACGGTCAGCTCGAGGCCGGGCGCGAGGTGCCAGGTGGCGCCGCCGATGAAGACGTCCGGCAGCCGGTACGTGACGTCGCCGAAGACGCAGCGGCCCGCCTGGCCGCCGGGGCAGGTCAGCGCGCCGCCGCCTTGGTTGGGGGGGAGGGTGACCGACGATTGCCCGCCCGCCACCTCCACGCCGGCCACCGTGCTGCCGAGCGGCCGGCTCTGGTACGACAGGCCCAGGTCGAGGTTGCGCAGGTGGTAGTAGACGCCGCCGCCCAGCGTGACGGAGAACTTCGAGTTTTCGATCCCTTGCCCCGAGGAGATGTTGTAGCGGGCGGCGGCCGCCGGATTCTCTGTGCCACAGGCGACGCCGCCGCAGCTATTCGCGAGGCCGTCGAGCGCAGTGTCCTCGGCGAAGCTCAGGCTGCCCGTCGAGAACAGGACGCCCGGTGCCAGGCCAATCCGAAGGTTGTCGCTCAATCGGATCGCGAGCGTCGCGACCATCGCCAGGTTGCGCAGGTCCATGCTGAGGACCTGATAGCGGGTCGGCTCGGCGCCGGTCGGCGAGACCGGAAACTTGATCTGTTCCAAATACGGCATGTACACCGCCGCGCCGAGCGCCACCCGATCGCCGCCCGAGCTGATCGCGATGTAGCCGCCCGGTCCCGGCGGCCACTGCAACGGCTGCCGAAAATTGCGGGCCGTCGCCGAACCACCCACTTGACCCGGCATCGGCAGGCGGGTCATCGGATCGATCGCGGTGCGCGTGACCCCGATCGACGAGAGCTGCGCGGTCCCCGCCACCAGGATCTGAAATCCGTGCGCCAGGCCGAGCGCCGCCGGGTTCCAGTAGATGGCGCCCAGGTTGCCATCTGTCGGACCGTTGAACGAAATCCCGCCGACGAAGGGATCGTCGAGCGGAGACGCCAGCGTAAGCCGTGTGACCAGGGCGATCGGGAGGATTGCAGCGACCGCCCAGCGGGTCGCCGACGACCGCGCGCGGTCCGCCCGCCCACGGTGCTCCCTGAAACACATGAGGTGACGCGACGTTATCCGAAGGTCACGGGAGCGGCAATGCCTTGACGGTCGGATCCGGGCGTGGCTAAATTCCCCGCTGATGGCCCGTACGGCGACGCGGCTGGGGCTCCAGACGAGACCGCGCGTCGCGTTCGGCTGCCGGTGGGGCAGCTTGGCTCTGACGCTGGTCCTGGCCCCCGCCTGCAACCGCCCGTCGTCGGACAACATCGCCCTTTGGAAGACCACGGAAAAGGGCCCCGAGCGCCTGCACGACGCGCTGGCCGACCATGGCGTGGCGCCGCGCTTGCGGGCCGAGGCGGCGGTGGCGCTGGTCGACATCGGGCGCTCCGACGACGTCGACGCCGTCTTGACCGCTGCGCCGGCCGACGATCGTTCGGAGATCAGCAAGACGCTCGAGCCGGCCTACGAGGTCGCCATGAAAGATCCGACCCCGGAGAAGGCGCTGGCTTATCGCGACGCGCTCTTCGCGCTGCGCAAGGATCTGACGCCCGATGAACAGAAGCGGATCGACGCCGCCCTGTTGCCGTCGCTGGAGGCCGATCTGAAGGCGGGCAAGCTTCGCGAGGGGCAGCACTCGATCGACAAGATGTTGGGCGCCATTGGCGCCGACGCGGGCGCGATGTTGGTGCGGGTGCTGGGCGATCCGGAGGCCCCGTATTTGCCGGCCGCCGAGCTGCTGGCCAAGGTGGGCGACGACGGCGCGCGCGAGCAGGGCGCGGTGGCCTTGGTGGGGCGCGCCTCCAAGATCAAGGCGGCCGAGAAGCAGCGCCCCGACAACTTCTACAAGGCGCTCGGCAGCTTGGGCGGTCCGACCGCCGTCAAGACGCTGGAGACCGAGAGCGCGGGGGCCGACAAAGATCGGGCGCTGCTGGCCACGCGGGCGCTGGGTGAGCGGCGCGATCCGACGGTCCTGCCGTTCGCGCTCAAGGTGGCGGGCGATCCCAAGGCCGACAAGGCCGTGCGCGACGAGATGTTCGGCGTGATCGAAGGGATCGGCGGCCTGGAGGCCGAGAAGGGCTTGCTGGGCATCATCTCGTCCGACCCGGAGGAGATCGTGCGCTACCGGGCTTTCGAGTCGGTCCTGGCGGCCCGCAAGGCGGACGGGATCGTCCCGGCGCTGGAGGCGTTTCCGGTCAGCGCGACCTATAAGAAGGTCGACGTGGACGATCTATTGGTCAAGCTGATCGAAAAGATCGGGGCTCCCGCTCGCCCCACGCTGGTGGCGGCGCTTTCGTCCAAGGTTCCGTTGGCGCGCATGACGGCGGTCATGGCGCTCGAGCAGATCGGGCGCGCGCCGGATGCGCCGGCGCTGGCCAAGCTGTCGGGTGACAGCTCGCCGGTGAAGGGATTTCCGGCCGGCGATACCGTGGGCAAGGAGGCCGCGCACGCGGCCGAGACCGTGAGGCAGCGGTCGTGAGGCAGCGGGCGAGGCAGCGGGCGAGGCAACGAGCGAGGATAGACGGCTGACATGGCGCTCCACGGAAGAAAGAGCTTGCGGCAGTTCCAGTGCAACGACGCCCTGTGGGTCACGTTTCGGCGCATGGCCGAGGATCAAGAGAAGGAGATCGACGACGTCATCGGTGACGCGCTCGAGGCCTTCGCGCAGCTGTCGGGCTACCAGACCGGAATCAACGAGAGCCAGCTGACGCCGCCCCCGGCCGCTCGGCCGCGGGCCGCGGCGCCGCCGCCACCACCACCGCAGCCGCCCCCACCGGCGCCTGTTGCCCGCTCGCGCTTCACGCGCCCGGTGCCCGAGCCCACCGGCGGCTTCGGGGCGATGTTCCACTCGGGGCCGGCCACGCCGCCGCCGCATCCAAACGGCGGCGCCCAGCCCGGATCGTCCGCACAGTTGGCATCGTCCCTGGGACTTTCCGGCGCCGTTGACGGGACGCCGTCGGCGCCGACCATTCCGCTCTACCTGGTTTTCGACAATCAGAAATACCGGATCGACAAAGACCAGTTCATCATTGGGCGCGGCACCAAGTCGTCCGACCTTCCAATCAAGGACGGCAACATCTCGCGCAAGCATGCGGCGGTCATTCGGCGGAATGGAACCTACTTCATCAAAGATCTCGGCTCGACGAACGGAATCGACTTCAAGGGGATGCGCATCGACAACAAACGCATCGACGAAGGCGACCTGTTCCACCTCTGTGACTACGAGCTCCGCTTCACCTACAAGAGGTGACGCCGGGGCCGGCGCGGTCGAGGCGGCCGACGTGGGACCGGGAGACCCGCTGGAGATGGCGATCGGCCTGCTGGCGGGCGCAGGTCCGGTGACGGCGGCGCGTCTCGCGGCCCGAGATATCCGTACCGCGCGCGACCTGCTGCTGGGGCTGCCGCGGGGCTACGACGATCTGCGGCGTCCGACCTCGATCGCCAGGCTGGCCGAGGTCGGCGACGGCGCGGTGGTCTTGGTGCAGGGCACCGTCAAGCGCGTACATGTCTTTCCGCGCCGGCTGTTGGATGTCTTCGTCGAAGGCGACGGCGCTACCGTGCGGGCGCGTTGGTTTCGCGCGCCGGGCGCCATGGCCAAGGCGTTCCCGAAAGGGAGCGTGATCGCCCTGGTGGGCCCGTTGCGGACGGCGGGCGACGGGACCCGCGAGCTCGTGCACCCGACGCAGGTGACCGCGGCGCTCGCCGCGCGTGGCGACGGAGGTCTCGGACTACGGCCGCGCTATCCGATCGTGGACGGCGTGAAGGCGCGCCTTTTGGATCGCTTGCGCGCCTCGGCGCTGGCGGCGTTGGCGGCCGGCGGCCCCGCGGTGGAGCTCTTACCGGCGACGGCGCGCGCGCGGCTGGGCCTGCCCTCGCTGGCCGAGGCGCTGGTTCGGTTGCACACGCCCGCCGATGGGGACGCCGTCGCGCCCGAGGCGCTCGGCCGGGCCCGCCGCCGGATCGCGCTCGAGACCTCGCTGGTGACCCAGCTGGCGTTTCTGCTGCGGCGGGCCTCCACCGCGGGCGGGGGGCGGTCGGTGCCGGTGGCGACCTCTCAGGCCGCGCGGATCAGGCTCGAGTCGGCGCTGGCCTTCTCGCCCACCGCATCTCAAGCCCGCGCGCTCGACGAGATCGCCGCCGATCTCGCGCGCCCCCAGGCGATGCGGCGGCTGCTGATCGGCGACGTGGCCAGCGGCAAAACCGTCGTCGCGTTTGGCGCGGCGGCCATGTTCGCGGCGGGGGGCAGCCAAACGTTGATGATGGTCCCGACCGAGGTATTGGCCGAGCAGCAGGCGCGGGTCTTGGCGCCCTGGGCGGCGCGCTGTGGGTTCGAAATCGGTCTTTTGACCGGAAGCACGCCGGCGCGGGCCCGCGAGACGATTCTCGAAGCCAGCCGCGGCGGACGGGTGCAATTGCTGATCGGCACGCAGGCCCTGCTGGGACCGGAGATCGCGCTGCCGCGACTCGGGTTGGTGGTCGTCGATGAGCAACACCGTTTCGGCGTCGCCGATCGGGCTCGCCTCGGTCGTGGCGCGGGCGCCGTGCCCCACCTGCTGACGATGACGGCCACGCCGATCCCGCGCAGCCTGGCGCTGGCGCTGCACGGCGATCTCGACGCTTCGTTTCTCAGCGAGCGGCCGGGTGGGCGGCGCCCGCCGGCCACGGTGGTGTGCGTGGGCGCCGACGAAAGGCGGGCCGCCACCGCCCGACTCGATGACGCGGTGGCGGCCGGTGAGCAGGCGTTCGTGGTCTGCCCGGTGCGCCAAGAGGCCAGGCGGCCCGGCGCGGTCACCGCCATCGCGGCGCACGCGCGGCTGGTCCGCGCGCTGGCGCCGGCGCGCGTCGGCCTGCTGCACGGTGCGCTTGGCGCGTCCGACAAGGAACACACCCTCCGCGCGTTCGGCGACGGGAAGCTCGACGTATTGGTCGCCACCACGGTGGTCGAGCTGGGGATCGACGTGGCAAACGCCACCGTGATGATCGTCGAGGACGCCGATCGCTTCGGCTTGGCGCAGCTTCATCAGTTGCGCGGTCGGGTAGGGCGGGGGACGCGGCCGGGGATCTGTTTCCTGTGCGCGTCGACCGGCGCCGACGCCGGGGGCGACGGGATGGCCCGCCTGCGGCTCTGCGCCGAGATCGACGACGGCTTTCGGTTGGCCGAAGCCGACCTGGCGCGACGCGGGTGGGGGACCCTCGATGGGACGGAGCAGGCCGGCCTCTGCGACGGTCCGCTCGCCGGAGACGCCGAGGCGATCGCCGCCAGGTTGCGGGAGATCGCGGAGCTGACGGCGACCGCGCGCCGGGAGGCGGAGACGGTGCTGGCGGTCGATCCCACGCTCGAGGCGCCGGCGCATCGGCGGTTGGCGCTGGCGGCGCGCGATCGGGTGGCCAAATTCTTCGCCGGAGAAGCCGGGTGATGGCGGCGGGTGGTGGTGGCGGCGCGCCGAGTGGCGCGACCGGTCCGAGCGACGACGTCCCAGGCGGCGGTCGCTCCCGCGTCGGTTGTCCCGCGCTTTCTTGGCTGGAAAGTGGAATCCTGGCGGGTGCGCTGGCCGGGGCGTTGGACGCCTCCGGCGCGGTCGTTCGTGGGATCGGCGGCCTGTCCTCCGGCCACGCCGTGGCGCTGGTCGCGGTCGCCGCCAGCTTGATCGCGGTGGCCGGCGGGATCCTGGGCGCGCTCTGCGCGGCGGGCGGCTGGATCGCCGGCCGCACGCGGGAGCCGTCGCGCGTGGCCGCGGTGCTGGCGGCGCTCGGCGTCGCGCCGCTGGTGGTCTACGACGCCTTCGCGCTCTTCACCGGACACCAAGCGGCCGCGGTGCCGGGACATGCCGCCATCTCGGTGGTCCTCGCGCTGGCTGGCCTGGGTGCGGTCTTTGCCCTTTCGCGTGGCTACGGTCGCCGGCTGGCCGCGACACGCGCGCGCCGGGCGCTGGGCGCGGTGGCGCTGCTGCTGCTGGCGTTCGGTTGCCAGCTCGCCAACCGTTCGATCCTGCCGCGGCTGTACGGTTGGTTTCACCTGACCCTGGCCGCGGCGACCCTGATCCTGCTGGTGCTCTCGGTGCGGTTGATCGTCGTGCGCGGCCGCCGCTGGCGGGCCGCGCTCTTGACGGTGGCCGCCGTCGTGGCCTGCTGGCTCTCGACCGGCGAGCTGCGCGGCAGCCAGGTCCTGCGCTACGCCGCCCATGAGCGCACCGCCCTCGCGTCGCTGGCGCTGCGGGCGCTTCCGACGGCGATGCGGCCGACCGCGGTCGCCGCCAC
>DASRLC010000058.1:0-2562 GCA_035648655.1 Polyangia bacterium
CCCATGGATCGGCCGATCGATCGGCCGACCAACCGACCGACCGAGACGGCGGCGGTCGAAGCCGCGGAGACACCACCACCGCCACCGATGCCCCCGCCGCGGACCTGGATCGGCGCTGTCGGCGGCGAGCGGCTCGGCGACGCCGGCACCCGCGAAGCGACGATCTCGATCGCCTTTGCCGTCGAGCGATCGCTTTGGACACGCCGGATCGGGCTCCGGCTCTCGGCCGGCGCCGATCGCGGCACGACCTACAGTTGGACCGCGGAGCCGAACGTGACCGATCGTGCGACCTTGCGCGAGGTCCCGCTCCGCATGGGCGTTTACCTGTCGATCCCCCTCGGACCCGGCCAGCTCGAGCCGGGGGTGGGCGTCGACCTCGACGTCATCTCGGCGGCCGTGAGCGACCCGTCGGGCACCCACACCCGTCTGTCGGCCGGTCCCGGCGGAGACGCCGCACTCGGCTGGTCGGTGCGCTTTCGGACGAACCTCTATTTTCGTCTCATCGCGGCCGCCGGGACCGAAGTGCCGTATCGGTTCGTAACCACTGGAAACCAAAGTCCATTCTGGAGCACGCCCCGCGTTTACCTCGACCTTGGACTAGAATTGGGTTTTTGGTTTCCGTGATGAAGCTAAACCAGAGCGGTCACTAATCATGCGAGAAGGCCCCGTGAATACGCCTGCCCTACTGCGCGCGGTTCCTGTCACCGCCAGCCCCTCCGCCGACATGGAGATCGTCACCCGCTGCCGCCGGGGCGACACCCAGTCGTGGCGCACGCTATACGATCGCTTCGCGCCGGTGGTGTACCGCTTCCTCTCGGCCTTCGGCGTGCCGATGGAGGATCGCGAGGACGCCTGCCAGGAAGTCTTCGTGGCCGTGTATCGGAGCCTCGGGCGATTTCGCGGCGAGGCGCGGCTGTCCACCTGGATCTACCGAATCGCGGCCCGCCACGCCTCGCGCACGGCGCGCCGCCGCCGCGTCCGCGGCCTGCTTTCGACGCTGCTGGTCCGCGAACCGCCGCCGCCGCCCGCGCCGGATCCCTCGGAGCGCAGCGAGCGCCTACAGGTGCTCGACGAGCTGATCTCCAAGCTTTCGCCCAAGAAGAAATTGGTCCTGGTCCTCTTCGAGATCGAAGGCGTACCGATCGAGGAGGTCGCCAAGATTGCCGGTTGCCCGGAGAACACCGCCTGGTCTCGGCTGCACTACGCGCGCGCGGAGCTGACCGCGATGGCCCGCAAGAGGGTGCGATGAACCGGCGCAGCTGGCCGGGAACGTCCGATTCCGATCCGGCGGACGAGTTCCTGCGCCGCGCTCTCGACGATGCGGCGCTGCGCGGTCCCGACGACGTGACGCTGCGCCGTGGCTGGGCCGCGGTGGCCGAGCCGGTGAAGACGCCGCGTACGCGGACCTGGGCCTGGTTCGCGGGCGGCGTGGCAACCACCGCCGCGCTGGTGTTGATCGGCGGCCTGTGGGTCTGGCCGCGGGCCGTCGCGACGTTCGCGCTGGTCTCTCCGGGCCGGCCGGCGCCGGCCCAGGTGGAGGTCGCGCTGGGCACGCGCCGACTGACCTTGGAGGGGGGCGTCGAGGCGCAGCTCGGCTCGTCCAGCGTCATGCGCATCGAAGACGGGGCGCCCCGGATCGAAAAAGGCGAGGTGCGGTTCAGCGTTCCGCACCGGCCGCCCCGACATCCCTTCATCGTGCGGGCCGACGACTACAGCGTGGTGGTCGTCGGCACCAAATTCGGGGTGGCCGTTGACGGCCGCGCCGTCGGCGTCGACGTCAACGAAGGTGTGGTCGAGGTTCGGCGTACCTCGGATCAGCGCCGTTTGGCCCGCTTGAGCCCTGGCGAGGCCTGGCGCAGCGGGGAGGTTTCCGTCGAGACCAGCGCCGCGCCCCCGCCGGCATCTCCGGCGCCGCCGTTGCCAATTTCGGCGGTCTCGTCGCCCGCGGCTGCGCCCGCACGGCTGGCGGCGCCGATCCACGGGCACGCGCGCGCTGCGCGCGCGGCTGCGCGCACGCTTGCGTTGACCACGCCTGGCGAAGGCGCAGGCGGTGGGCGTGCATCGGGCACGGCGGCCACCACGATCGCCAACGACGGGGCGTCGGCCGCGGCCCGCGCCGCGCTGTCGGGCGGCGACACCATGAAGGCCCTGCAGATCTACCGGGCCCTGGCCCTCAAGACCGGGCCGGTCGCGGAGAACGCCGCCTACGAGGTCGGGAAGGTCTTGAACGAAAAGATGGACCAACCCGAGGGGGCCGTCGCGGCCTGGCGCCGGTACCGCCTCGATTATCCCGACGGAATCCTGCGCGCCGAGGCGGACGTGTCGATCATCGAGACCTTGGTGCGTGCCGGTTCAGCCGACGAGGCGCTCGGCGAGGCCAACGATTTCCTGCGCCGACGCCCGGACAGCGAACGGCGCGCCGAGATCGCCCGCCTGGCGGGCGATCTTTACCGCGCGCGCGGCGACTGCCGCCGAGCGATCGCGGCCTATCAGATCGTGCTCGGCGCCTCACGGCCGCGCGATATCGTCGAGGTGGCCAACTTCCACCGCGCGGCCGTGAGG
>DASRLC010000059.1:0-7755 GCA_035648655.1 Polyangia bacterium
CCAGGAAGATGGCGGCCGCCAGCGTCAGGTTGAACGAGGCCGCGGTCAGGTTGGTCCAGCGCAGCCCGAACGACGGCAGGAACACGAACCCCGCGAAGAACGCGCCCGCCACCGCGCCGAACAGATTGACCGAATAGAGCGTGCCGAGCCGCAGGCCGATCCGGCTCAGCTCCCAGGGCCGGGTCACGAAGTGGCGCGCCAGGAACGGCAAGGTGGCGCCCATCAGCGTGGTCGGAATGATGAGCAGGCCGGCCGACGCCAAAAAACGCAGGAACGACAGCAGCGCGTAGCGATCCCCGAACGCGCTCCACAGGCCGCGGTTGAGCCCCGGGTAGGCCATCACCACCAGTGGCACCAACAGCGCGTAGACCCCGATGCCGGCCTCGGCCAGAGCGTAGGCGCGGACTGGGTTCTTCAGCCGGTCGGCATACTTGCCGGCCAGGTACGACCCCAACCCGAGGCCCCCCATGAAGGCGGTCAGCACCGTCGACACGGCCAGGGTCGTCGACCCGAAGACCAGCGTCAGCATGCGGGTCCACAGCATCTCGAGGATCAGCCCGGAGGCGCCCGACAGGAAGAAACAGGCCAGCACCACGACGCGCATGGGCCGCGGACTTTAACACCGGCCACGCCCGACCACCGGTTGGAACGACTTTTCGGGGGGACCCGGGCGTGCAGACCCCGGACGAGCTAAAAGGGGGGCAACCGGACGCGGTCCATGGCGGTCAAACCTCCCCACACGACGATGCTTGGCGTCACGGCAATCGAGGGGTTACGTCTGGCGCCGACGGAGGGGACGCGGGTGCAGCTCGACGATGCGGCGCTGGTGGGCGCCATACAGAAGAGCGACCCCGGCAGCCGCGAGGCGCTCTACCACCGGTACAAGCGGCGGGTCTTCGGGCTGGCGCTGCGGATCGTCGGCGCCTCGGACGCCGAAGAGGTGGCGCAGGAGGCCTTCATCCGCATCTTCCGCGGGCTCCCCAAGTTCCGGGGCGACGCCGCGCTCTCGACCTGGATCTACCGCCTGGCGGTCAACGCCGCGCTGTCGCACCGGACCCGGCGGGCGGCCGCCCGGCTGCCGATGGAAGAGGCCCAGGCCGAGGCCGGCGGCGAACCGCAGATGACCGAGGCCCCACGCGGCGACGCCGTGCTGCGCTCCCGGCTCGAACGCGCGCTCACCAAGCTCCCGGCCGGCTACCGCACCGTCATCGTGCTGCACGACGTGGAGGGGCTCGAGCACGAAGAGATCGCGTCGATCTTGGGCTGCCACGTGGGCACCTCGAAGTCGCAGTTGCACAAGGCGCGGGGAAAGCTGCGCGAGATCTTGGCCGACGACGGCATCACCGCGGGGACGCTGCAAAATGGCTGATCCCGCCGGCCATTGCACGGCCTACTCGATCGAGAAACTGTCGGCTTTCGTCGATGGCGATCTGAGCGCCGGCGACGCGCAGGCCGTGCGCGCGCACGGAGTCGGGTGCCCGCGCTGCGCGGCCGTGCTGTCCGATCTCTCCGCCCTGGTGTCGGCGGCGCGCGGCCTCGATCGCCCCGAGCCGCCCCCCACTCTTTGGGCGGCGGTCGAGGGCTCGATGGAACGCCACGATCGCCCCTGGTGGATGGCGCTGCGGCTGTTCGGAACCGGGGCGCTGGCGGGCGCAGCGGCGGTCTCCGTGGTGGCGCTCGGCCTGGCCTCTTGGCGGGCGCACCGCGCGGCTGCCCCGGCGCCCGCCGCGGTGGCGATCGCGGCGGTGGCCACCGATCCGCTGCTGGCCGAGGCGGAGGCCGAGTTCGCGCGCGCCGCCGCCGCCTACGAAGGCTCGATCGAAAAGCTGCGCGGCCTGCTGGCCCGCGAGGAGCCGCGCTGGAGCGCCGAAGAGCGGGCGCTCTACGCCGAACGGTTGGTCCAGCTCGACGAGGCCATCGCGCGCTCGCGCGATCTGGCGCGGCGCAGCCCGGGGGACAGCACGGGCAACGAGCAGCTCTTCGCGGCCTACCAGCAGAAGATCACCTTCCTCGCGGCGGCGGTCCACCGCGGGGGCACCTGGGGCGAGGACGGTCGGCCGCCCCGTAACGAAGGCTCGCCGTGATCCGCGCGGCGGGCTTGCTCGCGCTGTCGGTCGGTCTGACGGCGGCAACGCCGGCCTGGGCCGCCGATCCGAACCCGCCGAACCCGCCGAACCCGCCGAACCCGCCGAATTCCCCGAACGCCGCCTCCAGCGGCGCCGGCGAAGCGCAGCTCGTCGACCGCCGTGAGATCATCGTCCCCGCGCGCGGCGCCGAGATGGTCCGGATCGAAAATCTTCTCGGTCGGGTCGGCATTCGCGGCACCGCGCGCCCCGGCGAGATCCACGTGGTGGCCGAGAAGCGCGCGCCGTCCGCCGAGATCCTGGGGCGCCTGCGCGTCCACTACACCTCCTTCGAGAGCGGCGAGGTGCAGATCGACACCCGCGTCGAGCTGGGCGGCCGCGAACGCTCGCTGCCCCTGGCCGGCAGCGGCGTCGATCTGTGGCTGGAGGTACCGCCCGATGTGGCGGTCGAGGCCAAGACCTTCGGCGGCGACGTCTCGGCGTCGGGCCTGCGCGCCGGCGCCAAGCTCGAGACCACCGGCGGCCGCATCGGCATCTCCGACGTGCGCGGCGGCGTCGTCACCCACCAACTGCGGGGCGGCCAGCGGCTGGCGGCGATCGAAGGGGACGTCGATCTCGACGGGGTCGAGGGGGACATGGACCTCAAGAACTTGGGCGGCGGGCGCGTCGACGCGCGCCTGGTCGACGGCAGCATCCATGCCGACGACATCCGCGACGATCTGGTGCGCCTCGTGACCACCACCGGGCAGATCGTCCTCATCGGCGTGATCCGCCCCTCCGCGCACTACGACCTGCGGAGCTACGCGGGCGACGTGCGGGTGGTGTCGTCCGGCGAGTCGGCCCCCTTCGAGCTGCGCGCCCGTTCGGCGACCCCGCTCGACACCGCGCTGGCCCTCCGCGGCTCCCGCCGCGACGGCGAGTGGCTGCGCGCCGAATACGTCGGACGGCGTCCGGCCCCGCGTACCCACGCCGCCCTGCTCGAGCTGTCGTCGGCGCTCGGCGGCGTGGTCATCCAGGTTCAGCCGCGCGAATAGCGCCGGTCGAGGCGGCGGCCGGCCGACCGCCGCTCGGCCGGTGGGCGAATAGCCGTGAATCCACCGGGGGAGGTGTTAACTTACCGGGTCGTATCCGATGCGGATTGCTGTCTTCTCCGATACCCACGCGAACATCGAAGCCTTGCAGGCGGTCCTCGCGGCGATCGACGGAGAGTCCGTCGACGAGCAGGTCTGCTTGGGCGACACGGTGGGTTACGGCGCCAGCCCCAACGAGTGCTGCACGATCATCCGCAGCCGCACCGCCCACACCATCCTCGGCAACCACGACGCCGCGGTGGCCGGGCGCATGGACTACTCGTACTACTACCACGCCGCCCGCCACGCCCTGGATCTGCATGCGCGCCTGCTGACGCCCGAGAACATGCAGTGGCTCAAGAACCTCCCCTACGAGGTGCGGCAGGGCGAGATCCACTACTGCCACGGCTCGCCGCTCAACATCGAGGAGTTCGACTACATCTTCGCGCGCGATCAGGCGGCGCAATGCCTGGAGATCTGGGACGACCTGGCGCCGCTCACGCTCATCGGCCACTCGCACCTGTGCAAATCGTTCGCGCTGTCGCCCGACGGCGTTCACGAGGTGGTCTCCGATCGCTTCGAGCTGCGCCCCGGCTGGAAGTACATCGTCAGCGTCGGATCGGTCGGACAACCGCGCGACTACGATCCGCGCGCCAGCTACGTCCTCTTCGACACCGAGAAGCGTCTGTTCGAGTTCCGCCGCGTCGAGTACGACGTGAAAGCCTCCGCCGAAAGGATCTTCGGCACCGACCTCGAGCCGAACTTCGGCCACCGGCTGTTCATCGGCGTCTGACGTGCGGTTCGCGATCTCGGCCGCGGCGCTGGCCGCCCTGCTCGCCGGCGCGTCGATTTCGCGCGCCGCGATGGTGCCGGCCGGCACCGCCTGCCCGCAGGACGCCCAGGTGCCGACGCCGCCCGGCTACGTCGGCTGGGAGCGATCCTCGGTGGTGTCGTGGGAGGAGGTGGAACGCCACGGCGGAATCGTCCCCGACATCGACGAGGATCGCTCTCAGGCGCCGCCGGCCTGGTGGCGCTACCCGAGCCCGCTGCGTTCGGCGGCCCTGCTGGCCGACGAGGCCAGGAAGCCCCGGGGCCTCTACGAGACGGTCGCCCCCAACGATCTGCAGAGCGGAGACATCCTGGTGCGCACCCGGGGCGCCGGCGCCTGCGGCAAGATGACGGTGATCTCCGGGACGCTCCACGACGAGTGGGTGACCATCGAGGCCCCGCCGGTCGAAGGCCAGTCCACGCGCTCGAGCGATCCGCTCTTCTTCGACGGCAAGAAGCTGCACCCCGATGCGCTCGCCTACCGGGTTCGCGTCGAGAAGGACAGCTCGCTCGGGCACGTGCGCGAGCTCGAGCGCGATCTGACCCACCTCGAGCGGACCATCTCCGAGCGGCCACCGCTCATCGCCAAGAAAGGCACCGGCGCGGTCGACGAGAAGGTCCACGACCTCGTCGACGAGTCCTGGTCGCTGATCGCCGATCCGGCCTTCGCCGAGGATCGCCGGGTGCTGACCGGGCGCGCGCTGGCGCTGGCCGCGGCGCTGGACTGGCCGGCCGCCGCCGAAGAGGCCGCCGCGGTGCTCGACGACGCGCTGGCGCGAACGCCGCTGCGCGCCGACGCCGTGCTGGCGCGGGCGGCGGTGTTCTTGCTGGCCGGCGACGCCGGAAAGGCGCTCACCCTGGCGGAGGCGGCCACCGCCATCCCGAACGTCCCGGCGCGCGTCCACTATCTGCTGGCGCGCGCGCTGCTCGCGTCGGGCAAGACCGCCGAGGGGGCGGCCGAGCTGCGGCGCTATCGGCAGACCGATCCCAGCGACGCCCTGGCGGTTCGCCTGGCGACCAAGGCCAGCGCGGGCGCGGCGGTGGCGTTGCCCCCGCCGCCGGCCCCGCCCGAAGATGGCCCCAGCTCGGCGCTGCAGTTCTCCGCCACGCCCGACCACGCGGCGCTCAAGAGCACCGCCTACGACTTCCGAATCGAATGGCCGATCGACTGGCGTCTGACCGGTCTGTCGGCGGCCTCCGAGAGCGGCCTGCTGATCGACTTTTCGACCGGCCGCGTGCTGCGTGAGGATGGCGAGGCCGAGCGCGCGACGGCGGTGGTCTTGGTCCAGCACCCGGACGCGCCGGGCGGCGCCGCGGAGCTGGCGCGCCAGGGGGCCCGCAACATGTTCCCCGACGCCAAGCTCAGGCCGCTGCCGCCGCTGATCCCCGGAAGCCACCGCGATCAATTCCGCGAGCGGGCCGAAGGCGCCGTCCACCAGGGCGAGGTCACCACCTTGGAAAAGAACGGCAGCGTCTACTTCTTGGTCCTGAACGCCACCACCGCCAGCTACCCGAAGCTCAAGGACGAGTACGCGTCCTTCGTGAAGAGCCTGAGACTGGCGGCGGGGCCGGCCGCGCCCGCGCCCAAGAAGTAGCGCGGCGGACAATTACCGCGGCCCGTCCGCCGTATCCGCGTGTCTACTTGGCTGCGCCCTTGGCTTTGGGGCGCGCGTAGAGGCCGGTCAGCTTGGCCTTGCCGATCGCGTTGGCGTTGGCGTTGAAGCCGACCATGGCCGGCGAGGCGCCCGGGGGGACCTCGATCTTGTCCACCTTCAAAGCGAAGAGCGTGAAGTTGTAATGGTGCTTGCCGCTGCCCGGCGGCGGGCAGGGACCACCGTAGCCGGGCTTACCGAAGTCGGTATTGCCGGCCACCGCGCCCTTGGGGAGCGCACCGCCCTCGGGCAGCGAGGTCGTGTCGGCGGGGATGTTGTAAGCCACCCAGTGCCACCAGCCCGAGCCGGTCGGCGCGTCGGGATCGTGGACCATGAGCGCGAAGCTCTTGGTGCCGGCGGGCGGGTTCTTCCACTCGAGCGGCGGCGCGACGTTCTCGCCGGTGCAGCCCATGCCGTTGAACGAATACTTGTCGGGGATGGCGCCGCTATTCTTGAAGGCCGAGCTGGTGAGCGTGAAGGGCGCGGCTTGCGCAATGCCGGCCGTGGCCAGCGTGGCGAGCGCGGGCAGGAAGAGGGCCACGACGCCGGTTTTCAGAATGGCTGACATATGGGATCTCCTTGGGTCGGAATGGGCGAGCAGAAGCTAACAACTCTTCCCAGCTCGGACATTAAAATAAAGCGGGGGGCTCGTGGCCCCCCGCCGGTGGCTGTCGACCGCTTGCAGCCCGCTCGTCTTCCACCTGCACCTTGCGCCGTCCCCCCAAAGCTTGTCCCCGCCTCCCTGGCCACCGACGCGCGCGCTTCAATCGATCTTCAACACCACGGCCCGAAACTAAGACCCCGGCCCACCCGGTCAAGCGCGGCGGCGAATCGAATGCGCGAATTCGACGGCCGAGGTTTTCCCTCGAGGGTCATGGGACGGCGGTGCCGGTGGCGCGCGACAGCGTCGCGGTCGAGACGTTGACGTCGTAGACCGCCTGGAGCGCGAAGGTGCGCATCTTGAACGACTGCAGGAGCGCGTCCGAGAAGTCGCGGGAGTCGGCCAGACCGAGCGCGAAGTTCTGCGAGACCGCCGCCACCCAGGCCTTGCCGGCCTTCTCGCCCTTGCGCACCTCGTCGAGGCGGGTCTCGGCCTCCGACAGCTCGAGGAAGGCCTTGGCGACCTCGAAACCGACGCCCCCCAGCGCCTCCTGGCGGCGCGCTTCGATCTCGTCCGCCTCGGCGCGCGCGCGATCGCCGCGGGCCAGCTTGGGACCGAAGTCGAGCGGCAGGCGCATGGCCGCCGCGATGCCGCCGCCGTACCCATTGAAGGGGTTGTTGGAGAAGGCGCTGGCGGGCGAATCGATGGTGGGCGCGTAGGCAAACGAAAGCTGGCCGATGAGTACGAGGTCTGGATAGAGCTTGCGGTGCTCGAGAACGGCCAGGGCCCGCTTGGCCTTCACCGCGTAGTCGAGGGTTCGCACCTCCGGCCGTGATACGCGCGCCTGCTCCTCGTAATACGCCAGGGGTCGCTGCGGAACCTCCAGCGCGTCGAAGTCTTCATCGTCGACCTCCAGATCCTCCGCCGAATCGAGGTTCAGGAGCGCCCGCAGCCCGCTGCGCGCGACCCCTTCCAGTCGCTTGGCCTCGAGGTGCCGCACCTCGATCTCGGTGCGTACGGTTCGCAACCGCAGGCGATCGCTCACCGTGGCGTTGCCGCTCCCGTCCGACAGCTGCTTTTCGATCTTCTTTTGGGCGCTGTCGAGGTAGCCCTCGCCCTCTTCCAGCATTGCGCTCAGCTCGCGCGCCAGCTTGAGCCCCCAGTAGGCCTTGCGCACGTTGAGCTCGACCTCGGCGCGGGCACCCGCTTCGCGCCCCGTCGTTACGATCACGCCGGCCTCGGCCGCGGTGACGCCGGCGGAGATCTTCCCGAAGTCCCAGATCGGCTGGACCAGCTTCAGGTCGGTCCGCGAATAGGCGCCCGCGAAATTGGTCAGGTAATTGAGCGCCCCGTGCGACGGACTGGCGTTGGTCTGGATACAGTTTTCCTCGCGCGTGGTCTGGTCGCCAGAGATGACGGGGTTCGTGCCGCCGGGTTCGCATTCCACCCGCGGCACCGGCGCCACGAAGGACGTCAGGTCCCCCTGCGGGAACCAGTTACGCTTGGCCTCCAGCACCTGC
>DASRLC010000060.1:0-10218 GCA_035648655.1 Polyangia bacterium
GGTCGAGGCCGGACGGTTCCGCGAAGATCTCCTGTATCGCCTCAACGTCTTCCCGCTGCAGGTCCCCCCGTTGCGGCAGCGCGCGCAGGACATCCCACTCCTCGCACATGCCTTCTTACGACGGTTCGGTCCGCAGTCGGGCAAGCGGATCGACGGGCTGTCGGCCGAGGCGATGCAACGCCTCCACGCCTACGGGTGGCCCGGCAACGTCCGCGAGCTCCAGAACGTCATGGAGCGGGCCGTGATTCTGTCCACCGGACCGCTGCTCGAGCCGAGTGCCTTCCCCGAGCTCTGCGAGAGCCCGGACGCCGGCTGGGACGAGCCGACCCCGCCGCCTGTGCCCGGGGCCGGAACCGTCGATGAGATCGCCCGCGCCTACGTCCAGGCGATCCTGCAGGAGACCGATTGGGTGATCGAAGGACAGCGGGGCGCCGCTCGACGTCTGGGACTTCACCCCAACACGTTGCGCTCGCGGCTCAAGCGCTGGGGTCTCAGCCGCCCCGTCGCGGCGTCGCCCCCGCCCGACCTGGTCCGCTGACCGCGCGGCCCGAATGCCGCTCGGCGCGCCGATTGCACGCTGGCGGCGAATGGGCTTTCGCATCACCCGCGACGACAGCGCCGAGGACCGCATTCTCCTGCACGTCGAGGGGGATCTGCTCGGCAAGGAGACGGCCCGCGTGCTGGGCGACGAGATCCGCGGGGCGGTCGAGCGCGGTCGGCGGGTGATCGTCGATCTGCGCGACGTGGCTTGGTACGGCGATGCCTGCCTGGCGATTCTGGGGGACCAGCCCGCCGCAGTGGCGCTGACCGGCGGCGGCGCGCTGCTGGCGACCCTCCTCGAGCAACATCGCGCCGCGCTGGGCCGGTCGTGACCAGAGCCATGCCCCCACGAGACCACGATGGTTCGTGGGCGGCGCCAGAAAAGAGCCACGCGCCGTCGTGGGGCGGCCCAGCATGAGGCTCCAAAATGCGATTTGCGCAGCGGCCGGCGCTGGTACGGCGATTGCTGAATGCCCGGGGCGCCCTTCATGACCAAACACGAACGCTCCAATTCGGCTGCCCAGGGGGATCTCGAGGGGGAAGTGGAGCTCTCCCTGGAGACCCGGGCCGCCCTCGATCGGGTCCAGACGGCGAGCTTCCTGTCGGCCGGGCTCGCACACGAGATCTCCAACCCCCTCACGAGCCTGCTCCACAGCCTGGCCGAGGCGGAACGGATCTGCGGGGCGCTGGAGCGCGCACCCGACGCGTCGGACAGCGCCTATGTCGTCGCGCTCTGCGGCCACGTCGCGGACGCCAACGTCTCGGGCAAGGCGATCGGAAACCTGCTGCGCGACTTCCGGATGTTCCTGCAGACCGAACGGACCATCGTGCCTGCGCTGGTCGAGCCCCGCCCATTGGTTGAACGGGCGATTCGGATCGCGCAACCCCAGATCCGCTCGGTCGCGCGGCTGTCGTTCTCAGCCATCGAGACGCCGCAGGTGCGCGCCACCACCAGCGCCGTCACGCAGATCGTCTTGAACCTGCTGCTCAACGCGGCCGAGGCGCTCGCCGCAAGCGGCGGCAAGAACAGTCTCATCGAGGTGCGTCTGAGCGTCGACCACGGACAGGTCGTGATCGAGGTGACCGACAACGGCCGCGGAGTCGACGCCGACGGCCTGGAGCGGATCTTCTTGCCGCACGTGACCACCAAGGCGACCGAAGGCGCGCTCGGCTTCGGTCTGCCGCTGTGTCGGGCGCTGGCCCGTCGATTCGGCGGCGACCTGTCGGCGCACTCGGTGCCGGGGTGGCTGACCTCCTTCCGGCTCTCGCTGCCGATCGCCGAATCCTGAATCGGCTGGTGACCGTCGCCAGCACCGCCAGGCCGACCGCGAGCCGCGCCGACAGGCGATCGAGGCCCAGGCGCGTGTGTCATCCTCAACGTGCGCTGGCGAGCCCGACGGGGATCCCGATGGTCTCGCCGACCGCCGCCACACGCACGGCCTCGGCGGGCAACCCCCGGGCGGTCGCTCCCTGGCGCACCAAGACCGGCGGCTCGTCGAGCGGCTCGTCGGTGAGCTTGAAGGTCCCCCAGTGCATCGCCACCATCATGTGGGCGCGCAAGTCTTGGAACGCCTGCAGCGCGTCCTGGGGGTTCATGTGCTGCTTGGCCATGAACCAGCGCGGATCGTAGGCGCCGATCGGGAGCAGCGCGGCGTCGATGCGCGGAAAGCGCCGGCCGATCTCGGTGAATCCGTCGAAGTAGGCGGTGTCGCCCGAGTGGTAGATGGTGACGCCGCCGCCCTCGATCACGAAGCCGCCCCACAGCGCGCGGTTGGCGTCGTTGAGCGAGCGGCGGCTCCAGTGTTGGCTCGGGACGTAGGTGACGCGCACGGCGCCGATCTGGATCGCGTCCCACCACCCGAGCTCGGTGACGGGCAGGTCTCTGCCGAAGGTCGGCGCGTTGCCGAGGCCGGCCACCACCGGCGCGCCCACCGCGCGCAGCGACGGCAGATCGAGGTGGTCGTAATGATTGTGCGAGACCAGCTGGGCGTCGATGCGCGGCAGCTTGGCGGCCGCCAGCGGCGCGTGGCCGTTTCGCTTGGTGAAGCCGACGATCGACTCGCCGAGCACCGGATCGATCAGCAGCGAAACGCCGGCCAGCTGCACCAACCAACTGGCGTGGCCCAGCCAGACCAGCCGCGCGCCTTGATCGGAGCCCGGCGGCGTCTGCAGCGCCGCGTGGTCGGGAACCACCGCCGGGACTTCGGCGGTGGGCGGGCTCTTGCGGCGCCGCCCGGCCAGCTTGTCGGTCACGGCCCACTTGTAGACCTCGCGGAACGGATGCGGGCCGGTGCCGTCCAGGTTCACGAAGCGCCCCGCGTCGTCGCGCCGAAATCGAACGGTCTCGTCGGAAGCTGGGATCACGGGGAAAGGAACGGTCCGGCTCTCCACAGCGGGATTGAAGCAGGCTTCCTGGCGCGAGCCAAGGCGGGCGGCGTCGGCCGCGCTATGGACCGGCGCAGGTGGGATCGGCGGGGTCGGCACAGGTGGCGCAGGTCACCCGATCGCGCGTCGAATAGGGCCCGCACGCGCCCGCGGCGATGGGCGGTCGCTGGATAATCAGAGCCTGCCCCAGCGATGAACAAGAATTGAGCGGATCATTGGCCGCCAGGAACGACAAGCACGGTGGCACCGGCGTCACCGGATCGCAGATGGACAAGGTGGTGGTCATCTGGGAGCCGTCGGACTGGATGATCGTATCCTCGACGGTGCAATCCGCCTGCACGCCCGGCGTGGAGAGATCGGTGTCCCTGATGCCATCGAGACAAGGCGCCGTGATGAGCCAACCGAGCCTGGCAGTCGCGGCCGCCAGCGCGGACGTCAGGCTCGGATCACAGATCGACGTCGATTCGCCATTATCACCAACAGCGGCCGCGAGCTGATCGAGGCGGGGGGTAGGCACCGGCGCGACCGCGCCGGCCGAGGGGCAGCCTTCCGGTCCAATCACGGAGATGAACAAGCTGTTGTACGGAGAAACGGTCAGGCCGCCGAAGAACCTCAGATAGTCCTCGATCGGCACGAGCGCGCCGTTCTGCACCGAGGCATCGTCCTCGGCGGTCACGAAGACGATCACGAGCTGCGCGGCCGGGTTCACAAAAGGCGTCTGTCCGAACAGCGCGCCGCCGCTCGGATCGCCGCCCAGCGCCCGGCGCGCCGCCTCCAGCGGTTGGGGCATCCCGCACCCCTGCGCGCCGAAGCTGCCGAGACAAGCGAAGGTGTCGTCGAGCGAGCCAGACGAGTTGGGGTCGGCGCCACAATACTCGGCGCTCAGAAACTGATCGGGCGACGTCAGCCCGCAGATCGCGCCGCGGGGGCCGGGCGACGTGCAGTCGCTGGACGGCACCGTGGCGGAGATGAACGCCGCGTGCAAGGGCGGCGTTCCCACCGGAAAGCCCTGGAAGACCTGAGCGAACATCGAGTACTGCGCCGCCAGCCCACCTGCCACGCCCGCCATCGCCGGCGAGTCGTCGATCACGAACAGCACGGCGATCGGACCGGAGCCAGACATCGCGGCGCCGCGCTCGAAGGACGTCGTGACCACCGGCGCCCACCCGCAGCCGGCGTCGCCGCACGACGGTACGTCGCGTGCGCCCGAGCCGGTGCAGCCGCCCAGGCAAATCGCCATCACCACGCCGATCGACCCCCGCACCTGTCGACCCATCTTGGGTCGGTAGCGGTGCAAGCCGTCGGCCAGGATCGGGTCCACGATTTTGGGCCGGTTGGCCCGCGATCCGACAACCCAGTTGGCCACCGCCGCTTCGTATTGGTGGCGCGCGCCGGTCCGTGATTTCATGCCGGCCCATGCGAGCCCGCCGATCCTTTTGGTTGCTGCTGCTCTCCCCTGCCCTGGCCTGCGCGACCGGGACCGCGACCGGAACGCCGACCGCGAGCGGGACCGGCGCGCCTGCGCTCTTCCCAGGCGCCAGCGTACCGGCCGCCGTCGCTGCCGCCGTTCCCTTCGTCTCACTCGAGGGTCCGCTCTGGCTGGCCGGGGGCCACAAGCTCCTCTTCTCCGATGTGGTCGAGGCCAACGGCGCAGGGGCCCACATCTACGCCTTTGATCCGGCATCGGGCGGCTTCCAGACGGTCCGCTACCCGGCCGCCGCGCCGACCAGCACCAACGGCCTGGCGATCGATCCGACCGGCCGCCTGATCGCCTGCGAGCGCTACAACGGCCGGGTGGTTCGCCTCGAGCCAGGCACCGCCGGCGGCCCCGGCAAGCTCACGGTGCTGGCCGATCGCTGGCCAGCCGTCACCGGACTGCCGCTCAACGCCCCGAACGATCTGGTGGTGCGGGCGGACGGGAACATCTATTTCACGGACAGCGACTGGGGTGTTCGAACCGGAGGCGCCCACGCCGCGATGGGCGTCTACCGCGTCTCGCCCGCCGGCGAGCTGTCGCGGGTGCTCGACCTCGAAAAGCCGAATGGCATCGCTCTGTCGCCCGACGGCACCACGCTCTACGTCGGAAGCGACACCCAGGCCAAGGTCTGGAAGCTCCCGGTCGACGCGGCCGGCGTCGTGGGTGCCGCCACGCTTCTCATCGACGGCCCGCGGGTTCCCGGCGGCTTCAAGGTGCCCGACGGCATCTGCATCGACGATCTCGGCGATCTCTACGTCGCCAACAACGACGATGCCGTAAAAGCTATCGTGGTGTTCGATCCGGCCGGGCATTCGCTGGGGCGAATCCCCTTCCCGCTCCGCCCCTCGAACTGCAGCTTCGGCGGCGCCGATCGGCGCACGCTCTACGTGACCACGCTGCATGCGGTCTATGCCTTGACCGTCCCGACGCCCGGCCTACCCTGAGGCTGCCGCCGCAGGATCGAAACGACCTTCCAAGGTTCTTTTTACTCGCGTGAGCGACGACGGGCTTCGCCCGGCGGAGCTCGTCGCGGGGGATTTTAAGGACCCTCCCAGGGTCCTTTTCCTAATCGCCCAGAGCGCCGAGATCGCGGCGGTTGGTGGCGGCCAGGCAAGCCGGACAGTTGGCCGCCAGGCGCCAGGATTCCGGATCCAGCGCCACCGGCACCTCGAACTCGAACGCACCGCCGGCGCTGGTGGACCCGATGTGGACACCACACAGCGCCCGCCAATGCGGCCCACCGTCGACACCAAGCCCGTCCGGCACCCGCTCCACCCGATGGATGATGCGTTCGCTGATGACGGGCTCGGTGATCTCCCGAAAACTCACGCCTTCGGGTTATGACAGACTAAGCGCTCGGGCGCACGTTCACCGCTTGTAGACCCTTCGGTCCCTCGGTGACGTCGAAGTCCACCGGCTGACCTTCCGTCAGCGAACGAAACCCGTCGGCGACGATCGCCGTGTGATGCACGAACAGATCGGGTCCATCGTCGCGGGCAATAAAGCCGAATCCCTTGGCGTCGTTGAACCACTTTACCTTGCCGGTTGCCATGTACTTCCCTCCACAGACAGTTGACTACATTTCACCTGACGGGGCGGCGCCCCGAGGCCGGCGTGAGAGTACGGGGGTGGCCGGTACTGTCAAGGCCTTCCGGGCACGGCGGCGCGTTCACTGCAGCCGGCTCGATCAAAACGGCCTGGATACAATCGTCGGTGGGCGATCCCCGTCGATGGATGCGGGATCCAATCCGCGCTGCGCCCGCCAGCGCCCATCTCATGCGGGTTTGCGCCATTCGATCCGGCAAAGACCGTTAAATCTGCGGAGGCCTCGATGCGAGGTCTCCCGTTCCAGAAAAACGTTCGCGTGTTCGCCGGCTTACGGACCAGCGGGTGAGATCGATCGCCGGTAAGCGTCGGCAACGTGACAGTCCTGAGAAATTAATCCCGCTGATTTTGGGGCTCTTGCGCGTGGTCGCCGATTGACCGCTTGCCGGCCTTCGTCGCGGTTTGATAGACAGCATGCACCGCACGCCGAACCCGGCGTATCGCTCCGAGCGTCGTTCGCACGCCGTCGCTGCGGTGGGCGTCCTATTGCCCGGCGTTGTGGACAAAGAGAGGGAACCCAGTGTCAGAGCCCGGAATCACGCAGGAATCTCGCTCGGCCCGCCTGTGGATAGGTGACCATGTTTGAGCTTTGGACCGAGGCGGTTCGCTCCATCGAGCCGCTCGTCAAGCCGGCCCACCGCGATCTATGGCTGCGGCCCATCGAGTGCGTGGCGATCGACGACGGGCACATTCGGCTGCGGGCGCCCAGCCGCTACAACAAGGAGTGGTTCGAAGACAACTTCCTGCCGTCGATCCTCAAGGACCTGGAGACGCGCGCGCAGCGGACCTTCTCGGTCGAGTTCGAGCTGGCCCCCGAGATCGTCGCGGAGAGCAGCCCGCAGGTGTCGCCGGCCGTCGAGCGCCCAGCGCCGCCGGCGCGCCCGCCGGTGCCGTCCAGCCAGCCACCCGAGCTGGTCGAGCGCTACACCTTCGATCGATTCGTGGTCGGCCCCACCAACAGCTTCGCCCACACGGCGGCGCGGATGGTGGCCGAGGCGCCGGCCTCGCGCTGGAACCCGCTCTTCATCCATGGCGGCGTCGGCCTGGGCAAGACCCACCTGCTGCACGCCATCGGGCACGAGATCCACCGACAGCATCCCGACTGGCGCGTCACCTTTGCCACCGGCGAGCGCTTCGTCACCGAGTTCATCGGCTCACTCATGAACCAGAAGCGGGCCTCGTCGGGAAGCTCCATGGAGGAGTTCCGCGAGCGCTACCGGACCGCCCCCGACGTGCTGCTGGTGGACGACATCCAGTTTCTGTCCAACAAGGACAGCTCACAGGACGAGTTCTTCCACACCTTCAACGCGCTCCACTACGCGCACAAGCAGATCGTGCTGGCCTCCGACAAGCTGCCCGCCGAGCTGCCCGGCGTCGAGGATCGCTTGCGGAGCCGGTTTACCTGGGGCCTCATCGCCGAGGTCGAGACGCCCGACCTGGGCACCCGGGTTGCCATCCTCAAACGCAAGGCCGAGCTCGATCGGGTGGAGCTCTCCGACGAAGCGGCTCTCTACATCGCGTCGCAGGTGAACACCAACGTCCGCGAGCTGGAGGGCGCCCTGTCGCACCTGGCGGCGCGCGCATCGTTTCAGAACCAACCGATAACCATGGAGCTGGTCCGCGCCGTGCTGGCCAAGCTGGTGGCGGTGGCGCCAACCGGCATCACCGTCGAGCTGATTCAGCGCGACGTGGCTGCCTACTTCGACGTCAAGCTGCACGAGCTCAAAGGCCAGCGGCGCCACCGGGCGGTGGCCCACCCGCGTATGGTGGCTATGTATCTGACCCGCAAGCTCACCAACCTGAGCTACCCCGAAATCGGTAGCCGCTTCGGCGGCAAGGACCACTCCACCGTCATCAGCGCCGTCCGCAAGATCGAACGGCTGTGCGGCGAAGACCCGGCCGTCCGCAGCGTGGTCGCCACCATCGAAGGCCGGCTGCGACAGCCCTAGTCTCCCGCGAGGTTCGAAGGGAACGAAGAACAACGAAACACCCGAGCCGAACCGGGATCTTGAGGCGCCGCACGTCGAAATTTCACCGATCTTCAGATCCGTCGCGCCGGGTTTTGAGCGTGGTGTGCAATCGCATCAAGCGCATGCGAAGAGCCGCCGGGCTCAAATCCATCTCCTCCGCCAGATCCTTGCCGGCCTTTACCCAAGATGTACCGGCGAATGAGGAGCTCGAGGCCACCCGGATCGAGATCGTTCATAGCGTGGATCAATGACTCGCGCGCGGCGACGCACGTGTCGGGGAAGGCCATCGGATCGCAGAGCTCGTCGGCCAACCCTTCATCTTCGATGGACAGCTCGGCCCTCGCGCGCCGGCGGCGGCGCCACTCGATCCCGATGACGTGGCGGGCGATGCCGCAGCTCCACGCCAAGAAAAACTCCTCTTCGCTGGGCCCCTCGCCGGCCAACGCGCGCAGGCTGATCTCTTGAAGAAGCTCTTCTTCGGTCTCGCGGTCACCGACCAGACGTCGGACAAATGCCCGCAACCGCGGCATGCAGTCGATTAGCAATACACCTGGAGGCTGTTTGGTCGGCACGGGCGTTCTCAGTCGACATCGGTGTATCCCAAAGGGACAAGCTATGAGCGAGACGCGCTGGACATCCGCGCTACCGGCGCTACGGAACGAGCGACCGTGGCGTACGTTCATGCTTTAGGGCCAAGTAAGGCACCTTTTGCCATTTTATTTGAAACAATCGATGAATAGCTCAGCAAAAACCCTGGACCAACCGCGCCCGTCACCGTGTGACGACATACATTTTTCACGATTGTTGTTCTGGCTTTCGTTCTGGATTTCTTCGAGACCGGTACCGACGTAACGGTCGGATGACACGCCAAGGGTGCGAATATTTTTCGCATTCCCCGATCGGCCGGCGTCGTCCACATTCGTCGGCAATGCATCCGTCTGCTTCATCCCGCCGCGCGGTGGTCGCGGCGCCCTTGATCGGTGCCCTCCTCCTGATCGGCTGTGGCGGATCGGAGGCGTCACCGCAGATCGCGCCGCTGACCTTCTCGGGCCCGGCGTCGGAGACGGTCACCGCCGCGGACGGCGCGGTGACGATCGCGGTCCGCTGGTCGTGGTCGCCGCCGGTGGTCGGCTACGACGCCGGCGAGCTGACCCTGACCGACGCGAACGGCGCGCCGATGAGTGGCTACACCTTGTCCGTCGTCCCTTGGATGCCGGCGCACGGGCACGGCGCCTCGGTGGCGCCGACGGTGAACGAGACCTCGCCCGGTGTCTACGTGGCTGCGCCGCTCGACTTCTACATGTCCGGCAACTGGCAACTGCTGACCACGATCACCGGCCCGGCCGACGCCGCGGCAGCGTTTCATGATTCGGCCCAACCGTCGGTCGACATTCCTTGAGGCGGCGCCCGCGGCGGCGATCGTCCTGATCGCGCTCGGGCGGTCGACGCCGGCGGCGGCGCAGGCTTGCTGTGGCGGAGGCTCGCTGGTCTCCCCGATCCGGCTGGCGCCCGAGGAGGATCTGGCGCTCGCCGGGCAGGCCCGCGCCCGCGCGGTGCTCGGCTCATTTGGGTCCAGCGGCCACTACGCCTCGGCCGCCACCGAACAGGACTTCGAACAAGATCTGGCGGCCTCCGTCCGCGTGACCCCGCGCGGACAGATCGGCGCCGTGCTGCCGTATCTCGAAACGCGGCGGATCGAATCGGGTGCGGGTCAGTGGGGCAGCGGGATCGGCGATCTGGCCTCGAGCGCGCGCTATGATTTTGTACGCGCGTCCGAGGCGCTGACCTGGCCGGGCTTCGGCGTGCTGGCCGGTGTGCTGGTGCCGACCGGCAGGGGCGCGGGCCAGGGGACCAACGCCTCGTCGACGAACGCCACCGGCACCGGCACCTACAACCTGACGTTGGGCCTCGAGATCGATAAGGCGCACGGTCCGTTCTACGGCGTGGTGGACGCCTGGGTGACCTACTGCTTCGACCTCACGATCACGCCGCCGGGCGCGGGCAACCGGGCGATGACGACGTCGTTTCCTCTGCAGTGGACGGTGCTGGCTCTGGGCGGCTACGTCTTCGACAACCAGGCCGCCGTCGCGATCTCCGCCAATCTGCTCGAACGGGGCGACGACACCCTGGACGGAAGGTTGCAGGCGGGAACGGTCTTGCGGCTCTCGACGGTGGGGCTCTCGGGGGTCCTGCCGCTGCTGGACCTCTGGCGCCTGCAGGGGACCGCCTTTGGCGATATCC
>DASRLC010000061.1:0-2575 GCA_035648655.1 Polyangia bacterium
GATCCTTTCCCGCCGGCTCCAGGCCCGCCCCCCGTGCCCGTTGAGACGCTACCTGAGTCGCAGCTCGCGCCGAATAGAAGGATCGCGGCGATCGCAACCCCCGACTTGAAAGCCACGTATGAGTAAGGGGGAGTCGCGGCAAAACTGCTACCAACTCGATCGGCGCAGGGGCTCCTCGACGGGCTGCCTACGTACCCTCAATATGGTGCAGAGAACACCCGGCGCCAAAGGCAGCCCAAATCAATGGTACGAAGCCCCGTCCGCGACCGACGAGCTGGTGGACGCAATCGCCGAAGGCGGCTTCTCGATCGTGCGCTGGTAGCGGCCCGGGCGTCGAAGATGATCGCCGATGAGGCGAGGACGTGGGCGGAGCTCCGCGATCCGACAAACCCAACCGCCGAAGCGCCCGTCTCGCGCATGGACCTTCGCGTCCTCGATCGTGTCGATGATTCGAAAGAGCAGATAGGCAACCGAAGCTTCGCGCCGGTGACCTCGGGAGAAGGTGCAATCGTGATCGCAAACATCCGGCTGATCTTCTGCAGAAAGTTCTCGATTTCCTTGGCGGCCAAAAACGATGCGTCAAACAGAAAGTCAACGGGGACCTTCGATGCGGCGCCAACTCAGTCGCGCAGCCCGGCTTACTGCGAGGTTTGACTTTCCGACTTTTGACCTCTTTGCGGTGTCTGCCGTCTCTCATGTGGATGCGCTGGCAGCGTCCGGAACAGGTTTGAATGCGAAGTCCTGCAGCGCCGCAGACTAGGCAGACCCAATGCAGGCCCCGCAACTTCTTACATACCGAGCATAGATAAATGGGCACCACACACCTTTTTTGGTCGTAACTCTGGCATTCCGCTTTTGCGTCTGACACGTAAGCATTGCTCGCATATATGTGCTATCCCCTGTCCGCCCGGCTATTCAGCTGGCTGCGCCCCATCTCTTTTCTGGCACATGCGGGTGACGTCTGCCGGAAGACTGGACCAGTTGGAGTTGAAGCACGTTCGAAATGAACCGCCCTGGCTCTTAGGTCGGCGGTCGGCAAGATGGAGGATTGGCTCCGCACAACGGTCCGTAGACCAGTGCCACCACCGCAGGTTCCTGACTGCTGTCCAGCTTCGCTGACCGTTTTGGCCGCGTATCCTCCCTCAGCTCGTGCTGGCAGGCCGCCTCGCCGATGGCGTTTCTGAGCTTCTTGCGACCCTCTTTCTCTCGCAGCCGACAAAGCGGGTAGCGATCGCGGCACGGTTCATGGCGAGGGCTGCACGAGGAGGTGATACCCGTCGGCGGCGACCAAATCGGTCGCGTGAATCGTGATGACCCCGCCACAGATCGGCATGGTTGTCTTGGAAATCGTCGTAGTCCCCGAGACGGCCACGGTGCGTCCCGAGGAAACGACGTGCTCGAGCGTGACCTGGGCGTTTGCGCCGTAGCACGCGAGGTGATCGAAGCCGCTGATTCGGATGTCGCCCGTACCAGCGGCCCCGCCGAAGATGATACTCACGTTCTGATCGGTCGCAGCCACGGCCGCCGCTCCGTCCAGCCCACTTTGCGTGGCGGCCGTAACGGCCACCATCTGTCCCGACATGTCGCCGTACCATTTGTAGAGCCACCAGGCTCCGTTGGGCTTGCTGTTGTCGACGATGAGCCCATCAAATGAGCCGAGCGGTGGGTACCAGTTGCCGAGGCAAGCGTCGTGAACGCCGTACCGTTCAAACTGCGCGATATAGCCAATCAAGGAACCGGGCACGCCCAGCTCGGCGCGGCGTCCGTACTCGTTAATCGAGATAGGTCGTGGGGAGAGCCCCAGACTCTTTTCTAGTGCGCGATAGGCAGCAATATCGCCTGCGATGCGCGTTGACCCCTGCAGCTCATGCCAGGAGACAAAGTCGGGCAGCGCGGCAGCGGACTTGGCGTTGGTTAAAAAATCACGCATTAGCGCGTCGTTGTACGATGTCCAGCTGGGGCCGATCGTCGGTGTCGTCTTGTCGTGAACGCGAATCTCGGCGAACGTACGCGCCCACATCTGATCGAACGTTCCCGCCGCCGTCGGCCAATTGAGGTTAGGTTCGTTCCAGAGATCGTAACCGAGGATGTTCGCTGCGCCGGAGACGGCCCGTGCCGACACTACCTGATCGACCATTGCAAGCCATTGCGTCCAGCCGGGCCATTGATAGGGGTAGCTGTCGATCACGTCTGCCACGCGCATCGCGACTTGTGCTCCCGCTCGGGCCGCCTGAGGCGCCACTTTCAGCGCGTCGGCGGTAGGGTTCAATCCAGGGCTACTCGTGTCGGCCGCTTGCGTGAATACCTTCGGCTTGAGCGGAAGTAGCAGAGCGTCGGGTGGCATGTTCCCGACGGCGAGGCCTTCGAGTCCTCCGGACGCGACGTGGGTCGCGAGACCTATCGAGGTGTCGACGGTGACCGTCAGTGTCGTCGTGGAGCTAGTCGCCGCCGGCACGGCGCACGTAACCTGGCCGCCACCCGGGCAGATTGCCGACGAGCCGCCGACTCCGCCCATTCCGCCGGAAGGAGGCTCCACCCCTGCCGCGCCGCCACCGCCGCCTGAGCCGGCCGACGC
>DASRLC010000062.1:0-2614 GCA_035648655.1 Polyangia bacterium
GGTTGCCGCGTCGGAGCCCGGGGGAATCGTGGCGGCCGATCTGGGGCTGCGCACCCGTGGCGGGCGCGATCTCGGCGCCGAGACGCTCGCCGCCCTGCAGGCCCGCGGGCTCGTCGCCGCGCAACCGCGCGGTCGAACCGAGGCGTTCCACCTGGTCCATCCGGCGCTGCGTGGCGTGGTGCTGGATCTGACCATGGCCGATCGCGCCCGTGCCGCCTTCGCGCACCGCACGCTGCAGCGGCGCCGGGCGGCCGGCGAGCGCCTGCGCCTCACGGAGCTCTTCGCGATCGGACGCCACCTGCGCGGCGCGCTCGGGCCGGACGAGCGCGCCGCAGTCGGGCGCAGCCTGGGCGGGGCCGCGTTGCGGGTCGGTCTCGGCGTCGCGCTGGCGGTCCTGATCTTGATGGCGCTGTTCGCCGATTCGCGCCGGGCCTACACGCTGGCGCTCGATCCGCCGGACGGGGGCGGCGCCGCCCGGATCGTGGTTCGCCTCGGCCGCAAGCGTCTCTCGTTCCTGAACTTCGTGCCGCATCATCCGCCGCTCGGATCGATCTTGGCCGACACCGGCTACACGGCGGCCGGTCTGTCGCCCGAGACCGTCGCGCGCATTGCCGCCGGCCAGGTCACCGGGACGCTGGACGCAGCGCCCGCGGGTAAGAACGGCACGGGCGCTTCCCTCGACCACGCCCATGTTCCGGGCTGGCTGCGCGAGGTGCTGAACGGCCTGCGTCCGGTTCCGCGGGGGATTGCCAAGGCGCTGCTCGGCGACCCCGATGGTGTCGCGGCCCTCAAGCAAGCCTTTGCCGATCCGGCCGCGCGCAGCGAAATTCTCTCGGCGCTGGCTGTGATCGGACGCGGCGGCGCGGGGGAAGACGAGATTTTAGCGGCCGCTCTCACCGATCGCAGCCCGGAGATCCGTCGCCGCGGCGTCGAGGTGGCGGCGGCCATCGATCGCCGTCAGACCGGCGAACGTGGCGGCGACAAGGTCGACGCGCACCGATCGGGCGACAAGATCGACGGGCGGCAACCGGGGGCGCACGCGGCCACGCTGCGCGCCGCGCTGGCCGATCGATCGGCCGACGTGCGGGCCGCGGTGTTGCAAGAGGCGCCGACGCTGCCCGCCAGCGAGGCGGCCGCCATCTTCACGCTCGCGCTGCGCGATCCGGATCCCACCCTACGCCGGCGCGCCGAAGAAGAGGCCGCGGCGCTGGCCGAACGGGCGCCGGGCACGGTGGTCGATGCGCTGGTGGAGGTCCTGCAGAGCCCAGACGCCGGCGCGCGCCGTGCGGCGCTCAACCTGTTCGAGGAGATCGCGACCCGCGAGCCGGCCGCCAGCGCCGCCGCGCTCGGGCGGGTCGTCACCGGCGAGCGGACACCCGACGAGGTGCGCGTGGCGGCCCTCTTCATCCTGCGGCGAGCGGGGACGCCGTCGCCGGCGTTGCGGCCGGCGCTGGAAAAGGCGATTCGGCCCGAGTCGTCGCCCCGCCTGCGCGCCGCCGCCCTGCCGCTCTACGCGCGGCTGATCTCGCCGGCCGAGGCGGAGGAGATCGCGCGCAACGAGATGAAGGGTCCCCCGGCCGCCCGCGCGGCCAGCGCCGCGGTGTGGGGCGCGGTGGCGTCGAGCCGGCCCGAAGACGCGTTGAAGCCTCTCAAGTCGATGCTGTACGATCCCGCCACCGAGACCCGCATCGAGGCGGCGCGGGCGTTCGGCTTTCTCCGGCGCGACGGCATCGAATTGACCGAGAAGGCGCTCAAGGATCCAAGCCCCGAGGTGGAGCGGGCGGCCATCGCGTCGGCGCTCATGCTGGGCGCGCAGAACCCCAACCCGATCGCCGACATGCTCGGGCGCGCCATCAAGACCGTGCGGCCGGCGGTGCGCAAGAACCTGGTCGAGGCGCTGGCCCACCTGGGTGAGAGTCGGCCGGCAGCGGCGCTGCCCCCGTTGGCGCGCGCCATCAAGGACAGCGATTTCGCGACCCGCCTGGCGGCTGCCAACGCGTTCTGCACGCTGGCCAAGAGGAACGCCGCCGCGGCGTCCCCGTACCTGCGCATCGCCGCCCGCGACGAGCGCGACGAGGTGCGCACCGCCGCGGCCGCCTGTCTGAGCGACGTGGCCGCCGCCGATCCCAAGGGGGCCGCGCGCATGGCGGCCGAGTTGGCCGAGTCGACGCCTCCGGCCGTTCGCGGCGCCGTCGCGCGGGCGCTGGGCGGTGTCGGCGGCGCGACCGCCGACCTGGCGCTGCCGACCTTGCTCAAGCTGCTCGGCGATCCCGATCGCGACGTGCGCGCCGCCGCCGAGCGCGCTTTCGCGGCCACCTCCGGCGGGCTCTTCGCTTCGGCGTCCCCGCGCCGCAGCGACGAGGCAGAGCGCGCGCTGGAGACGGCGCTGGTCCAGGGGGACGTCGTCGAGCGGCGGGCCATCGTGTCGGCGGCGGCCAAGGCCGGCCTGGTGGGCCTCCTCAAGCAGGCGGCCCGCGACGGCGATGAGACCGTACGCCTCGAGGTGGTGCGGGCGGCGGGCGCCAGCGGCAGCGTCGAGATCGTGCGTAGCGCCGTCGACGATCGGGCCGAGCCGGTCCGCGCGGAGGCCCTGCGTCTCCTGGCGGGCGCCGCC
>DASRLC010000063.1:0-15983 GCA_035648655.1 Polyangia bacterium
ACGCCGCGGGTGCGAAGGTCCGCTGGATGTTTGGAATCGACAAGGCCCGCGAGAAACTCGGCCGAGCCTACCCTCGACCGCATTTCACCTCGCAGGCACAGGCCGGGTGAACCCGTCAGATTCCCTGCGACGAGGTACTAGAAGTGGCCGCCGGGGCGGTTAGTAATTCGAAGCGTCTACTTTTTTGGACTGACCACCCCTGTGCTCGGGTCACTTCGGGAAGCGAGCGCCGCGTCCTTTCACTCTTGCACCGGCAACCTCGACACGCCCTGTCCGAAACGGCGTCACACGGAGCGCTCATCGGAGAGATGTCGGGCCCGGACTTCTCATGCGATACCGAGCGCCGCGGCCAGCGCCCGACCCGCCATGAAGAGCAAGATTAGTGAGCCCGGAGTCCAGAGCATGGCGCGCGTGTCGTGCGTTCGGCCCGTCAGGTAGGCGACGAAATGAAGGAGTCGCGTCACGACGTACCCGTACAGGAGCACGCGCGCAACGAGCAGCGACGGCTCGGTCAAGATGTAGAGAAACCCCGCCGCGAGGAAGAACGGGATGTTCTCCAGATCGTTCAGGTGGATGCGACGAATCCTGTCGACGGCGTCGTTCGTTTCGAGCTGATTCGGATTCGGGTTCGGGTTGAGAGGTGTCTTCTCGAGATCCTCGGGTGAGCGGAAGCCGCCGTTCACCTGGAGCATGCGAGCGACCGTCAGCCACGACATGCTGATGGCCTTTAGGATCATGAGCGACGCGGCGACCACGTACGTGGCGAACAGGGGATCGTGCAAGTTCAGCTCATTCATGGGGAAATTCCTCGCTTAGAGTACGCGCTTCGCGTCGTAGGCGTCCGCGGCCCGATCCCGGCCAGGCGGCGAATGGTCGGTGCTGTCACGGCCGAGAGCGCCGTCGCGTGGCACCCCGAGAAACGGTAGACGCCGTCGGCGATCTCGGGCCTGACCGTGTTCATCGGTTCCTCCATCTTTCTGGTTCGGGCGGGTTCATTTTAGCCCCGTCACGATCAGTAACACGATTTCTGACTGTCGGTCAATTAATTTTACCATTGGTCATTTTTAGCGACCAAAGGTAGAATGTGCTTCGTGCCAACGTCCTCGAGAGCCACTCGCAAGCCCCCGAAGAAAAAGGCCAGCCAACCGGCTGAGATCCCGATTCGGATCGCGCGTCGCGAGCGCCGCCGCGAGCAGTCTCGCGAGGAGATCGTGGCCGCAGCCCGCCGTGTCATGCTTCGAGATGGTATTGCGGCGACCACGCTCGATGCCGTCGCCAAGGAGGTCGGGCTCACGAAAGCGGCCCTCTATTACTATTACCCATCCAAGGACGCCCTCTACTTCGAGCTCATCTTCGGCGCTGTCGAGGCTGAATCACGAGCGATTCACGACGCGGTGGCCAAGACGAACCGGGGCGGTGCAGCGCTTCGCGCCCTCATCCGCGAGACCGTGCACACCTTCGCGGCGCGCATGGACGACTTCCGCCTCACGTTCATGCACGGCCAAGTCGCGGGCTCGAGTGCCGTTCGCTTCGGCGCCGACCAGTTCGCACGGATCCGGCCACTCAATGAGCTGGCCTACGCGGGCGCCACGGCGACCCTCGCCAAGGAGTGGAAGCACGCGCGTGGGCGCGCTGGAGTCGAGCCACGCCTCATGGTCTTCCTCGCGAACGTGGCCGCGGTCGGCATCCTCACCGTGAAGGGGATGGTAGAGAGCCTGGGCGACCCTCTCCTCTACTCCGACGAGCAGCTCATCGAGGGTCTGGCGCAGATTTTCGAGGCCGCCGCGACTCCGTGACTTCCGGCACGCTGCACCACGACCCCCGCACGTGCGAGGTAGACGTCGCCTATTGCGACGTCCCTCCTCGAACTTGCAGCCCCGGTCAGCAACTGGGCGCCGCAAGCATCGAGCAGAAGCCCGGACATCGGCGACGATGGCGTCACCGGAACCCTTCACCTCGCACGGAGTCGCCTTTCGGAGATCTCCACCACCTCGAACAATCCGACGGCTTCCCAGGCGCGGTTGCGCTTGCCTGCGTTGATTCGCTTGATCACGCCGGCTTCCTCAAGCTGAATCATCGCCAGGCGCGCCGCCTGGTTCGACACACTGGCGATTCGTTCGGCAGTGCCGACGTCGAGGATTGGGTGTCCCGGTAGGGCCTCGATCAGCTTGTCGGCGGCCGAACCCGAGCGGGGGCGACCGACCGCCTCTCGCCACTGGGTGCGTAATCGGTCGATCGCCGACGCCAGTCCCAGGCTCACCGGCGGGACGAACCCGGGAGTCAGACCTCGGCGGCGCAGGAGGGCGTGGATGAGGCAGCGACCCACACGACCGTTTCCGTCCGCGAACGGATGGATCGTCTCGAACTGGGCGTGGACGATTGCGGCCTGGATGACCGCGGGCAGGTCGTCTCGCGACGCGAAGATGCAGAGATCGGCCACCAAGCCAGGGACTCGATCCTCTGGTGGGGGGATGAAGTCTGCGTGTTCCGGCGTACTCCCGCCCCCGATCCAGCCCTGGGCCGTCCGAAGCTTTCCGCCAAGGTGCCGATCGGGCGTGGCCTCGAGCAGTATCCGGTGGATGTTCAAGACGTCGCGGGTCGTGAGCGGTCTGCTCCGACTTCCGAGCGCGACAGCCGCTTCCATCGCCGCCACGTTTCCCAGAACAGATTCGGCCGTCAGGTCGCTGTGGGTCCGGCCAAAGTCGGCCCGGGCGAGGCGCCGGTACGAGATCTCGAGACCTTCGATCCGCGACGAGGCAACCGATTCGGCGCGAAGAAGCTGCCGTCCAAGCGCTTCCCAGGAGATTCCGCCGCACTCAAAATCCGCCGCTCCCAAGGGCTTACGGGTTCAAGTCTCGTCTCCGGCACGGTGCAGGGACCATCCCGTCGGGCGCAACCGACCGTCGGTCGCGGGCATCGAAGATGCTTCACCGGAAGGGGCATCGAGATGATCGAGATTCGGAGAGCAGACCAAAGGGGACGGGCCGACCACGGTTGGCTGGATTCTCGCCACACGTTTTCGTTTGCCGACTACTACGACCCCCAGCACATGGGGTTCCGGGCGCTGCGCGTGATCAACGAGGATCGGGTCGCGCCGGGGCAGGGGTTCGGGACCCACGGGCATCGGGACATGGAGATTCTGTCGTACGTGCTCGAAGGCGCGCTGGAACACAAGGACAGCATGGGGACGGGGTCGGTCATGAGGCCCGGGGATCTGCAGCGCATGAGCGCCGGGACCGGCGTCCGCCACAGCGAGTTCAACGCCTCGCGCACCGAACCGGTTCACTTCCTGCAGATCTGGATCGTTCCCGACAAAGTGGGCGACCAGCCGGGCTACGAGCAGAAGAGCTTCTCGGCACAGGAGCGGCAGGGTCGGCTGCGGGTCGTTGCGGCGCCGGACGGGCGCGACGGGAGCCTCTCGATTCATGCGGATGCCGTCGTCTACGCCGGGATCTTCGGCGCCGGCGAGCGCGCGGAGCTGTCCCTCGCCAAAGGCCGCTCGGCATGGATCCATGTCGCGCGCGGCAAGGTACGCGTCAACGGGAACGATCTGCAGGCCGGGGATGCGGTCGGCCTGTCGGCCGAGTCGGTCGTGAAGATCGATGGCATCGACGCGGGCGAGGCTTTGGTTTTCGACCTCGCCTGAAGCTGTCGGTCCACCTGCCACGCTGTCGCGCGGTCCGTTCAGCGCCGGCCGACGCCCGAGAGCAGCAGCGCGCCGACGGCCGCCGCCAGCGCCATGCCCCCGACGTGCGCCAACGCGACATGGCTCGTTTCGGCGATCGGGCAGATGAAGTGCAGCACCAGGCCACCCATCGCCCCGCCGGCCGCGCCCAGCGCCATGCCGATGCGCGCGCCACCTGTCGGCACCAGGCGCCGCAGCGCCAGCAGGCCGACCACCAGAAACACGGCGGAGATCTCGAGCACGAAGCTGGCGCAGTGGATGCACGAGCGCAGCAGCGTCCAGTGCAGATCTGCGGGTCGCAGGCTCACCCCGGGCGCCCGCGCGGTCGCGGCCAGCACGAACACCAGCACAACGGCCATGGCGGCGCCGCTCAGCCGCGAGGCGCGGCCCGGCGCTGGGAGCACGTCGCCCCGACGGGGCACCAGCGCCGCCGCGAGCGACAGCGCAAACGCCAGCCCCCACAGCGACGCCGCGGTCACCACCCACCAGGTCGGCAGGGCCGACAGATCCTGCCGCAGCGGCAGATGGCCAAGCGCGATGGCCGGCCAGACCAGCCCGACCAGCCCGACCAGCGCAAAGGCGCCGAAACGGGTTCGCGTTCGCACCGGCTTCATCGCGCCGACCGCGTTCAAGAGATCGGCCGCGGGTGCCGGCGCCTTCTCGAACTCACCGGCCGGTCTCAGCAGGCCGCCGTCGAAATCGCGCGCGGTCATGGGGGCTCCGCCTTGGCAGACTCGGCGTTGCCAAGCATCCCTCTCAGCGTGACATAGGCCCGGTGCGCGCGCTGTTTGATCGCGCCCGGCGTGGTGCCGGTGATCATGGCGGCCTCGGCCGTCGAGCGTCCGTGGACCTTGGTCAGCAGCAGCGCCAACCGCTGGTTCTCGGGCAGCCGGTCGAGCGCCGCCAGCGCGCTGGCCGTGACGCTCGCATCGGGCCGATCGGTCTGGTCTTGGTGCGCGTCGACCGAGACGCCGGTCAGGTGGGCGGCGGGCTCGCTCTGCAGCGTACCGTCTTGGGTCAGGCGCACGCGGCTGCGCTTGCGGCGTCGCAGCTCGTCCAGGCAGGTGCGGTGCGCGATGGTGTACATCCACGGGATCGGGTTGGCGCCCAGAACGTAGGTCCCGCGCGCCTCGTGTACCTTGAGGAACGTGACCTGCAGCGTGTCCTCGGCCGCGGCCTTGTCGCCCAGCAAGCCGCTCAGATAGGCCAAGATCCGGGGCGCCAGCAGCGCGTATAGGCGATGGAAGGCGGCAGCCTCACCGCGACAGTAGCGCGCCATCACGTCGGCCGCCTCGATCGCCTCAGCATCCATGGGCCCCAAACCATCTCCTGAATAGTCTGGCGCGCCATTTTGTTCAACGTCCTTTCCCCGCGGGCGGGGACCATCCTCAG
Organism: Polyangia bacterium; assembly: GCA_035648655.1. GTDB lineage: Bacteria > Myxococcota_A > Polyangia > Fen-1088 > Fen-1088 > JADGRB01. Next base: position 5,078 of record DASRLC010000063.1, read on the forward strand.
GCGCTCGGTTCGGCCTTCCCGCTCCGGCGGCGGCTCAGCAGCGCGTCGAGCGACAGGGCGCCCGCCCCGGCCAGGGCCAGCCAGATGAAGAACACCAGATAGCTCCACTCTTCCAAGCCGACCAGCGCCGTGAGGCCGGTGATGTCGTCGCGCTTGGCGGTCACGATCGCGATCACCATCGTGAACGCCATCGGCAGCGCGACCAGGCGCGTCCCGAGGCCGAACAGCATCGCCAGCCCGCCGAAGAACTCGGTGGCGGCCGTGAGGCGCGCGTTGAAACCGGGCATCGGGATGTGGAGGGTGGCGAAGTACTGGGTCACGTCGGGGATCGAATGCAGCTTCCCCCAGCCGGTGCCGATGAACACCAGGCCCACCGTCAGCCGGGCCAGCGCCGGCCCCAAAAAAGAGATCTTGTTGGCCGTCTGGCGCAGCCGGTCCAGCGTACCCGCGATGGTCTTGGTCGACATCCTGCCTCCGTGGCTCTACTAAGAAAGGACCGTCAGAGGTCCTCGAGATCCCCGCGAAGAGCGCCGCCGGGCGAAGCCCGTCGTCGCTCACGCGATTTATACGCCAGGGCGGAGACCGGGTTACGGTGCTTCGCAACCCGCCGCGGCTTTCGACCCAGGCGGCGACCGCCGCTATGATCTACCGATGCCGCTCCAGACCAAACGCTGGAACGATCCGGTCGGGGCGGACGACGGGTTTCGATTGCTGATCTGCCGCCTGCGCCCGCGCGGCGTCGCCAAGCAGAGCCAGCCTTGGAACGACTGGTGGCCCGACCTCGGCCCCAGCCGCGCGCTGCTCGACCAGTTTCACGGCAAGCACGGTCCGGCCATCTCGTGGAAGACCTACGCGGAGCGCTACCTGGACGAGATGCGCGGCCCGGCACAGCTCTGGCGGATTCGCGATCTGGCACGGCGGTTCGCGGGGCAGGCGACGCTCACCCTGCTCTGCTCGTCGGCTTGCATCGATCCGGCGCGCTGTCATCGCACGCTGCTGGCGCGCTTGGTGGCGCACACTCCCCGGAAGTAGCGACGGCCCGCGGCGTCATCGGTATCCTGGCCTCACTGGATAGGCATCTGGAACGCCACGCAGTGGTTGGTCTGCGGCAGACCGGTGGTCGAACCGACAAAGGGATCGGAGTCGTGCAGCTGGCCCCAGCGCACGGTGCCGGCCGGCATCGTCGCGGTGGCTGGCATCGCCGCGGCGTTGGCGGTGAAGGCGTAGCTGACCGAGGAGTTGAGACTGGAGAGCGTGTCGCCCACCGTGATCTGCACGGTGTCGTCGCCAACGATCTGGACCGACTGGATCGTGGCGGGCGCTCCTGCGCTGTTGACCTCGAACCCGTGGCCGTTCATCCACTCCGGCACGGCCTGCTGCGGCGGCGGGGTCACGGTGTCGGGGTCCATCACCAGCGGGGGCACCGGCACGTGGAATTTCAGCGTGATGACGGCGCCGCTCACCGAGACCGAGATCGGCTGCAGCGGTTGCCAGTCCTGGCCCAGGACAGCCTTTTGGTAATAGACCTGCCCATACTTCTCGCCGAGCATGTCGTATCCCTGGGCGGTCAGGTGGGTGGCGTCGGAGGCGTAGGGGTACTGGTACTTCGGACCCGAGCAGATGATGTCGCCGGGGTGATCGACGCCGACCATCCACTGCGCCAGCGTCGAGACCGAGGTCGTCCCGACGCCGCTCGGCGTCGAGTGCTGCTGCGACACCAACAGCGGAATTGACGTCGTCGTGCTCTGGCCGGTGATCGGCGGCAGGTCCGCGTTGTAGTCGGTCCACAGCTGCACCAGATCCGCCTCGTAGTCGGTGTTGCCGGCGTCGGCCTCCCCGTGGGTGATGATGATGGCGCCCACGCCGTAGGTCTTGCCGGCGGCCATCGCTAGGTTCGTGATGGCCTGGGCTTCGAACAGCGACGCCGCGTAGGCCAGCCCGGCGGTGCCGGTGCCAGTGGTGCCGTTGTTCGTGGTGTAGGTGGCGCCCTTTTCGATCTCCAAGTAGCCCTGCCCGGATTCCCCCACCTCGGTGTGCGCCGTGACGTAACCGGCGCCGCCGGCCGCCAGATAGAGCGACGTGATCTGATCGGCCATCGCCGTGTGCGGCGTCTCGCCGTCGATGTTGCCGGGATAGGCCTCGGGGTACATGGTCGAAAAAGCCCGCAGCGGTTCGTCGAGCTGCACCATCTTGAGGAGGCCGCTGGTCGGGTCGAAGGGGGGGACCACCAGGCTGCCAAGGAACAGCTTGAGGTTGCCGTAGCCGGACGGTTCCCCCGTCGCCAGGGGGGGCGTCCCCATCACGCCCACCGCCAGGCTCTGTCCGGTGCCGATCACGCCCGCCCAATCCCACGCCGGCGTGGGAAGGGTGGGGGCCGCGTCCGCGCCCGGCCCGCCGTCGACCGGTTTCGCCGAGGAACCTCCGCAACCCGCGCCGGTCGCGGCGGCCAGCGCGGAGGTCAGAAACAGCATCGAGGGGCGAAGGCTTTTCATGGGTGGGGCTCCGGTCGGTTTGGAAGGACCCCGAGGATCCTCTAAATCCCCCGCTCACTCGACTACCGCGGGTCTGGGCGAAAACGCGGCGCTAGACTACCCCCAAACCCGCGCGCTGGGTCAGTGGCGGGCTGTGCTCGGTGGCTAGGTGTTGACCAAGCCGGCGGCGCTCGGCAACCGAGCCTCATCCATATCTTCGCCGTGTCCGCCACCCTCGTCGGGGTGATACCCGGCTTCGCCGTGATCGGCGTCGTCGAGCCCGAGCTCCTCGCTCTCGATACTGGGACGTAGCCCGAGCGTCGCCTTGAGGGCCAGCGCGATCACCGTGGTGGCGCCAATCGACAGCGCCACGGTGAGCCCCATCGCCTCGAGCTGTTCGATCCACAGGGTCTTGCCGACCAGGCCGCCCAGGTTGGTGCCGAGGTTGGGGTTGGCCTGGGGGTTGGCGAAGAAGCCGGTGCAGAGCGCGCCCAGGGTCCCGCCCACGCCGTGCACGCCGAAGGTGTCGAGCGCGTCGTCGTATTTGAAGATCGCCTTCAGCTTGGTGCAGGCCAAGAAGGGGACCACGCCGGCCAGCAGGCCGATCAGCACGGCGCTGGTCGGCGTGACGAACCCCGAGGCGGGCGTGATGACGACCAGCCCTGCCACCGCGCCCGAGCAGAACCCGAGGACCGTCGGCTTGCCGCGCAGCAGCCACTCCAGCGCGGGCCAGATCGTGGCGGCCACCGCGGCCGCCAGCGTGGTGGAGGTGAAGGCGGTGGCGGCGATGCCGTCGGCGGCCACCGCGCTGCCGGCGTTGAAGCCGTACCAGCCCACCCACAGCATGCCGGTGCCGATCATGGTCAGGACCACGCTGTGCGGGAGAAAGGCGCGGCGATCGAAGCCGGTTCGCTTGCCGAGGATCAGGCAGAGCACCAGCGCCGACCAGCCGGACGACATGTGCACCACCGTCCCGCCGGCGAAGTCGACCGCCCGGATGCCGGCCTTGGCGTTCCAGACGCCGTTCATGAAGCCGTCGGCGCCCCACACCATGTGCGCCAGTGGGAAATACACGACGAACATCCAGAGCGCGATGAAGGCCATGACGGCCGAGAACTTCATCCGTTCGGCGATGGCGCCCACGATCAGCGCCGGGGTGATGATCGCGAACATGAGCTGGTACATCGCGAACACGTTCTGCGAGACCCAGGCGCCATAGTCGGCGTTGGGCGTCGAGGTCACCCCTTGGAGCCCCGCAAATTTGAGACCCCCCAGAAAAGGGGTCCCGTGATCGAAGGTCAGGCTGTAACCGACGGCCCACCACAAGATGGTGACCAGGCCGGCGCACCCCAGACACTGCGCCATGACCGACAGGACGTTCTTGCGCCGCACCAACCCGCCGTAGAACAGGGCCAGCCCGGGCAGGGTCATGAACAGCACCAGCGCGCTCGAGGTCATCATCCAGGCGTTGTGGCCAGGCCCCGGCGACGCCAGATACTTGGGCGTCCCGTTGGTGATGTAAGCCTCCAGATCGGCGACGCGCGCCGCCAGATCGGGCGCGGTGGCCGGCGCGGCGGCGGTCGGGGTGGGCGACTGGGCGGACCCGACGGTCTCGGCGGCGGCGCTCGAGGCCACTACCGACGCGGCGATCAGGGCGACGATCAAAGACGCTCGGCGGTGGTGCATCCCCATTGGCGAAATCCTTTTTCGAAGGGCGGTGATTCTGCGCCCGACGAAAACGGCGTCGCGGGGGCGGGCGAATCTTCGCGACTCGGGGGAGCCCGATCAAGCCTTCATTGACGCTTTATTATTCGATTAGAAACATTTGCGAAACATGAAATTTACATGACGGAAATAAATAGCCCCGGGGACGAAAAAAGATCGGCCGCCTGTCGATCTCGCCGGTCGCCAATCGACTGACTGGGGGACGATTTGATCCCGAAACGCACCCATCAAGGAGAGACCCATGCAGTACATGCTGCTCATTTACGGAAACGAAGAAGGCATGAAGACAGCCACCCCGGGCGACCGCGAGGCGATGTTCAAGGCCTACGGCGAGTTCACCGCCAGCATCGTCAAGTCGGGCAACATGAAGGCCGGGGACGCGCTGCAGCCGACCGCCACCGCCACCACGGTGCGGGTGCGCGACGGCAAGACGCTCACCACCGATGGCCCGTTCGCCGAGACCAAGGAGCAGCTCGGCGGCTACTACCTGGTCGAGGCCAAGGATCTCGACGAGGCGACCAAGCTGGCGGCCCGCATCCCAGGGGCCCGCGTCGGCAGCATCGAGGTTCGCCCGATCATGGCGATGCCGGCCGACTACCCCCGCCCCAAGGCCTGAGCCCATGCGTCCGCCCGGGGATATGCTGGGCTCCGGGCGGGCGATGGATTCCGAACGCGAGACGATTGGCGGCGTCTTTCGCGAAGAGCGGGCGCGGATGCTGGCGACTCTGATTCGCCTGCTCGGCGACATCGACCGCGCCGATGAGGGGCTGGCCTCGGCGCTGGAGGCGGCGCTGGTGCAGTGGCCGACGGAAGGGACGCCCGGCAATCCCCGGGCCTGGCTGATTCGGACCGCGCGCAACAAAGCGGTGGACAGCCTCCGGCGCGGCGCTCTGTTCGAGGAGAAACGCGCCGAGCTGAAAATGGAGGCGTCGTCCTCTTCGGCCGCGGCGCTCGACATCGACGAGGAACCCGTGGACGACCGGCTCCGACTGATCTTCACCTGCTGCCACCCTGCGCTCGCCATCGAGGCCCAGGTGGCGCTGACTCTGCGGACGCTCGGCGGCCTCGAGACCGAGGCCATCGCGCGCGCGTTCCTGGTGCCGGCGCCAACCATGGCGCAGCGGCTGGTGCGCGCCAAGGCCAAGATCCGCCAGGCGGGCATCCCGTATCGGGTGCCAGATCCCGAGGAGCTGCCGGCGCGGCTCGAAGCGGTGCTGGTGGTGATCTATCTGGTCTTCAACGAAGGCTACGCCGCCAGCTCGGGGATCGTGCCGCTGCGCCGCGAGATCTGTGAAGAGGCGATTCGCCTCGGCCGCCTGCTGGTCGAGCTGATGCCGGCCGCCGCGGAGGCCCGCGCGCTGCTGGCGCTCATGCTGCTGCAGGACGCGCGGCGCGAGGCTCGGGTGGACAGAGACGGCGGGGTGATCCTGCTCGAAGATCAGGATCGATCGCGCTGGGACCAACCGGCGATACGGGAAGGGCTGGCGCTCATCGAAGGCACGCTGCGGATCGCGTTTCCCGGGCCGTACGCGCTGCAGGCGGCGATCGCGGGCGTGCACGCGCAGAGCGCCCGCGCCGAGGAGACCGACTGGACGCAGATCGCGGGTCTCTACACGCTGCTCGATGAGCTTTACCCCTCGCCGGTGGTGGCGCTCAACAAAGCGGTCGCGATCGCGATGGTGGCGGGCCCCGCCGAAGGGTTGCGGCGCATCGACGCGCTGGCGGCCAGCGGCGCGCTCGCCGACTACCACCTGCTGCCGGCGGCGCGCGCCGATCTGTTGCGCCGCCTCGGCCGCTGGCGGGAGGCGGCGGCCGCCTACCGCCAGGCGCTGGCGCTGGCAGGCAACCAGTCCGACCGCCGCTTCCTGCAGCGCCGTTTGATCGAAGTGACCGGTCTGCCCGGACCGAACTGACCGAGTTGAGTTAAGGATCGCTCAGGGCGCGGCCAGCCGCTTGGCGTACTGCTGCTCGTAGTAGTCGCGGTAGGCGCCGCTGCGGATCCGATCGGCCCAGGCCGCGTTGGCGCGGTACCAGGCCACGGTGTCGGTGAGGCCCTGGTCGAAATTGTGGCGCGGCCGCCAGCCCAGCTCTTCGCGGATCTTGCGCGAGTTCATGGCGTAGCGGCGATCGTGGCCCGGCCGATCGGGGACGTGGCGGATCAGCGACTCGTCGCGACCGGCCAACCGCAGGATGGTTCGCACGACCTCCAGGTTGGGGCGCTCGTTCTCGGCGCCCACGTTGTAAACGTCGCCCGATGCGCCGCCTTCCAGCACCAGGTCGACCGCCTCGCAGTGGTCCTCGACGTGGATCCAGTCGCGCACGTAGAGGCCGTCGCCGTAGACCGGTAGCGGCTTGCCCTCGAAGGCGTTCAGGATCATGAGCGGGATCAGCTTCTCGGGGAACTGAAACGGGCCGTAGTTGTTCGAGCAGCGCGTGATGACGGTGTCCATCCCGTGCGTGTGGTGGAACGCCATGACGAAGTGATCGGCGGAGGTCTTGCTGGCCGAGTAGGGGCTGCGCGGCGACAGGGGCGTCGTCTCTTCGAAGGCGCCGGTCGGACCGAGCGACCCGTAGACCTCGTCGGTCGACACTTGCAGGAAGCGCCTGCAGCCCGCGGCCCGCGCCGCCTCCAGCAGACGCAGCGTTCCCAGCACGTTGGTGTCGAGGAACGGCTCGGCCGACAGGATGCTGCGGTCGACATGGCTCTCGGCGGCGAAGTGCACGATGGCGTCGATGGCGTGAACCTTCAGCAGCTCCAACATCTTCGCGCCGTCGCGGATGTCGGCCCGCACGAACAGATGTTTGGCGTCGCCCTCGAGATCGCGCAGGTTCTCGAGGTTGCCCGCGTAGGTCAGCGCATCGACGTTGACCACCAGCCCTTCGGGACGCTTGCGCCGCGCCAGCCGCACGTACGACGAGCCGATGAAGCCCGCGCCCCCTGTCACCAGCAAGTTCATGCGCGCACCAGTCTCCGTGGGGCGATCTTCAAAGTCAACGCGCCGAACCCGATCTCGTTCACGACCCGAGGAGCTTGGTGATGCCGGCCCGCACCTCGTCGCCAATGTCGGCGCGCTGGAGCGCGTAATGGACCAGCGCGATGACATATCCGGCCCGATCGCCGACGTCGAACCGGCGGCCGTCGACCTCCAGTCCCTGCAGCCCGCGGCGGGCGCAGAGCGTCGCCAGGCCGTCGGTAAGCTGAATTTCGTCGCCCCGTCCGGGCGGCGTCTCGGCCAGGATACCGAAGATCTCGGGCGGCAAGACGTAGCGCCCGATGATCGCCAGCCGCGACGGCGCCGTCCCGGGCGCGGGCTTTTCGATCAGCTTGCGGATCTTGAGCTCGCGCGGCGAGGTCCGCTCGCCGTCGATGATGCCGTACAGGTGCTCTTGCCCGACCGGCACCTCTTTGAGCCCCACCACGCCGTCGCCGGTGCGCGCGTAGACGTCGATGAGCTGCCGGATCCCGGGAACCTCGGCGTCCATCAGGTCGTCGCCCAGCAGCACCGCGAACGGCTCGTCGCCCACGGCGTCGCGGGCGCAGAGCACGGCGTGCCCGAGGCCGCGCGCCTCGCCCTGTCGCACCGACACGAAGCGCGCCAGCTCGGTCGGCTTGCGCACCAGCGCCAGATCGGCCTTCTTCCCCCGACGCTCGAGCAGCGCCTCCAGCTCGGGCGCGCGATCGAAGTGGTCCTCGATGGCCGACTTGCCGCGCGCGGTGATGAAAATGACTTCTTCGATCCCGGCCGCCACGCACTCCTCGACGATGATCTGGATGCTCGGCACATCCACCAGCGGGAGCATCTCTTTGGGGACGGCTTTGGTGGCGGGCAAGAACCGCGTCCCCAGCCCCGCCACCGGTATCACCGCTTTACGAACTCTCTTCCCCCGCGCGTCGCTCATTTGGATCGGCACTTTAGCCTCTTTTGGGGGCGTCGATAGGGTGCCGAAGACGCAATAAGTGCGACAAATGGGGTAAAGTGCGCCCATGATCCCACCCAATCCGGCCCGCGCGTCCGAGCACATCGGCGGCGTCTACATCGTCCCGCTGCGCTCGTTCGCCGACGACCGCGGTTACTTCTTCGAGAGTTTCCGTCAGTCCTGGATTCCCGGCGTCCGCCCGATGATCCAGGGGAACGTGTCGTTCTCGAAGGCCGGTGTGCTGCGGGGGATGCACTACCACGTCAAACAGGCCGACTTCTGGCTGGTCCCCTCGGGGCACGTGCGGGCGGCGCTCTACGATCTTCGGCTGTCGTCGCCGACCCGTGGCCAGCGGGAGATGCTGGATCTCGGCACCGACCACCCCTTCGGCCTGTACATCCCCAAGGGCGTCGCGCACGGGTTCTGCGCGCTGGCGGACTCGTTCATGACCTATCTGGTCGACGAGTACTACGACAACAGCGACGAGCGGGGTGTCCGCTGGGACGACCCGGCGCTCGGCCTCGACTGGCAGGTCGAGACCGCCATCGTCTCGGGGCGGGACCAAGAGAACCCGCTGCTGGCGGCCATCCTGCAGGACGCCCTGCCGCGTTGAATCGCCTCGTTTTCTAGGGCGTTCGGGCGATCGCGGGTGGGATGGCCGCGGCCAGTTAGCGCTGGAGATTGCCCGGGCAGTCGCCTAGTCTGACCGCTTCACTTTGGAGCCAAAATGATGGACGTCCAACTCTTCGACAGCACGCTTCGCGACGGTACCCAAAGCGAGGGCCTGTCGCTCTCGGTCGAGGACAAGCTCAAGATCGCGCGCTTGCTGGACGGCTTTGGGATCCACTTCATCGAGGGGGGCTACCCCGGTTCGAATCCGAAGGACGTGGAGTTTTTCCAGCGCGCCAAGGCCATCAAATTTCGGCACGCCAAGCTCACGGCGTTCGGGATGACCCGTAAGGCCGGTGGCCGCGCCGAGACCGATCCCATTTTGGCCGCCATGGTGGCCGCCGAGACGCCGGCGGTGGCCGTGGTCGGCAAGACCTGGAACCTCCACGTCACCCAGATCGTCGGGACGACGCTGGCAGAGAACCTGGCGATGATCTCGGACAGCGTCGGCTTTCTCAAGAAGCAGGGGCGCGAGGTGGTATACGACTGCGAGCATTTCTTCGACGGCTTCCGCGCCGATCGGGAGTACGCGCTCGCGACGGTCAAGGCCGCCGCGGCCGCCGGCGCCGACTGGGTCGCCATGTGCGACACCAACGGCGGCAGCCTGCCGGGGTTCATTTCCGAGGTGGTGGGGGTCGTCCATCGGACCATCCCGACCAAGCTCGGCATCCACACCCACAACGACTGCGACGTGGCGGTCGCCAACGCCTTTGCCGGCATCGAGGCCGGCTGCGTCCAGGTGCAGGGCACGATGAATGGCTGGGGCGAGCGTTGCGGCAACGCCAACCTGATCTCGGTGATCGCGGGCCTCCAGCTCAAGATGGGTCGCCATTGCGTCCCCGACGAGAATTTGGCGCGCCTCAGCGAGCTGTCGCGGGCGGTCAGCGAGATCGCCAACATTCGCCCGCGCGCGCACGCCCCCTACGTCGGGCACTCCGCCTTTGCGCACAAGGGCGGCATGCACGTCGCCGCCGTCGAGAAGATCCCGGCCAGCTATGAGCACATCGTCCCCGAACGGGTCGGCAACCGCCGCCACATCGTGGTCTCCGAGCTGTCGGGGCGGGGCAACGTCCGAATGCGCGCCGGCGAACTCGGCATCGACGTGCAGGGGAACGAGCGCACGGTGCTCGACCACATCAAGGAGCTCGAGAGCCAGGGCTATCAGTTCGAAGCGGCCGAGGGGTCTTTCGAGCTGCTGAGCCGGCGCAGCCATCCGGGCTACCTGCCGCCGTTCGAGGTGCTCGACGTGGTCGTGATCTCCGAGCGCCGGCGCGGCAACTCGATGTTCGCCGAGGCCACCGTGAAGCTGAAGATCGGCGACGAGGTGGTGCACACGGTCTCCGAGGGGACCGGCCCGGTGCACGCGCTCGACGGCGCGTTTCACAAGGCGCTCAATCCCCACTTCCCACTGGTGCGCGACGTCCGCCTGGCCGACTACAAGGTGCGGATTCTCGACCCGGAAGAGGCGACCCGCGCCAAGACCCGGGTCCTCATCGAATCGGCCCGCGGTGAAGAGCGCTGGAGCACCATCGGGGTGTCGCAGAACATCATCGAAGCCAGCGCCACGGCGCTGGCCGATGCGCTCGAGCTACCTCTGGCGCGGGTGGCGACCCCCGCGATCCGCAGGCCGGCAGCGGTCGGGGAGGCCATTGGCCGACGTCCCGACATCTGACGTCCACCCCGAAGAAACCTGCACGTAACAAAGGCGTTGCAGATTACCTATTTCTATTCCACAGAAGATCCGATAGCATCGGGGTTTGAGCGGACCTTGCGCGGGCGGGAAGATGAAGCCATATCAACGTTAGGTTCGAGGTGAGCGCCGGGGAGGCGATTGACCTCGAAGCTCAGCCGATGTCTACTCGAGCAAAGTTTCAGTAACAACGTACGAGGGAGAAATTCACACATGGACGCCAACAAAGACAAGACCACCGACAGCGAGAGCAGCAACACCCAGTCCGAGGGCCTTCCCGCCCCCGCCGCCACGCAGGACGCCGGCGAGTTCAAGATCGAGATCCGCAAGCTCGAGATGCCGGTTCGTCCGCGCGGCGTTCTCGCCGAGTAGTGATCTCCCCGGCCTTGCGTTGCCAAGACTTGACAGCGCGGAGGCCAACGTAGAAAAGGGG
>DASRLC010000064.1:0-9391 GCA_035648655.1 Polyangia bacterium
GTCCCCTTTCGTCCGGACTGGGAGTCGGTCGTGACGCCCGTCGTCGACTACGCGCTCCGCCGCCCGGACGTCGATCCGGCGCGCATCGCCCTCATTGGATTGAGCTTCGGGGGCTACCTGGCGCCGCGCGCCGCCACCGCCGAGCATCGAATCGCCGCCTGTATCTCCGACGGCGGAAACGCCGATCTCTTCGACGTCAGCGTCCGCCTGCTGCCGGCCGTCTTGGCCGGGCGGCTCCCGGACGGGCACGGCCCGTCGATCGGCCTCTTGCGGCGGGTCCTGCGAGGGGTCATGCGCCACACCACGAAGGGCTGGGCCATGCGGCGCAACCTGCTCGTGCACGGACTCACCGATCCGGTCGACTACTTCCGCATGGCACCCCAGTATTCGCTCAAGGGCCGCGAGGGGGCCATCACGTGCCCGACTCTCTTCGTCACCGCGGACGGCGACGACCTCCGCTCGGACGTTCCGGCGCTGGTCGCTCGCATGTCGGGCATCGCCACGCATCTCCGCTTCACCGCCGAGGACGGAGCCGCGACCCACTGCGAGAGTGGCGCCCGCGCCCTCTATCACCAACGCACCTTTGACTGGCTCGCGTCCGTCATGCCGCCCGCGAGTCGCTGAGAACAAGGAGACCACCATGACGACCACCTCGAATTTCCCCGACCTCCGAATCGACGGCCTAGGCTCCCTGCCCGCCGCCGACCGGCGCGCGATCGACACGACGCTGACGGCGCTCCTCAAGGGCTTCTCGACCCGCCCGCAACGCCGACCTGCTGATCGACGTCGACGCGGACGACGCCGACTGGGTCAACGCCTTCGGCAGCGTCAAGCGCGGCGCCTCCCAGATTGTCGAGTACCTGCGCGGCCTGTTCGGCGACACCAACTTCGATGCCGGACAACTCGTCGCGGCGCCGCAGAGCACGCTGCGCCCCCTCGGTAACGACGTCGCCCTCGTGTCGACGCGGCTCGAGGTCCGAGGCCAGGGGCTCGTCAGCGGAGGCGCCATCGCCCGCCGCGACAACCACTCGCGGCGCGCGCTGCAGCGGAAAGCCGACGGCCGCTGGAAGATCGTCTCCGAGATGTATATGGACGCGCGCTCCGAGCTGAGCTACGCCGGCCACTCCTGAGCGACGATCATCGACGCAAGCTCGTCGACCGGCGCTCCTTCTTCCGTCCATAGAGCGAGAGGATAGCGCGCACCCGCTGCGTGTCGGTCACGACAACCGGGCTTAGCCGAACCACGAAGAGGGCCCCCTAGAACCTCCTCGTGCGCGGATAGACCGGTTCGAAATGCGTGTCCTCAAATCGGAGGATTCATGAAGAAGAGCCGGTGCAAGTGGTTGGGCCCGCAGCACGTCAAATCGTGGGCGCACCCACCGGGCCGCCGTCGCGTGTGCGTGATCGAGATCCAACCGTCTCGGTGCTCGACCTGCCACGGTCCGCGGTCCCAACGCGGCCTGCTGCTCTCGCTGAAGGATTGTTGGGGGGCCAAGTGCCGATGGTGGCGCGGGTTTTCATGCGGACCAGCTGCGGACCAATTTCGCGAACGCTAACTATTGATGATCACTCCACTCGGACCAGCAAGTTGGGACTTAGGATCTGGTTCCGAAAGGAGTGGAGGTTCAAGTCCTCTTCCTCGTACTGCAAATTTCAGGCACGTACCAGGGACTGCGATCGGGGCTCGATTCGAGTGGGCCGTGCGGACCAACTCTCTAGTTCAGCGCCCTCGCCACACGATCAGCGGCGGCGTCGGCGACAGCATCCGCCCCCGCGTAGTGGGCGGCGGTGACTGCGAATGATTCGTGGCCCAGACTTGCGGCCACGACGTCCCCGCTGATTCCGGCCTCCACGGCTAACCTGGCGTGTGTGCCCGGCGGGGGGCCCGTAGGGCTCGGGCGATTGGGGGGCGAGGACTAGACAGAACCGGCGTACTCGCACAAAGCCCGCTTGTTCGGGCTATCTTCGTCATCCGCGGGTCGAAGATCCCTGTTCACCGCGGCAGCGTTGCGTCAGATCGAGCGCGGTGGGACAGTCGGTTGGAGGAACAACCATGCGCTGGTACCACTACGTCGCGTATTTCTTCGGGGGCGCTTTTCTCGCGAACGCCGTTCCCCACTTTGTGAATGGGATCACCGGGCACCAATTCCAGAGCCCGTTCGCCCATCCGCCGGGCGAGGGGTTATCGTCGGCGACGGTGAATGTCCTGTGGGGCTTCTTCAACCTTTTGGTCGGCTACGTGCTCGTCGGCCGGGTCGGGAAGTTCGAGCTTCGCCGGACGGCCCATGCGCTGGTGTTCGGACTCGGCGTTCTCGCGATGGCGATCATGGCCTCCCGCGCCTTCGGTAGGTTCTACGGGGGGCTCGGTTGAAGGCGAGATCGTCGTTGAGACCGTATCGAAGCGAAGAAGGCGGGCGGAGCCCACTCGACGTCTACGAAGCGGTTGTCGCCAAGTTGACGCCGTCGTTTCACTGCCACGACAGCAGCAGATCGTCCGCGGCGGCGGCGACGACCGCGCCGGCGACGATGGCGGCGCCGGGCTGGACGTCGTAGCCGCCGTCCGGATCGGGCGTCGCGAACACCTTCCAGAACAGATAGGGCAGGACACCGCGCAAGGCGGCGCTCAGGATGGCGCGTCCGTAGTGGCGATGGGCGAGGTGGACGATCGGGGCGGGCAGACCGTAGAGCGCGAAGGCACCCCGCACGGCTTGCTGGTTTCGGGAGCCCTCCGCGCCCAGCACCACCGCGCCGAAGTCGGACAGCAGCGGCTCCCAGCCGTACCAGCCGGATGCAGAAATCGAACGCTCGGGATTGGGCACCACGGCGTAGCCCAGGGCGGCGCCGAAATACAGCGAGCCGGCGAAAGGGGGCAAGTGTGGCCCGTCGAGGGAGAACCCGACGCCGCCGAAGGCCCGCGCGCGAACGCCGTTTTCAAATCGATGCTCGACGGCCAGCTCATCGTCTTGCCGCACCAGCGGCGTGTACACCTCTCCCACGTCCGGCTGCGCGTTGCGCGACAAGCCGACGCCGACCGCCACGAACGTGGTGCCATCGAGGATCGGACGCCGCAGGCGAGGCATCAGCGCCACCTGGCGGAGGGCCCAGTGGCATTGACAGCCGTAGCTGTCGTCTCGATCGAAGACGTCGGTTCCGACGCCGGCCGAGATCGACAGCCAGGGCAGCAGGTCGGCGTCGAGCTGAACTCCCAAAACGCCCAGCGGGGTGGCGGAGCCGACTTGCCCCTCGATGGCGATCTGGCGGAGCCAGGTGGTTGGAGGCGCTGGGCCGGCGGCCCGCGGCTGCTCGTCGGGCGGGGCGCTTTGCGCCAGGGCGATGGCGGTGAAGAATGAACAGAGCACCGATGAAACTCCGACAATCAACGCGGCGGCGCGGGGCTTTCGGTGCATGGGACGACGGCGAGCAAGCCCCGTGCCCGCATCGCCGGCTCGCGCGCGCCCATCACGACCCGGCATCGGCATTGCTACGTCGGTCGGGCATGGGACACATCTCCGCACGGCTGTCGAAGCTCGCCATGGTGTCGCTGACGTTGTTCGTGACCGGCTGCGGGCGCCTTTGCGCCGGCGGCACGCCGGTGGAGCAAATCGACTGCACCGACCAAGGCTCCGCCACGCTCTCCGGAGCGGACGTTGCGAGCACGCCGGCACCAATGATCCTGGAGGAGTTCGCGACCTCGATTTCAGGGGGACCGTTCGAGTTCCTCTTTGTGGGGGGATACTTGAGTGTGCAGGTCACGTCGTCGTTCCCGAATGGCGCCACCACCTATTCATTGCCTTCGCCCGTCGTGAACTTCGACGCCAGTATCTCCCTGGTGGATGGTAAAAACATCTACGACATCTTGCACGTGGTGAGCGGCACGATCGATGTCGCGGCCGCGAACGACAACGCGCTCGACGTGTCGGGCAGCTTGATCCTGGGCGACGATTCTGGACGCACCTTCACCATCGCCGATATGACCATGCACGTCGCTTGCAGCTACGACGAGACCGTCTGCCGTTAATCGCCCAGCCGAGATCGTCGATGTCGAGGCGCTGGATCCCGGGTTCGACGCCGGCAGGCGCTACGGCGTCCGACAGGCCGGATCCTGCGGATCCACGCACGACAGGCATGAAACGAGCGTGCTCGTCGGGCTCTGCGGACAGACCCCGGGTCCGCGGTCGACGTCGAGGAGCAGTTTGCCGGCGCAGCGGCCGCTGGTCTCGCCGGAGACGGTGAAAGACCAGCAGGGGGGCCGAGATGGCGCAGCTCGGTAGCGCGGAGTGTGTGACCAGACGCCGTCGTTCGACAGGACGGCGTCGTCGACGGAGCAGTCGGCTTGCAGGCCCGGCGTGCTCGGGTCGGTGTCGCGAATGCCGTCCGTGCACTGGGGAACCGGCAGCTCACCGGTGTAAGTCAGGGCTTCCACACCGCCGACGAGGTCGTCGGCCGCGCACCACACCGATCCGTTGTCCCCGAGTATCCCCGGCAGTGGGACCCGTAGGGCCCGGGCGATTGGGAGGCGAGGACTAGACAGAACCGGCGTACTCGCACAAATCCCGCTTGTTCGGGCTAGCCGCATCAAGCGCGTATTGTGAGCCACAGCCGGGCAGAATGGTGCTCGGGCTCGCTGAGGCATCGTAGGCGCGGCGCTAGTGAGGTAGCCGGGACCTTGGCCGGACTTAGCCCCTCGGCTGGAACACGTAAAAGGTGCTGTAGGAGCAGGTCTACGACTCGATGGTCGCGAGGCCGCGGCGGGACTCGACGATGGTCTTTCGAACCAATAGGGATCCCACTCCCGTCGACCTCGTCGCGCGATTCGAGTGTCGTGAAAGGGCCCAATTCGCTCGCCGTACTGCGGGGGAGCCCTTCGACCGCGACACCGCTGTCCGGGTTTTCGTAGGTGGCCGGGGGCGCGCTCGTGCGAGACTGCGACTCTTCGGGGCAGGTCGAGGGCACGTCGTTTGCTACACTGCGGCTCACGGAGGGACGATGCGAACCAAGGTACTGCTGATCCTGATCGGTCTGGGTGTCGATCTGGCCCTCGTGGGATGTGGGCCGGGGATGGGCAACCCAGCGACGGGCAACAGCGACGGCTCCGGCCGACCGGCGAACGTTCCCGAGAGCGATACCTTTTCAATACTCTCGGCGAGCCAGGCTGCCGCCCTGTGCGACTACATTGCCGCCACCAACGGCGGCTACGGGAGATCCATGACCTGCCCGAACGGCACCACGGAGACCAACTACGCCACCCAGACCGACTGCATGGCCGACGCCGCGCCGATCGGATACTACTGTCCGACCTTCACTGTCGGCCAGGCCGAGGACTGCGCGACCGCAGTCGGCCTCGACATTTGCAACGCTCCGCTGAACGCGGCCTGCAACCCGTACGAGGCTTGCCTCATACAGCTCGCGCTGGCGCCCTAGCGGACCAGCGAAGCACCGGTCGAGACGCTCACGCTCCGGCCGCTTTGCGTCGGCGAGTCCTCATGCGGCAGCGATTAGATGATCGACCGAGCGTGAGGATGAACCGGATCTTGGGTGACTTCACCGTGGGTGACGGTCTCCACCACCCGGGCCGCCGGCCGACGCGTTCTCGGCAGTCTACGAAATCCCGACCCTCTTCAGGATCCAACCCCACATCCGCCTGAACGCCAGCGCCGCCGTCCCGGCCGCGAGCCCGAACCACAGCGCCCGTTGATATAGGGGTGCGACCTGCTCTGCGAGGTCCGCGGCGACAAGGGCAAGAGAGAACGTGAAGGCCGCCCGTGCGCCTAGTGCAGTGAGCCGGAAAGCGAGCCGAAAACGAGGCGGGGTATCGAGCGACGGCACGCCAGGAGCCGCCTAGCCCGTACGCTTGGTCTGCCAGCCACGCGTCGAGCCGATCCGAGAGGAGCAATGGGTAGCGGCCCGTCGATTGTACTCAAACAACCCGACCCACAACATGCTGACGAGATATTGTTCTATCCGGGGGGCGCTGGGTGCACCGCCTCTGTCGGAAGCTGCGCGAGTGTCGCGGGCGTCCAGTCGCGCGTTCGCCATCTCGAATTTACTCCTCGCCCGCGCGTGCCTTGCGCCCCACCGGGGCAATCCCGGCGATGCGGCCGAGCTCGCGGCGGATGCGCGCGACGCGTTCGACCTGCCCCTTGGCCGGGAACCGCTCATAGAACCCTTCGCTGCGGAACGTCCTGACCTCGGCCGCCCAGGGAGAGAGCTTGCGTTCCCAGCGCTTAACGCGCCCATCCTCGGGCTCGGCGTCGGCGTGGGCGAGATCCCCACAGACCCGCAGTATCCCTTTGAGCGTGATTGGCCGGGTGATCATGTAACCCGCGCTCCCCCAAGCATCGCCCCAGGCCTTTCTCATTCCGTGGTTCACAGAGCGAACGCGTAGCCGACGAGCAACGTGCCAAAGAGCGCCAGGTCCCCGGTCGCGAGTGTGTAGAAGCGAAGGTGGGGCTCCGTCTCGCCTGCGTCGGGACCGACCGGAACCCAGCCGAAGGCCGGCAAGCCGAATTCGAACAAGAATCCTGAGGGAGCCTGGTACCGGATCGCCGCCTCCGCGAGATATGCGTCGAAGGTGCACCCCGTCGGACAGCCCGTGACGGTCTGCCACGAGCGCTCGAATCGGAAGCCAGGTCGCAATGACCAGTGAGCGCCGAGGAAGATGGTCTCGCCGAGATAAACGTTGAAGGCAGGCCCCCGTCTCTCCCCGACCCCGGCGGCGATTGCCGGACCCCAACGGGTCTGGACCTCGGCGTCGGCCGCGAGAGTGAGTGCGATCAGTCCGCCCGCCACGGCGACCGATTTCCCGCTGCCATCGTCGCCTCCTTGCTCGGGGGCGGTCGCACGGCCGGCCACGCTCAACACGATGGCCAGCGCCACCAACTTCGTCATCCAGCGCGAGACTTCCACGCGCCAACGATACGTGATTCCCGCCAGGAGTCTGGCTCCGGACGAACCGGGTTCGCGCTCGGCGGGGAGCGAAGACGGCGATGTTGCCGTCACCGTTCCAGTTTCTCGCGGCGTGGGTCACCCATTGTTTCGCGCTACGAGTGAGGCACGTGGGTACCTCGCGCAGGATGGGATCCGACTTTGGTGAGCGGCACTATCAGTATCCGCGGCCTCGAGACTGCGCCACGCAAGTTATCGTGCTCGCCTACCAAACCTTGCACCGTCGTGCGCCGGCGTCGGCTGCTGCTCGCCCATGCCCGGCGACGATGCCGGTAGCAATCGGGAAGCAGCTCCGAAAATTCTAGGTGGTCACCTCCCTACGGCCCAGAGGACCGGGCATTCTGTAGGAAGTGCCGTCACGCCAGACGGCGAATAGGATCCCGGCCAGCCTCCGGGCGAGCGCCACGATGGCGACGTATCGGCCGCGCCGGCTGGCCACGTTCGTGGTCCAGCGCCTGAGAATTTCGGTCTCCGGCGTCGGTTTCGAGCGCAGGACGGCCCAAGCTGCCTGGACGAGCAGGCGACGCATACGACCGCTACCTTGTTTTGTGATGCGGCCGCGCAGCGCCTTCTCTCCAGAGCTGTGCTCCCGCGGGACCAGTCCGAGGTAGGCACGGACCTGTTTCGGTCCGTGAAAGCGCTTCGGATCGTCCAGAGTCGCGATGAATGCCACCGCGGTCACCGGACCAACGCCGGGGACGGACATCAGGCGCTGGTGGGTCTCATCCTTGGCCAGTTCCGAGACCCTCTCGTCGGCTCGTCGAATCTTTTCATTCAGCGCGTCGATCAGGTCGAGGACTGGCGCGAGCTCGCTCGCGAGTGCATCCGGCGTCCCGATTTCTCGGACCCTCTGCGCGAACGTCGCGCTGCTCTTTCGCTCCGGCTTGATGCCCTCCTGGCGCAGCAGCGCCCGCACCAGGCTGATGCACTTGGTCCGTGTCTGAACCAGCAGATCACGCGCCGAAATCCGCGCCCGCACCCGCTTGTGGGTGTCCGAGCAGCGGTGCGCCGGCTTGTACGCGCCGAGTTTGCACGCTTCCATCAGGGCGCGGGCGTGCCGCCGATCTGTCTTCACCCGCCGGCTTCGCTGGGCGTACATCGGCGCGAAATTCGGATCGCCGACGATGACCTCGTGGCCTGCGCTCTCCAGACAGCGCGCCACCCACTCACTCTCGGTCGCCGACTCCAGGAGGATTCGCATGGGCGGCTTCCCGCCGAACTCCTCCAGCAGCCGGTGCCGCTCAGTCAGGATGCGACGCTCTAGCAGAGCTCCGTTTTCGTCCTCCATGCAGATCTGGGTACAGCGCTTGTGCACATCGAGACCGGCGTAGACCATGGGAATTCCTACTCGGGTTGGGCGTCCGATCTACCGGACGCCCGCCGTGGCCGCTTCATCCCATCAGTCACCGTCATTCTCTCTCCCACCGCATTCCCCCATCACATTTTCCGCCGTCGGAACGAGAAGCTGGCTGTTCATTCGAAGCGCGCACGACAACCCGGGTTCATCGGGAAACGCGTAGACGCTCGCGTGTCGTTGTCGCAGAACAGCCGCTGTTCCGGTTGGCGAGCCCTGCCCTCCGTCCTTCCCCGTGTCTGCAGAGGTGAGGACAAATCGGACGGGCCGTCGGCTCCGGCATGAGCGGTGAGGGCACACCGGGGCGCCATTGACCAGGGATAGGGTTCCTGGGAACATTTCGACGATGCGGACTCTTTGCCCGATCCTGGGCTCCTGCGCTCTGGTCGCTCTGCTTGTGCTGGGGATCTCTTCGCAGCTTCAGGCGGAGAAGAGACCTGGTTGGGTCGCAACTATCGAATCAAGGAGTGGCATGTCGCGGCTCGATCTGTCTGACAATCTAGCGACCATCGCACTGCCGCCAGCATTCCCGGGCTGGGACTGTTACGTCGGAGACACCCAGCCCGCGCCCTTGGGTGGCTTCGTCAAGAACATCACTTGTGGCGGCCCCTGGGGCTTCGTCGACGGCTTCGTGTTGTGCAGTCCCAAGGCTCGGAAGGCGAACACAGTGATCCGCCTGCGACAACCAATCACTGGAACGAAAGCAGAATGGGCAGCGGCCGAGAAGGTGACGATATCGGTAAGCTGTTCCTACTAGTGCTCGGACCGCCGGATCCGACCGGCGGTCCGGGAGCGCTACGTCGCGACGAGGCGCAAAAAAACGGCGGCCCGAGGTTGTTTAGGAGTGGAGGCGCCTGTTCCCGGGAACTGGAAGAAAGCGGCCTAATTCAGGTGCTACACTGCGCGCATGCCCGAGAAAGAACTACGAATAAGCCGGGAACAGTTCAGCGACCTCGGTGGACACCCAAAACCGGCCACTGATGGACACCTGAAAACCGGCCACCAGTAGAAGCGCTCCGAGACGTTGACGAAGGCGAGGGACCTGTGGTCCCGCGCCGGGATGGCAAACGTCTTGAGCCAGGACAGAAGACA
>DASRLC010000065.1:0-2283 GCA_035648655.1 Polyangia bacterium
CTACGATCGGTTGGCCCAAGCCGCGCGCGGCGCCGGCGTGACGCTGCGGCCGCTGGCCCGCGAGCCGATCTTCGGGGCGCTGGTGCGCGATCTGGCGCGCGCCGAGCTGCTGCTGCCGCGCACGCCCCCCCAAGACGGCCGGGAGGAGCTCGGCGCCATCGACGCCCGGCTGCGCGGCGAACACGCCGAGGCGCTGGCGACGCTCCTGCGTCTCGGCCCGCGCACGCGGCTCGACGCGGCCAAGCTCTCGGTCTGGATCGCGTCGGTCGAGGCCTCGGTTCGCCAGGCCGGACGCCCCTGGACCGCCCCCGGGCTGGCGCTGGCCGACCTGGATCTCGACTTCCCCGTCGAGGAGGACGCCCTCTCGGCGATCTTTGCCAATCTCCTGCGCAACGCCCAGGACGCCGTCGCGGGCAAGCCCGAGCCACGCGTTCTGGTGGGCGTCGATCGCGAGCGCGACTTCACCGGTCGCCAATCGGTGAGGCTGTTCGTCGGGGACGCCGCCCCCGAGCCGCTGTCGCTGGAGACCATCGAGGCGCGCGAGAGCGGTCGTGGCCTCGCCATCGTGCGCGATCTGGTACGGCAGTGGCGTGGCAACCTGGTGGTGCGCCCGGAGTCGGCGCCCCTCACCAAGCTGGTGGGGGCAAGCTTTCCGCTATGACGGCGCGCCCGACTTTCGTCGTGTGTGAAGACGGGAGCGAGTACATCGACCGCTTCCGGCGCTTCCTGGGCGACGATATCGATTTCGTCGCCGCGCAGGACTTCGCGCGGGCCCGTGATCAAATATCCGGCGTTGCCGGCTTGCTGCTGGATCTCGATTTTCGCCGCACGCCGCCCGAGCGGCTGGTCGATGAACGGGGCCCGGCACCGCAACCACTCGACGCCGGCACGCGCGCCCGGTTGGCCGAGACCCAAGGAATCCTGATCCTGCGTCAGCTGCGCGCGGTCGGGGTGACTTGCCCGGCCGTTTTGTTCGCCGACATCGACGACCCCGGGCAGCGCCGGTACCTCGAGCAAACCTTGGCCCCGCTCACGATCGCCGGAAGCCACCTGGGCCTAACCGAGATCGCCGCCCTGCTCAGGGTCTGCGCGCTCGGGCGGTGACCCGGCCGTTCGTCGGCGGAGCGCCAGCAGATAACAGGCGGTCAGCACCACCTCGGTGATGAGCGTGGCCCAAGCGGCCCCGGGCCCTCCCCGGCGCGGGATCAACACCAGGTTGACCCCCACGTTCACGATCAACATCAACCCCGCAAAGGCCACGTTCCGCCGTTCTAGATCGCGCGCGATCATGAAGTGGGTGAGACCGTAGTTGACGAACAGGATCGGTATCGCCAGCGACAGCACGCGCAGCGAGGGCACCGCGCGCAGGAACCCCACGCCGTAGACCAACCGCACAATCCGGCCGCTGCCCAGATAGACCACGCCACCCATCAAGAGGCCCAGCGCCAGCAGCAACGTCACGAGCACGGCCTCCCAACGCCGCTGCCTTGCGGGTTGGTAGCGGGCCCGCGCCAGCGGCGGGAAGGTGGCCGCCATCAGGACCGCCGGCAGGATCATCACGCCCTCGAACACCTTGTAAGCCGCGCTGTACGCGCCGATCTCGGCGTCTCCGGCGAAGGCCTTCAAGATCACGATGTCGCCTTTGAAGTACAGCAACGACAGGAGCCCGGCCACCCACAGCGGCAGCGCCTCCGAGACGACCGCGCGCGCCAGCGTTCGGTCAAAGGCACCGGTGCGCAGGCCGAGCCCGTAACGGCGCCGCAGCACCCAGAGCCCGTAGAGGGCGCTGGCGATCATCCCGACCAGCAAGCCCGCGGCGAGCGCCGCCACCGAGCGCCGCAGGCAGAGGGAGCCCAGACCGGCGGCCGCCATCAGCACCGCCCGCAACACGTTGAGACGGGCCTCGTCGCCCAGACGCTCGAAGCCGCGGAAGATCGCGCCGAAGTAGTCGATGAAGGAGTTGACCAACGCCGCCAGACCGAGGATCGCCAGACCGCGCCGGGTCTCGCCCGGCCCGGCGATCGCCGACCCAACCGCCACAATCGCCAGGTACGGCAGCACGGCCGCGAAGCGAATACGCAGCGCGGTGCCGACGATGGCCGTCGCGCGGGCCCGATCGCGGGCCAGTGCCCGCGTGGTCCACATCCCGGTGCCGAAATCGGTGAAGAGCGCCAACATGGTGGTGGTCGCCTGCACGAACTGATAACTGCCAAAGGCCACCTCGCCCAGCAGCGGCGCCGCCATCACCATGAGGATGATCCGCGCGGCCTTCTCGATGGGCAC
>DASRLC010000066.1:0-2389 GCA_035648655.1 Polyangia bacterium
CGTGGGCGACGCGGCTGCGAAGGCGCTCGCGCTGGCGCTGGGGAAGCCGCTGTACGGCGTGAACCACCTCGCGGCGCATGTCGCCGTCGACCAGCTCGAGCACGGCCGGCTGCCCGAGCCGGCGCTGGCCCTCCTTGTCAGCGGGGGCCACTCGTCGTTGCTGCTCGTACCCGACGTGACGTCCGACGTGCGGCAGCTCGGCCAGACCATGGACGATGCGGCCGGCGAGGCGTTCGACAAGGTGGCGCGGGTGCTCGGCCTGCCCTTCCCGGGCGGGCCGTACGTCGACCGGGCGGCCCGCCAGGGCGACCCGGCGTCGATCGCGTTCCCGCGCGGCCTGATGGGACCGCGGGAACTGGCCGACGGTGCCGAGCACCGGTTCGACTTCTCGTTCTCCGGCCTGAAGACAGCCGTCGCGCGGTGGGTCGAGCTGCGGGAGCGCGAGGGCGAACCGGTACCGGTGGCCGATGTCGCCGCAGCCTTCCAGGAGGCGGTCGTGGACGTGCTCACGGCCAAGGCCGTGCGCGCCGCGCGCGAGCACGGGACCGCCGACCTCGTCCTCGGCGGTGGGGTCGCTGCCAACTCCCGGCTGCGCCTCGTGGCGGAGGAGCGGTGCGCGGCCGCCGGTGTCCGGCTGCGGGTACCCCGCCCAGGCCTGTGCACGGACAACGGGGCGATGGTGGCCGCGCTCGGCGCCGAGCTGGTACGCCGCGGCCGGGCGCCGTCGGCCCTCGACCATGCCGCCGACTCCTCGATGCCGGTCACCCAGGTGCTCGCCTGACCCGGTCGTCCCCCGCTTCACCCGCCCGGTGGGGCCTTCCGGCCGCCCTGCCCGGGCCAGCTAGGGCGTGTCTCCAATGTTGAGCGGGTTCGGGGCTCGATGCTTGGGGGATGACTCGTTCAGCGGTGCTCAGCGATGAGATGTGGGCTCGGATCGAGCCGGAGCTGCCTCCGGTGAAAGGGGCGATGGGTCGGCCGATGCGTGAGCACCGGTCGTTGGTCGAGGGTGCGATCTATCGGTATCGGACAGGGATCGCGTGGCGGGATCTGCCGCCGGAGTTCGGTCCCTGGCAGACCGTCTGGAAACGGCACCACCGCTTCTCCACCGATGGGACGTGGGACAAGGTCTTGACGGCGCTCCAGGTCCAGGCCGACGCCGACGGGCAGATCGACTGGCGGCTCAGCGTGGACTCCACGAGCTCCAGGGTGCATCAGCATGGTGCGACCGCCGCGAGGCCCTCGCAGGGGCCAACTTCGCACACGGGGGGCGGGAACGAATGACAAAGTTCTGGGCCGTCGCCGGGACGAACCGGACGATCACGGCATCGGGCGTTCCCGCGGAGGCCTGACGACCAAGACCCACGCGTTGGTCGACGGGCGCGGGCTGCCGCTGGTCATCGCCGTCACCCCCGGGCAGGCCAACGACTCCCCAGCGCTACCAAGGCTTCTGGCCGAGCTGCGGGTTCCGCGGATCGGGCCCGGTCGGCCCCGCACGACACCCCAAGCGCTGCGCGGTGACAAGGCGTACTCGGCCCGCGCCCACCGGGCGCACCTGCGCGCCCGCGGTGTCATCGTGGTCATCCCCGAACCCGCCGACCAGATTGGCCACCGCAAGAACAAAGGCTCCCGCGGGGGCAGACCCGTTTCCTTCGACGCCGCCGACTACAAGAACCGTAACGTCGTCGAACGCGCCTTCAACCAGCTCAAGAACTGGCGCGGCCTGGCCACCCGCTACGACAAGCACGCTCTGGTCTACCGAGGAGGCCTCGTCCTAGCCTCGATCCTGCTCTGGCTGTCATGACTTACGAGACACGCCCTAGGCGCGGGCGCACCTCGCCGCTTCTCCATTGCTGCTCGGATCAGAGCCGAGGTCGGTTCGCTCGCGCCGTGCAGCTAGGTGCAGCTAGGTCGTCTGCCCCTGGGCGATCCGCTCGAGCGCGGCGATGCGCTCCGCGATCGGGGGGTGCGTGTCGAACAGGTGATGGATCCAGCTCTCGTGATGTTGCAGCGGGTCGTCGATGCACATCGCCGCAGTCGCGTGGTTGAACTTCGCGAACGGCTTGTCGTTGGCCTCGAGCTTGCGCAGTGCGCTCAGCAGACCGGCCGGGTTGCGGGTGAGCTCGACACCGCTGACGTCGGCCAGCGACTCGCGGCGCCGGGAGAGTGCCAGCCGGATGATCGGGCCGACGACGAAGGCCACGACGCCCAGCAGAGCGCCGGCCGCGATCACCAGGATCACCACCTGGCCACCATCGCGACCACGCGGGCGCATGAAGAACGCGCTGCGCCAGATCAGGCTGGCCAGCAGTCCGGCCATGCCGATCAAGGTGCTGACGATCAGTATCAGCCGGACGTCGTAGTTCTTGATGTGGCTCATCTCGTGCCCGAT
>DASRLC010000067.1:0-9445 GCA_035648655.1 Polyangia bacterium
ACCCGAGACCGATCCCGATCCGCGCTTCGCGCTGCTCCCGGGTCGACCTTTTCCGTTGGGCGCGATGATGACCGAAAAAGGGGTGAACTTCGCGGTTTTCTCCGAACACGGCCAACACGCCTTCGTCTGCCTCTTCGACCCGGCCGATCCGGCCAAGGAGATCGCGCGTTACGAGCTGCTCGAACGGACCGCGCAGATCTTCCACGGCCTGCTTCCCGACGTCGGGGTGGGCACGCTCTATGGTTTTCGCATCGACGGTCCGTTCCTTCCATCCGAAGGACAGCGGTTCAACGTCAACAAGCTGCTCATCGATCCGTACGCCCGCGCCCTGCACGGCGATATCGACTTCAAGGGCCCGATCTACGGCTACCCGACGGGCGCGCCCGACGCCGACCTGACCTTCGACGATCGAGACGACGCGGCGGTGGTGCCGAAGTCGGTGGTGCTGGTCGACGACTTCGACTGGGGCGACGACCGCCGCCCCAACGTCCCGTGGCACGACACCGTCATCTATGAGGCGCACGTGCGGGGGCTCACCATGCGACACCCCGACGTGCCCGAGGCGCTGCGCGGGACCTACGCGGCCGTAGGTCATCCGGCCATCATCTCGCACCTGCGCCGGCTGGGGATCACGGCCATCGAGCTGCTCCCGGTGCACGCCAAGCTGGTCGACGGTTACATGGCCGACAAAGGGCTCACCAACTACTGGGGGTACAGCACGCTGGCCTTCTTCGCGCCCGAGCAGCGCTACGCGCGCGCCTCGACGCCCGGGGCGCAGGTGGCGGAGTTCAAGAACATGGTCAAGAGCCTGCACGCGGCCGGGATCGAGGTGATCCTCGACGTGGTGTACAACCACACCGGCGAGGGGAACCAGATGGGCCCCACGCTGTCATTCCGCGGGCTCGACAACGTCGGCTACTACCACCACAGCCCACAGGCCCGCCGCTACACCATGGAGTTCACGGGCTGCGGCAACAGCCTGAACCTGGGCGCCGTCTACACCATGAAGCTGGTAATGGACAGCCTGCGCTACTGGGCCATCGAGATGCACGTCGACGGTTTCCGGTTCGATCTGGCCACCACCCTCGGCCGCATGTGGCCGACCTTCGCTTTCGACAAGAACGCAGCCTTCTTCCAGGCCGTCCACCAAGACCCTGCGCTGTCCCCGCTCAAGCTCATCGCGGAGCCATGGGACACCGGCGAGGGGGGGCATCAGCTGGGCGCGTTTCCGGTGCTCTGGTCGGAGTGGAACGGTGCCTATCGGGACGCCGTACGCAAGTTCTGGAAGGGGGACGAGAGCGCGGCCGGCGAGCTCGGCTATCGCCTGACCGGCTCGGCCGATATCTTCCAGCCGAGCGGCCGGCGGCCGCACGCCAGCATCAACTTCCTGACCAGCCACGACGGGTTCACGCTGCACGATCTGGTCAGCTACGACGGCAAGCACAACGAGGCCAACAAGGACGACAACAAGGACGGCTCGGACGACAACCGCTCCTGGAACCACGGCGCCGAAGGCGAGACCGACGACGCCGGCATCAACGAGCTGCGCGATCGCAGCAAGCGGAACTTCCTGACCACGCTCTTTCTTTCTCGCGGGGTGCCGATGCTGGTGGCCGGCGACGAGATGGGCCGCACCCAGGGCGGCAACAACAACGCCTACTGCCAGGACAACGAGATCTCCTGGGTCGACTGGAACCTGGATGATCGGCGGCGCGCGCTGCTGGACTTCACCGCCCGGCTGGCTCGCCTGCGGCGCAAAGAAGGCGTGCTGCGCGAGGACTACTTCTTCCGCGGCGATCGGATCTGGGACTCGCGCCTCAAGGACCTGGCGTTCTTCCGGCCCGACGGCAGCGAGATGCCGGCCGACGACTGGCAGGCGCCGTTCGTCCGTTCGATGGCCTTTCTGCTAGGGGGCGACACGCTGGTGGTGCCCGACAAGGTGGGGCGCCGGCCAATGGGCAATACGCTGCTGGTGCTGATGAACGCCCACCACGAAGACGTGGGCTTCTCGCTTCCCCACGTCGACTGGGGCAACGAGTGGGAGGTGGTGGTCGACACCGCGGCCGCCGTGGCGCCGGTCGCCTCCAAGCTGGCCAGCGAAGCCAAGCTCTCGCTGCGCGCCCGATCGACGATGGTTCTGCGGCGGCCACCGCCCAAGCCCGAGGAGATCTGAATGGATTGGGCGTCGCCAGCGGGCGTCGACGCCGGGAAGGCCACTAGATGAAGATCGGCACGAAGAACCAGGCGATCGGGCGGCGGGCGGCGCAGGGGGCGGAGGTGGCCGGCAGCGGCGTTCACTTCCGGATCTTCGCGCCCACCCACCGCAAGGTCGAGCTGCTCATTGAAAGCGAAGGGCGGCCGCACTCGCTCAACCCGGAAGGGGACGGCTTCTGGTCGGCCCTCGTCGACGGCGTGGGGGCCGGCGCCCGCTACCGCTATCGGTTGAACGGGACCGGCGATCTACTCCCCGATCCGGCTTCCCGCTTTCTACCCGAAGGTCCGCACGGACCGTCGGAGGTGATCGATCCAAAGACCTTCGGTTGGAGCGACCTGGCCTGGACCGGGTTGCCGCTGCACGGCGAGGTGATCTACGAGCTGCACGTCGGCACCTTCAGCCCGGAGGGACACTGGGATGGCGCGGCCGCCAAGCTGGGCGAGCTCCAGGACCTGGGCGTCACCGTCGTCGAGGTGATGCCGGTCGCCGAGTTCGCTGGGCGGTTCGGCTGGGGATACGACGGGGTGGGGTGGTTCGCACCGTCGCACCTGTATGGCCGGCCGGACGATTTTCGTCGGTTTGTCGATCGCGCCCACGCGATGGGGATGGGCGTGATCCTGGACGTCGTTTACAACCACTTCGGCCCCGACGGGAACTATCTGGACACCTTCTCGCCGCACTATTGCGGCGATCACAAGAACGAATGGGGCCGGGGGCTCAACTACGACGGCGAGCAGGCGGCCGCCATGCGCACGCTGGTCACCGACAACGCCGCTTACTGGATCGATGAGTTCCACCTGGACGGCCTGCGGCTGGACGCCACCCAGAGCATCCAGGACAAATCGCCCGATCACGTGGTGGCGGCGTTGATCCGGAGCGCCCGGGCTGCGGCCGGCGGTCGGCGCCTGCTGATCATCGCGGAGAACGGACCCCAGGACACGACCTTGCTCCGCTCGCCGGCGGTCGGCGGGTATGGCGTCGACGCGCTCTGGAACGACGACTTTCACCACAGCGCCTTGGTGGCGCTGACTGGCCGGCGGCAGGCCTACTACGGCGACTTCCGCGGCACCGCCAACGAGTGGACGGCAGCCGCCAAACACGGTTTCATCTTTCAGGGGCAGCGCTCGAAGTGGGAGAAACAGCGTCGCGGCCGCTCGACGCGCGGGCTGCCGCCGGACGCCTTCGTGACGTTCCTCGAGAACCACGATCAGATCGCCAACTCGCTGCGCAGCTCTCGCGTTTGGCAGGAGAGCAGCCCGGCCTGTCACCGCGCGATGACCGCGTTGCTCTGCCTCGGTCCCTGGACACCGCTGCTGTTTCAGGGGCAGGAGTGGAACGCCAGCTCGCCGTTTTACTACTTCGCCGATCAAAAGCCGGAGCTGGCGGCGCTGGTACGCAAGGGACGGGCGGAGTTCATGTCCCAGTTCCCCGGTTGCGCCATCGAGGCGGCCCGTGGCCTTCTGCACGATCCCGCTTCGCCCGACGTGGTGGCCGCCAGCCGCCTGCGCTGGGAAGAGCGGGAGCTGCCCACGCACCGGCGGGCGTTGAAGCTGCACCGCGATCTGTTGACCTTGCGAAGAACCGACGCCGCGCTGGCCGGCTACGGCCGCAGCGGCGTGTCGCTGGAGGTTGCGACGCTGACGCCCACCTGCGGCGTGCTGCGCTACTTCGTCGATGGAGCGGCGGCGGTGGCCCGGGGGGAAGATCGCCTGCTGATCGTGAACCTGGGCGCCGACGTGGATCTGGATCCGCCGGCCGAGCCGCTGCTCGCGCCCCCGGCCGAGCCGGGCCACACCTGCTGGCGCGTGCTTTGGTCCAGCGAGGACCCGGCCTACGGTGGCAGCGGCTGCGCCGAGCCCGAGTCCGAGGAGACCGGCTGGAGGATCCCCGGTGTCGCGGCCGTGCTGCTGAGTCCGGTGGTTCGGGTTTAGAGCGTTACCCATTCGACCCCGGCGGAGACCCCCGTCTCCTTCCCGTTACGTCGGCGGGACCGATTCGGCGGCGATTGCCGAACGGGGACCGCCCGAGACCCGACCGTCGAGATGGCATGGAACTTGAGGAGAGTTTCTCCGAAGCCATGCCTTCTGAAAGCGTGACCAGAGCGATTCGGAATGCGGCCCCTACCGCTTCCACCCCCGCCCATTCGCAAATCGGCGAGTTGGCAGCGGGGAGCATGCTGGGCGGGTACCGCCTCAACCGCTGCCTCGGCCGAGGTGGGATGGGGGACGTGCACGCGGCCACGCACGCGCAAACCTCCCGGGAGGTGGTGGTCAAGGTCCTCAGCACGGAGATGATGGTCAACGACGAGGCCATCGTCCGCTTCCGCCAGGAGGCGGCTGTCATGGCCCGCATCAAGCACCCCAACGTGGTGCGCCTGCTCGACTTCAATTTCATGTCCGACGGACGGCCTTATCTGGTGATGGAGTATCTGCCGGGCGAGAACCTGGGCGAGATCCTGGCCACACGCAGCTTCACGGTGCCGCAGGTGTCGGCGATCATCAACCAGGTGGCCGCCGCGCTCGACGCCGCCCACCAGCTCGGCGTGGTGCACCGCGATCTCAAGCCCGAGAACATCATGGTGGTCCCCCGCGCGGGCCAGCGCGATCTCATCAAGGTGATCGACTTCGGTATCTGCAAGGCGCGCCGGTTCAACCACCTGACCAGCAAGGGCACGGTGATGGGCACCCCCGAGTTCATGTCGCCCGAGCAGGCGCAGGGTCGCCACGAAGAGGTCGAAGCGCCCTCCGATCAGTTCGCGCTGGCGGTGATCGCCTATCTGATGTTGGCGGGCCGCATGCCATGGGCGGCCAGCACCGCGGAGGAGATCCTCCACTGTGTTGTTCACAAGTATCCGTTGGCGCTCAGCGACGACGGGCAGTACGGCGCGGTCGAGGCGGTGCTGTTTCGCGCCATGGCCAAAGCGCCGGGGGAGCGTTATCGGTCGATTCTAGCTTTCTCGCGGGCGTTCGATCTGGCCCTGATTCAGACCGGCCTGCTGCCGGCTCCCTTCGAAGAAGACGCGCCGCCGCCGGCACGGCTGCCCGCCTCGGGGGTCCGCGGGGACGACCAGGGCGATGAGGACGATCAAGACGATCAGATCATGGCCCGCGGCCTGGAGATCTTGAATAGGCCGCGGCGCCGCGGGACCCAGGTCGGGCGGGCGGCCGTGGTGGCGGCGGCATTGATGTTGGGCGGCTACTTGGGCGTCAACCACGGCGCCGTCATCCGGGAGCGGGCACGCCGCGGTCTGACCGAGCTGCAGCTCCTCGCGCACGGTCCGGTGGCGCGCCGCGCGATGGAAGGCGAAAAACGCATGATGTCGAGGGCCTCGCAAAACGCCAAGGCCTACCTCTCGATGGGAACGAACCCCTGAGGATGAGCGCCAGCGGCTCGACCTACCGCCCGAAGGGGGACCACCAACACCGGATTCCACGGGCGCCTCTGGTGACCCTCGGGATTCTGGTCGCGCTGATCGTCTTCCTGCGCCTGATCCTGGATCCGCTGGCCACCCACGAGACGCGGGCCGCGCTCAACAAGCTCGATGGGTTCAAAGGGGACTTCCAGCGGGTGCACGTCACCGTCTTCGGTCCGGGTTACGACATCACCCACCTCAAGCTCATCGCGGTGCCAGACGGCGCGGACAAGGAAGACGTCGCCGACAATCCGCCGCTCATCTACGTCGATCGGCTGCACGTGGGGATCGACTGGCGCGCGCTGCTTCATCTCAAGCTCCAGGCCAGCCTGCGCCTGACCGACCCGAAGTTCACCGTCGCGCCCAGCAAGGCGCCGTCGTCTCCCAGCAAGAAGGCGCCCGATCTGAGCGATCAGCTGGAGAAGATCACGGCGCTCAGGGTCGAGCGCATCGAGATCGTCGGAGGCGAGGTGCTGTTCCACGAAAAGGCGGGCGCCCACGAGCAGCAACTCTGGCTGCACCACCTCGAGCTGACAGCGCAGAATCTGGCGACCCGCCCCGCATTGGCGCACGGGCGGCCGGCCACGGTCAGCGCCCACGGCGTCCTCGGGCGGAGCGGCGATCTGGATCTGTTTGTCTCGGCCGATCCGTTCGCCAGCCCGTTGAGCTTCGCCGGGCAGCTCTCCGAAAAGGGTCTGCGGGCCTCCGAGCTGTACGAATTCATCGAGCCCAAGACGCACCTGCAAGCCGGCAAAGGGACGATCGACGTCTTCGCCGAGTTCGTCTGCAAGGACGGAATATTGAGCGGCGGCGTGAAGCCGGTCTTGAAGAACATCGAGGTTCGCCCGACCGATTCTGGTGTGTGGGATCGGATGAAGGCCTGGCTGGCCGACAAAGCGGTGCACGTGGCGTCCGATCGGGTACCGGGTCGCAACGCGGTGGCGACCACGGTGCCGCTCGAGGGGAAGCTCACCGATCCGGGGGTTCAGCTATGGCCGACGGTCCTGGGCGTGGTGCGCAACGCCTTCGTGAAAGGGTTGGCCTCGGGGTTCGAGAACCTCCCGCCGGCCACGGCGGACAAGAAAGAGGGCAAGGTGGAACAGGTCAAGAACGCGCTCAAGAAGGACCAGGGGCCGCCCAAGGCCCAGCCGAGCAAATCATGAGCCCCTACCGCTCGCCGGCGGCTACTCTGGCGCTCGCGCTCGTTTTCGCCGCCGGCGTGGGCGCGGGTTGCGCGCACACCCACACCGTGACGGACACGGGCGCCAGCAAGCCGGCCGACAAACCAGCCGCCAAGCACCGCGACGATATTTCGGCGGACGCCCCGGGCAGGACCATTCGCGCGAAGAGCGGGACACCGCTGGCCACGTCACCGGCGGGCTTGCTGGAGCCGGAGGCCGTCAAGGAGATCCAAAAAAAGCTGGTCTCTCACGGCCAGTTGGCGGAGGCGGCCGAGTCCGGCAAGTTGGACGGTCCGACCGAAAAGGCCCTGCGCCAATTTCAGCACGCCAACAACATGCCGGCGACTGGCATGCCCGACGATCTCACCATTCAGAAGCTCGGCCTCAAGCCGACCGAACTCACCCGCGCCGCGACGAAGAGCGAGTAGTCGGCACTCGATGGAGCCCGCGCGCGGGTGCGGCTGGTCGCCTCGATTGGGACGGGGTGCGGGTCTTAGCGGCCGTGTTGGGCGGCGGCTGATTTTTTTTCGCAGTCTTCGAGCGCTTCGAGGTCGTGCTTGGGTATCATGACGACCGCGGTCTGGTTGTAGCGGGTTATTTTCACACGCTCGCCCTTGGCGGCCTGCCTGACCAGGGAGGCGAACCGTTTCCGAGCACCGGCTGTCGCTATGCGTACCGTCATGATGAGTCCAAGATGGCGTCGGCTGAGCTTTCGTCAAGATGTCCGCCTCAGCTTCCCCGCGGGCCGATGTTTTTTTGAAGGTCACTACAGACTTTTCAGCCACAAGAGCCACCGACAGCCGCAGTAAAATGCAAAAAAGTGACAAGACTGGGGCTTGCCCCAAGCTGAGCCGGATCCATCACTCCAACTACCCATTTGGCATTCCTGGAGTGGGGATGATCACAAGGACGCTGGAAGCCCCCGACGACCTCATGATGGCAGCCGACCCAGGGCAGATCCTCCGCGTTTCGGTCGCCATGGTGCGTCGGCTCGCACGTGACGGCCGTTTACTGTTCACGGGCACCGTGGGAGGGGGGCGGCTGTTTCGCCGCGCCGACGTCGAGCGACTGGCCCTCGATCGCCAGACCGACCGTAGCGCTCGCTCGGGCGCCCCATGAGCCCCGAGACCATGAAAGAGGACCCGTCGGCACATCCTTCTGCCGGGTCGTCAGCGCCCGATAAGCTGGAATCGGAGAGCCGCGCCCACGTCGGGGCCGTGGCCGAGGCGGACAAGCAGCGGCGCCTGGCCCAGGCGCTCGATCGCCTATCCGCGGTGCTCCCCGCCGGTGCCAGCGTGGACGATCTGGCCGCCAAGCTCCTGCAGGTCTTCATGGACAGCTTACCGGCCGACGTGGCGGTGTTGCGCGTGCGCGAGGGCGACCGATTGCGCTCCCGTGCGGCGCTCGGGCTCGAGGACGAGGTTGCGGCGGGCTTCTCGATCGCGACCTGCGATGGGCTGCCCGACGGCGACGGCGACGGGCGGGGCTCGCTGATGTTCGTGACGCCGGCGTCCGATCCGCCCTGCAAGGGTGAATTCATGGCCCGCGCGGGGATCCGCGGTGTGCATTGTCTTCCGCTGCCGGGCGCCGATGGTCCGGTGGCGGTGATCTACTTCGGGTCGGAGCACGAGCGGGTGTATTCGGCGGCCGACCGCGAGCTGGCCGATCTGCTGGCGCTGCGGGCGTCGGCGGCGCTGGCGCGCCAGATCGAAATGGACGCTTTGCGGCAGGGGATTCGCGCCCGCGAGGATGTCCTCGGCATCGTGGCCCACGATCTGCGGAACCCCATCAACGTGATCGCGCTGGCGGCCAGTACGCTCCTGCAGCGGCTGCCCGACGCCTGGTCACGGCGGCCGGTGGAGCGCATCGCGCGGGGCGCCCAGCGCGCGGACCGGCTGATCCAGGGCCTCCTGGAGGTCGACGCCATCGAGGGGGGCCGCTTCAGCGTCAGCACGGCGAAGGTCGAGACCGCCGACATGATCCTGGCGGCCATCGAGTCGCAGCAGAGCCTGGCGGCCGACGCCTCGATCATCATCTCGACCGACATCTCGCCGGAGCTGCCGCCCATCGAGGCCGACGAGGAGCGGATCCTCGAGGTGCTGGAGAACCTGGTCGGCAACGCCATCAAGTTCACCAGCCCCGGCGGTTCGGTGACGGTGGGCGCCAGCGCGCAGGCCTCCGAGATCCTGTTTTGGGTCAAGGACAGCGGCGTCGGGATGGCGCCCGAAGCATTGCCGCACCTGTTCGACCGGTTCTGGCAGGCGCGGAAGCAGGATCGGCGGGGGACGGGGCTCGGCCTCACGATCTGCAAGGCCATCGTCGAAGCCCACGGCGGGCGGATTTGGCCGGAGACCAAGGCCGGGCAGGGGACCAGCATGTTCTTCACCGTTCCGGCCATCGCCCGGTCCCGACAGACGGCCGGGCTCGAGGCCGCCAACATCCTGCTGGTCGACGATCGCCGGGAGAACCTGTTGTCGCTCGAGGCCATCCTCGGGCGCCCCGAGTACCGGCTGGTCACCGCCACCTCGGGCGAGGAAGCGCTGTCGATCGCGCTGCGCGAGACGTTCGCGGTGGCGCTGCTCGACATCGCGATGCCCGGCATGAACGGCCTCGACGTCGCGGTCCACCTCAAGGATC
>DASRLC010000068.1:0-11795 GCA_035648655.1 Polyangia bacterium
AACCGGGCGAGCCCGGCGAGCGACTTGTCCTTCTCGGCGTATAGGATGTGAAGAATCGAGGCTGCGAGCAGCGTGTGAGCGGATGTTTTCCAGTGATCGCGCTTCTCCGAGCTGCCGTCCGGGTCGACGAGGATGTCGGCGATGTTCTGGACGTCGCGCACTTCGGAGTCGCCGCGGCGGACCTCCAATAGAGGGTTGAAGCGAACGGAGTCGGGGGCGGTCGGTTCAAATCGCCAGCACCGCGAGAACTGCCGCCGCCAGCCGGAGGTCCTGGTCCAAAGCTCCTTCTTGATGTCGTAGACGAGGGCGCTGGCCTTCCAGTTCAGGAGGGTTGGGATAACGGTCCCGATCCCCTTGCCCGAGCGGGTCGGGGCGAAGGCGATCACATGCTCCGGTCCGTCATGGGTGATGAGTTGGCCCGGCCGGTCCATGCGCCAGACGCCGGGCCGATCGCCCGGCGTGAATCGGGCGTCGTTGGTCTGGCAAAGCACGATACCCCTGCCGCTCAGCAGACCCGCTCGCTTGAGAACCTTCATGCCCCCCCAGGTCGCCGAGCCGTGGGAAGTGCTGGGCGCCTTCTTGCGGCTGAAGAGCGCGACTAGAAGCGGTACGCATGTGGCCAGGAGGACCGACCGGCCGATTAGCTTCACGGTGTGAAAAATTGCCGGCGCGTAGGGTCCGAAGTCCGAGGCCCAGGAGAGCCAGGACCAGGGGGCGTAGAGGCGCAGCTCGCCAAGGGTCGCCGCCGGCGCCCCGAGCTGCTTCTGATAGCCGAGCAACGACGCCGCGTATTGGGTCGCCACAGTAAAAGCCACCGTGTTCAACACGACGGCCGACACGAAGAGACCGAGTAGGAGGCGCTTGCGGGTCATCTTATTCCTCTCCTCTGGCGAGCCGTGGCGCTGGCCTCACGGCTATCGAAACTGTTTTTCACGCTCTGAACCTTGGCCTTGAGAGCGTCTTCCTTGACGCTCTCTCAGACGAAGAATTCGCCCGCTCGTTGAGCTTGCTTGACGCGGTGCTGATCCACAACGTCCCGTGGGAAGGAATGCTACCCGGATTCATCGTCGGGCCGGCGGCCCAACGAGACCTCGATGACATCGAACAGCAGGACGCTCGACTTATGATTCCAGTTGTCCTGAACATGCAAGATACAGGCTTCGTGTTTCGGGTTACCGGGCCATGCGTTGTGTTCTTCAGTGACACAGGCTCCATTTCCGGGCTCCGCGTCAAAGGCCCCACCACACACGTCATGGAACGGACGTCGCGGTTTACGAAGTCCGTGTTTCCTGAGATGTGGATTCGTACTCACTGGCCCGCCGTTCCATTAGGCGTCGACCTGGAGAACGGGCTGAAAGCGATGGAACATCCGATTCTTATCGAGGCGGAGGTCCAGGATGAATCACCGGATGCGTCCTAAGAATCTGCCGGCGGTGGGCTAGCGTCACGACCCGCGAAGAGTCGCAGCACAAACTGCTCCTGCTCCGCCAGAAGGTCGGGCTCAGTCCCGTTGTGTGCCTTCATGCCCCGGACGATCTTGCGCGGAACCCCCATGCCCATATGCTCCAAGTATCCGTAGTCGCGCATCACGTCCTTCAGCAGTTGATTGCGCGCAGCGCGGCAGCCGGTACGCATCCGTTCCGGCGTGATGCCGTTGGGGAGCCTGCCAGGTGAGACGATCTCTAGTCTGTCGGTGTAAATGGCAAGCTCGATGTCGGTGCTTGTCAGCAGATAGTCGCGATGAATGAGCGCGTTCACGATGGCTTCGCGCAGCACTTCAGGCGGATAGACGGGGCGCTCGATCCGGCGCGCGCCGTCCAGACTCGCGCTTGCTGGAATATTGCGTCGAACGAAGTCTAGAGCCTGCTCCGCAAGGCCATTCTCGACGATCGAGCCATTGGAGGCTATTAGCGGCGTCATCGGACCGCGTAGCGACGCACGCTCACGAGCAGCATAGTCCTTCTGCGTGCCTTCAAATGCGACAGCATCGATGCCGCTCTGAGGCAGGAAGCGATTCGGCGTGGTTCCAAACAGCAGCATCCCTCCGACAGTCACGCCCTCTTCGGTCATGATCTCGGTGTTGAGAAGGAGGGTCTGCCACCCGGCCTCGTCCTCATCGTCGGGCACTTCCTGTTGTCGGATACGCGCGAAGTAATCTCGCAGTCGGCGACGATCGAGGTCGGACAACCTTGCGCCGGAAACCGGACGCAGCTCCGCACGGAAAGAGCCTCGTTGCTGAAAGAGCCTGCCCAGCTCCTCGGGAGTCGGCTCGCGGCTCTGGGTCCCGACGCGGATATAGTAGGTGTTGCGGTTCTGGTGCCAGACGCTGTGCACGTCATAGCCAGGCGTCACGCTGACGATGGCGACATCCTTCCCAGGCTCGACGTCGCGGATAACCTCGAAAAACGGAATGATGCTCGGCCGAATTTTGTCTCGGCAGGCTGTCATCACCCACTCTTCGAGATCGGCGCGAGTTGTTCCGAAGATCGACCCGTCATCGTCGACGCCCAACAGTACCCGACCGCCATCGAGGTTGGAGAACGCGACGAGGGCCTTCGCCAATGCGTGGTTCTCAAGCACGTCGCGCTTGAAATCAACGCCGGAACTCTCCCCGTTACGAATCAGCTCCAGCAACTCTGTGTGAGTCGTCATTCTCAGAATCCGTACTTCGAGCGGCGCATCTCGAACGCTTCGCGGCCACCTTCGAGAATCTCCTCCACAAGATCGCGCACTGGCTTCGCGTCGATCGACGCCATGTGTTCCGGCGCGATCTTGGCGCGGCCCTCCTTCGCCTCGCCGGACGCAGCGAGGCCCAGGATAAGCTCGGCATCCCCCAAGACGGGAATGTTCGCGTTGTGGGTCGAGAAGACAAACTGACGCCGCCGCTTTTCCTGACGCATGATGGGGACGACGCCCTCGGTGATGAAGCGGTTGTCGAGGTCATCCTCCGGCTGGTCGACGACGAGCGGCGCCTCGGACTCAAGCAGCAGCAATAGCAGTACGGCCGTCGCCTTTTGGCCGGTCGAGAGTTGTTCCAGCGTCTGCCATGTCGGAGGCTCCCCCTCCGGCGCGGTATTGAGTTCGATGGCCGCTGTCGCGGAAAGATCAAGCTCCTCGATCCGCATAAAAAGGTCGGGCGCAGCCTGGGCGATCCTCTCGGCCGAGCCGGACGGGAGACCGAAATGCTTAACCAGCGCCTCCTTCCCTTCGCGGCACCGCTGGGCAAAATCCGGAAGGGAGAGGTGTTCGGCGGAGCGCAAGCGTTCGATCGCGGCGGCAAGGTTGCCTCCGACTTCTCGAAGGAGATGCTCAAGAGGTTCGCGGTTACCGGCCATGGCTACCTCGACACGGACGCGCTCACGCAGCTTGCGCGATACTTTCTTGGCGGCGCTCTCGAGTTCCCGGTATTCGCTCGCCTTCGTGTCTTCCCACTCGGTCAGCAGCTTACGCCGGCGGGCTTCATGCGTTGCCAGCTCGCGTGCAAGCGCTTCCTTCTTTTCGCGAAGGGGACGCAACTCCTCAATTTGTTGCCGCAGCCGGATGAATTCGTTGCCGTCGATCTTGGATTTCTGAAGCTCCCGGAGGAGTTTCTCGTAGGTCTCCACGATCGCCTTACGGCGGGCATTCCATTTGGCCTTCGTCGCGTCGATCGCCTTCTCCGCATCAGCCAGGGAAGCAAGCATCTGCGCGGAGGTAGCCTGGAACTTGCCGCTTAGCTCATCGAGAATCCGCTTAAGCTGACCGAGCAGGTGAGCGCCGGGCAGACCTTCGAGTGCTTTTGGCGTCACGAAGGCGGTATCCAGGGGAAGGGCTTCCTCTATCTCCGCTTGAAGCGCTCGAACCGCTTCAAGTCGTTCCGTAACGTTCGTGAATACCCGTTCTTCACGAATAAGAAGCGTCCGTTCCTTGAGTTTTTCCTCCAAGCCGGCATCTTGGAAGCGCTTTTGCGTCTCTTCGAGCCCCGGAAGTGTGGCGAGGCGGTCATCAAGGGCCTTGGTTTCGCGGTGTACATCGAGGAGTCGGCTGCGAGAGCGCTCTAGATCGAGCTTGAGCTTGGACTTCCGGCTCGACAAATCCGAGTCGCGATCGACGAAGCGCTCCAGGAGCAGCGCGAGTTTCTCGCGACTCTTGGTCAGCTCCGAAATCTCGTGCTGGCCAAAAACCTCGACGCCGGGCATGACGTCGCGCGGAGATAGCGTGAGGACTTCCCCCGACTCGTCTTTCACAGTGGGGGGATTGGGAATGGACCGCTCGATTGTGTAGCAGCGCTGCGAGGGCGTGTGTGAGCGCACCAACAGTGAGACCTTCGTACCGGCGCGCAGCACGTACCGGATCACGCCTTCGTGAGATTTTCGCGCGTCCTCGCCAAGTGGTTCGATGCCAAGCACGTAGCGGAGGCTCTCAATGAGCGTTGACTTGCCGGTGCCGCGCCCTCCGACGAGAACATTGAGGTTCTCGTTGAAGTGGACACCCGTGTCGTTCAAGAAACCGCCCTCCCATGTCATCGCAAGAAACTCGGCATGCGGTTCCGGGGCCGGATCGCTGTTGAGACGAATACGGGATTGTGGGTCGAGAAACGCTTGCCGTAGGCCTTCCACTGAAACCGCCGACATCTTGATGAAGCACGATGCGCCGGGCTTCTGAAGATCGGCGGGGTCGCTCACGTCCGATGCGTTGATGACGGCGCAGGGCGTCGCGCGCTTATGGGCCGCGTCTTCATTTTTGAGAATAGGACGGACGTTCTCAGGGGCCTGGTCGACTGGACCAGCTATGGCGCAGGCGAGCAGGTGCGGGTTAGTCCAGGTTTTGACTCGCGTCTGGCCGCTGAGTTTTTTGAATAGGCCACCAGCGTCAGCCAGTGCGTGCGCCGCGATGCAGGCCGCACCCCACTCTTTTGCACGCGTCGGCAACTCCTCTGAATCGAGTTCGCCGGTAGGCGATGCTTCGCTCGCGTCACGGACACCACACTCGCCGATCAGCCGTTCGAGGCTGGCTTCCTTGTCCTGGTCAAATAGGCAGAGGAAGTGGACGCCATCTTTCGCGACCGCCTCGAAGCCGCCGAAGACGTGAAGCCCTGCAGCGCGAGCTGCTTTCACCAGGCCAGCGGACTCTTCTACACGGTAGTGGTCGGTAACACCGATCACTTCGATCGCGACGGCATGGCACGCGGCAATGATTGCCTCGTTGTACGAATCCTCGTCCTGGAATGCCGTCTGTTTGCTGTGGCGACCAAGGTACGCGAATGGATTAACCTGGAGCGCACAGCGATAGAAGCGCGCTCCATTGGGCAGCGTTAAAGCCTTCTTGAGGCGTGCAGATGGCGTAGTCCCCGTGTCGTCGCCGCGCTCAGCTGCCGCCGTAGATCTTCTCGCGCTCACGTCGGGTCACTCCACACGGGCAATGTATTTTTCGGCTGCGTCGCGGACAACCCAGGCGAGGGACACCTTCTTGCGACGCGCAAGCTCCTCGAGCGCCTGATATAGCTCAGCGGGAAAGCTGATCGACGCGCGTGGGCGCGCGAGCTTGGCTTGGCCATTCTGCTTTCTCCTGGTACTCATCGCCTACTGCCTCGCGTGCACCACACTACACCAGGATGGTGTGCGACGCAACTAATGGATATTATTTGAGAATAGCAGTCGCAGTGGTAAGAAGGGCCGCAGCCGCCCCCGGTCGAAGGCCGCGCCCTTCACTGCGGCGCTTCGTCGCGGGTTTGCTGGCCGCGTCGAGAGCGGCCGAAGACCGGCAACGTCTCGGTACGGCCGCCAGCGGTCTGATTGAGCGCATATTTCGGCTGGGCACACTCTGCTATCCTGCGGCGCGATGACTGCGCCGGGCTGGTATCCCGACCCCCAAGATCAACGGACGCTGCGATGGTGGGACGGCCAGCAATGGACCCCCCAAACCCATCCGCCCGCCCAGCAAGCGCCGATATCTGCGACACCTGTGCCGCCGCCGGCGATGCCCCCGGGGGGCATCAGCGAATCGAGCGCGCTCGAGGCGGCACAGCTTCAGCAGGCAATCGAGAATCTGCGGGCCGAATACAATCATTGGAAGCAACAGATCATCGAGACTAGCAGCCTCGCGTTGCTTCAAGAGGTTGGGATTTATCAGTATCACCATCGCCTGCAAGACGCGGCTGCCTATAAGGAACGGCTCGACGACATCTCGGGACGTATTCGTGAGATGGCAAAACGTGACGGAGCGGCCGTTCAAAGCGGCGTCGGCTGGGCCATCAACGGCTCGGCGGCGGACGGCGCGAAGATGGTGAAGGACCTCGGTAAATTGATGCTGCGATCCTACAACAATGAGGCCGACAACATTGTGCAGACGATGCGGCCCTATGCCCTCGACGCCGCGGTCAAGCGCCTCGAAAAGTCGCGCGACACTGTATCGAAGCTCGGCGCGTCCCTCAAGATCAGAATCACCCAGGACTACCACGCCTTGCGCGTGGAGGAACTGGGTCTCACGGCCGACTTCCTGCAGAAGCAAGAGGAGGAGAAAGAGGAGCGGAAGGAGCGGCTCCGTCAGGCAAGGGAACGTCGCGCCGACGAAGAGCAGGCCCGCATCGAGATCGAACGGGAACAGGAGCGTTTCGAGAAGGAACGGGCGCACTACGAAAACCTTCTCGTCGCGGCTCGGGCTAACGCAGACCATACTGCCGTCGAAAAGGCCGAGACAAAGCTTCAGGAGATCGAGAACGCTTCCGACGATCTCGAAAAGCGATCGGCCAACACGCGCGCGGGCTGGGTGTACGTGATCTCAAACATCGGCGCGTTCGGCGAGGGGGTCGTGAAGATCGGGCTTACGCGCAGGCTCGATCCGACGGAACGCGTCCAGGAGCTTGGCGGCGCGTCCGTCCCCTTCGGCTTCGATGTGCATGGTTTCGTGTTCAGCGACGATGCGGTCGGCCTCGAAGGAGAACTGCACGACGCGTTCGCCCACCGTCGAATGAACGCGGTCAATGCGCGGCGCGAGTTCTTTCGAGCGACGCCGGTCGAGGTGGGGGAGGTTCTCGTGAAGCTCGATAGAGCCAAGAACACAAGTTTCAAGTACACGGAGGTGCCGGAGGCACTGGAGTACCGCCAGAGCCTCGCGATACTAGAGAAAGCTGCGGTTGATCGGGGAGCCGGGACCTCATGAGTCGCCATCACCACCGCGGGTTGTTCGCGTCGTTCGCTGCTGCCCAGCAGAGGTCTGAGCGCGAGGCCGCAAAGCGATATCGGTTCGACGTAGCTGAAGAAAAGAGGCTTGCGGCCGAAAACCTGAAGGCATTTGCGGGAACCACCGTCGAGGCGCACGAGAACCATCTTGAGATGATTGTTACTCTTCATCATGACGCGGCCGACCCGTCGGATTGGGCTCAGGTCATCGCGTCCGCGCCCCCGCCGCCAACTCAGGAGCGCGAAAGCCAAGCGCGCCGCGCACTGGAGTCATACCAGCCCTCGATACTCGACCGGTTGTTCGGAGGTGCCAAAAAGCGCCGTGCGGAGCTGGAGGCAGTCATACCTAAGGCGCGCGCCGAAGACGAGGCGGCCCATCGCGAGGCTCTGGAGCAATGGAACCAATACCAGCACACCGCGCGAGGAATCGTTCAGGGTGACCTGCAGGCCTATCAGGTCGCGATCGAGAACCTGGGAACGTTCGAGGAGATCGAGGCCATCGGCGGGAAGGTCGTGACGCGCGTCATCGAGCAGGCGGTCGTCGAGGCCTCGGTGTTCGTTCCTCATACCATCGTGCCGACGGTGGAGCAGAAGCTGCTCGCGTCGGGGAAGCTGTCGACTAAGGACATGCCGAAGGCGAAGTATTGGGGGTTCTACCAGGAGCACGTCTGTAGCGTGGCCCTCCGGGTAGCGCGTGAGCTGTTTCACCTCCTCCCGGTCGGGAGGGTATTGGTCGACGTCGGTACTGTCAGGCTGAACACGGCGACGGGCCACATGACGAATGACACGTTCCTATCGGTGGATTTTGATCGTGAGCGGCTGCTGAGCGTCAACTTCCGGCGGATCGATCCGTCCGATGCGGTCCAGTCCTTCACGCATAAGATGGATTTTAAGAAGAGTACCGGCTTCGTGCCGATAGAGAGGCTTCAGGCGTTGGCCCAGCTCACCTCCCTGTCATGAGGGTGGGAGCATCGGTCCGCGCAAAACCGCTCCACTGCCAACATCTTGCCCACCAGTTGCCCAAACAGATCCAACCATCCCAAACTCGAACCGACCAGACCTCACGAAAGCTGCGGCAAGCGCGCGGGAGTCTGTGCAAGCCCCCGAAGTATCGGGGTTGACTGACGTTTTCGGATAACGGCGCCTTTCGGGACGTTACGTGCAGTTGTCCTTCCCAGCCGCTCGAAATTTGCGGCTCGCCAGTCCCTCTCCTGCACACAACCTCCCGGACGGGGCGGCGGACCTGCTGCGGAGGGCGTTCGGGGGACCGGTGTCGCGTCCGCGCGAAAATGGGAGTAGCATCGTGCTTGCTGGCCGGCAGCCAGCAGTGGGGTGACTCGTGCAGCACAACTTCCGTCATTTGCCAAACGAGGGTCGGTCGGTGGCGCTTATGAAAGGGCGCAGCATCGCGATCGGAATCTCAATATTGCTGTCGATCTCCTGCGCGCGCCGAGATACGAACGCGGTCAGCTCGGCGCTCTCGATCTCCCCAGTCGGCTGGCAGCTCCTCTGGCAGGTCGGGCCGCTGGCGCGTGAGTACTCGCCTCTGGCGTACGATGTCGACGACCAGCGCCTGCAGGTGTTCGGCGGTCTCTCGCCAGCGACGGAGTCCGTGGATCAGGACACTTGGGAGTGGAGCGGGGGGTTCGGTGCCTGGCAGGAACGCACCCCGACGGGGGCGGGGCCTGCGGGCCGATACCTTCACGTGACGGCCTACGACACGGTTCGAAAAAAGACGCTCGTGTTCGGAGGCTTGACGACGAACAGCGTCTTCTTTAACGATCTATGGGAGTGGGACAGCCCGACCGAGACCTGGACCGAACGGGTGATCTCCGGGCCGCAACCTTCTCCCCGCTACGCGACCGGCATGGTCTGGGACCTCGCGCGGCAGCGGGCGGTCGTATTCGGCGGCGCGGGTCCCAACGGCGTCTATTTGAATGATCTATGGGAGTGGAACGGAACGACCGGGACCTGGACCAATCCAACGCCTGGCGGCGCCCAGCCAACCCCGCGCGCTTATCACACGATGGCCTACGATTCCGTCCGCCAGAAGGTCGTCGTTTACGGTGGCACCGATGGAACGAATTCCTTCGACGAGACCTGGGAATGGGACGGAGCGGCGCAGACCTGGACCCAAGGCCCCGCAATCGGGTCGACCGGTAACACCACTCCCGGCTCGTCTCAGACCGACGACGTCGGCATCGCCTACTCCTCCATGGCTTTCGATTCATCTCGCGGCAAGATCGTCATGTATACGAACACCGATGTATCCCCCTCGAATCAGTCGCGCCGGGTGTGGGAATACGCCCCGCTGGCCACACCTCCCAGCTGGACAGCCGACGCGACGACGGTGGCGGGTGTCGCCACCGGCCCTTATCCCGGTAGTTTCGCTTACGAAGCGGACCGCAACGTCCTTGTCGCGTTCGATGCGCGCGGCAATATCTGGGAGTACGATCCGGTCTCCGCCGTTTGGACGAATCGCGTGCCAAGCGGACCCCTCGCGCGGAGCAATTCGGCGATCGTCTACGACAGCCGAGCGAGCGAGATCCGCGCCTTCGGCGGCACGACGTGCTGCGGAGCAGCTTTCGGTTTCTTCCAGGACCTGTGGTCGTGGCCCCACGTCGGAGGCTGGAACGACGGGAACTGGGACAACCTGACGAATGCCAATTCCCCGGGGCCTTCTGGGCAGTATAACGCGGGCGCTACGGCGTATGACTCCAAACGAGATCAACTCCTGATCTTCGTCTCGCCAGGTACTGGCGCGGCCACGGTCTGGACCTGGACATCGTCAACAGACAGCTGGACGCAGACTCCAGCGACGCTCCCGGCGACCGGGCCTCTGCCCAACACGGGCGGCACTGGATTTCCGACGTTCTATGACCAAGCCCGTGACAAGGTCGTCATCTTTGGCAACCAAATCTGGGAGTTGGACCCAGCGACTGCGACGCTGGTGCTGCGGGGCGCGATACCGGCTTCGCCAGGCTTGGCTGAGCTCCCCATGATGGCCTACGATCCCGATCGGAGCGTGGCATTTTTCATCAATGCGGACGGTAAGGGAGCCGTGCGGCAATGGGACGCTCAGACGAATACCTCCACCGACTGGGCGCCGCCGGGCGGCGGGGCAGGGCCGGCCCTGCGGGTCAATGAGGCGGTCGTGTTCGATTCTAACCGCCGCGTTGTCATCATGATTGGGGGCAACACGCCCACGGTCGTTGTGGGCGGGGTGAGAACAGGAGGGACGCCGCTAATTGACACGTGGGAGTGGAGTCCCGTTTCCGGAACCTGGACCAACACCACAGACTCGACACTTCCAAGCCCGCTCTCGCTCGTCGCCTTGAGGTATGACTCGGTGAACGCGCGGGCGCTCGTCTTCCAAGGAGGCCTCAGT
Source organism: Polyangia bacterium (assembly GCA_035648655.1). Lineage (GTDB taxonomy): Bacteria > Myxococcota_A > Polyangia > Fen-1088 > Fen-1088 > JADGRB01. The sequence continues at coordinate 10,549 of DASRLC010000068.1, forward strand.
TCGGTCCTGCCGAACAACGACATGCTGGACCAGATCTGGCAGTACCGCGGTCCGGTGGCACCTCTCGACGGCGGCGCCGACGCCGCATCGGACTCGGGGACCGCCGGAAGGGGCGGAGCAAGAGCGGACGGAGGTGGTGTGGAAGCTGGCTCAACCCCAACGGGCGCCGGGGGGACCGGCGGCGGCGCTGGCGCCGCATCGAATGGGGGAGCAGGTGGAACCGGAGGGGGGACCAGGGACGGCGGTGGTCCCGACGCGCCCCTGAGCCAGACCGGCGCAGGCGGGATGGGAGGACTTGCAGTGGATGGTGGCGGCGGCAACAGAACACCGGATGCGTCGGTTACGACGGGAATGGCGGGAGGTGCAGGAGGGCGTGGACCCCTCGATGCGGGCTCGCACCACGACGGGAGCGCCGGGTCTTCGGGCGCCCCGACGGACGGCGGGACCACGAGGAGCGGCTCCGGCTGCACCTACGTCGCGGCAGGCTCTCCTGGGTGGGGTGAAGTCGTTGACCTCCTCCTCGCCGCCCTGGCGTTTTTCCGGCTGCGCAACCGTCAGAAGGCGCGCACCCGATAATCAGCGGCGCACCCGGCGACATCTCCAGAGGCGCCTCGCCGCGCTCTCTCCATGACCATAGTCATGGCCATGGTCATGCTTCTCTGTGGGGTTGGCAGATCGGCGATTACCAGGCGTTCGGAATGGCGCCTCAGGCCAGGAAGACGCGCTTTGTCCTGCCTGTCCCCATAGCGTCGTACATCCTAGGCGAGCTGCACATCGTGCTCAGCCTTCCCAAGCTTCGCGCGCGCGGTACAACATGACCGCGACGCGCGTGTCACACTGCGAAGCGCGACGCCGCCTCGAACACGGCTGATACGTCCCGCGACCGCGCAGAGCGTTCGACACTCGTCCACTCGACCCGCTGATTTCCAATCGTTTCAAAAGCATCTTTGCGAAACTGCTGACGTTTCGCTTACCCTTGAAACGTTTCCGTTTTGTAAGTACCCGCCGCCGCTCGATAATCTAAGAAATCGCACTCAGGAGGCCGACGGTTCGATCCCGTTCATCTCCACGATTTTATTACTGTTTTTCCGGCAGAGGCAGACAAGAACGGGGTTGGGAAACGATTGGGAAACGGTTGCTCCCGGGTTTCCCATCGTTCAGGCGCTCAGTTACGCCCCCCCGCCAGCACCCTGAGGACCTGCCGTTGCTGCGCGTTCGCGACGGCGCCCGGCTGAACGTAGCTTCCA